>CALLAE010000009.1 GCA_938002665.1 uncultured Saprospiraceae bacterium | reverse complement strand
TTTCCAAAAGCAGCGATGTAGTACTCTTTCATAACGACATCTAGCTTGTCACCAGCAGCATCATAACGATCCATTACTTCAGTAACATATGCTGTAATTGTACTATCATTTGGAAGTAAAGTGTTCGCCAAAATTGGTTCTTGTGTATCAGGATTTGTGCCGATTTGACGTGTTAGTGTAGATGAAGGAATAATAGACTCAAAACCTGCAACCTTAGCTATAGAAGCTCTTACAGCTAATTCTAATTGCTCTCTAGCATCTTCCCCTGTTCCAGCTTCTAAAGCTGCCTCTGCTCTCAAGAAATGTGTAAAAGCACTATTCCAGATCGGGTGAATACCTGCACCTAAGGCACCAAGTGTTCCATCAGCTTGAGTGAAATTAGTACTATTATCATCGAATGCACCACCAGCCGGATATACACCATATTCTGTTCTTAGAGGGCCATCAGGAGGAATACCTTGGCCGTTTCCATGATCTCTGCCCATATAACCATTTGCAGCTGCTATACAAAATGGTAGATTCGGATCGACAGATGTGATATGGTCATCTTGTCCTGGAGGGATAGCATCGAATGGTGCATCTGTCAATACACAATCCCAATCATTACGATCTATATTTGCTTCTGTAAAAGATGCCTGCTGTCTATAGTAATAAAATCTAGCTCTAGGATCTTCTGCCTCTTTATCACCAACAACTAACCACATAGAATAATTTCCAAAGTACAAACCATCATCCGCTTCATAATCATCAATATATCCAGGATGACGTGAATCAGGATCAGTTCTCTCTGAACCAAACTGAAAATCAAAGTCAGCTCCTGAAGCACCTATAAAGTCTCCTGCATCAACTATTGCTTTAATTTTAGAACCTGCATCAGAATCTACTAATCTTGTATTATTGTAGATTCTCATTTTTAGCGTATTAGCTAAGGTCACCCAATTAGCAGCAGACCCTCCATAATACAAATCATTTGTCACAGCTACTCCTTCTGTAGATAAAATTGCAATCGCTTCATCTAGTGCCATAAGGGCACCAGCATAAACATCTTCGCCTGAATCAACTTTAGGGCTGATTATATCTGTACCTTGGAATGCCTCGCTGTAAGGAATTGGGCCAAATAAATCCACGAGTGAAGTCATTACATAAGACCTCATAATCTTAGTAGCACCATTCATCCCTGCAAACGCTGGTTGGTCACTTATAAGGTTTTCTAGTGTTACAGCATTTTGTAAAAATCCACTGTATGAATCCGTTGGATCAACGATATTGTTCTCAGATAAACCAGAGTAAGCATCTCTCCATAGATCGTTTACATCATCTGGAGATAAAAAGTTATCATAGAAAAAAGCATTCATATGCCTTTGTCTTGTCAATGCTTGCGTCTCATCAAGTGATTCAGAAAAGAACTCACCCAAGCCTAACTGTACTGTGTTAAAAAGAAACCCTGGCTCTGTCTGGTCTACAGAGGGTGCATTAGGGTTTTGGTTAATATCCAAATCTCCTAATTCCCCACAGGCTAGTCCCAAAAAGACTAACGAAAGAATTATTAATTTATATGTTAATTTCATTTTTATCAATTTTTAGAATTTAGCATTTAGGGATACTCCATATCTCTTAGAAGTAGGTCCTGTTAAGTAATCAAAACCTCTACCATTACCTACACCTAAACTCAGTACTTCAGGATCAAAATTCAATCCTTCTGGGAAGTTAACTGCCTTGTACCAAATATTATTTCCGTAAAATTTCACTGATAGATTTCTAAAAGGTGAACCCTCAAAAAGGTCATCAGGGAAAGCATACGAAGCAGATATTTCTCTAATTCTGATATTAGTAGCATCGAAAACAGCACCTTCATTAGCAGCACCAAAAGCTGAGAACCATGCGTCACCTGCATAAGTCTGTACATTATTAGGAGAACCGTCCGCCGCAGAACCAGGAAGAACAATTGGTAAGAACCTATTGAAATCTGTGTCTACTGTGTTTCCTCTACCTAATAAGGTCAATGCCGTAGCCGAGTAAACATCTCCACCATCTTGGTAAGCAAGTTGGACATTGAAAGCTAAATTCCCAATGCTTATTGTGTTTATCCAATCTAAGGTAAAGTTAGGATTAGGATCTCCAATATTCACAGACTCTGCTGTTTCTTCAAATTCACCAAGAGAGTTTACAAGATTCTCACCATTTTCATTCTTTTGGAATGCTGTTCCATATATCGAAGCATATGGCTCACCTGGAACTGCATAATTACCTAGTCCAGTAAATCCAGAAATTACTACAAGGTCTACACCATCAATAATTGACTCAACTATGTTTGTGTTCTTTGTAAAGTTGAATGTTGAAGACCAGTTAATTTTGTTTGTTAGTGGTCTCAAAGTCAAACCTATTTCCACTCCTTTATTTGAGACAGATGCCCCATTCACAGTTGTTGAATGGTATCCTGTTGATGGATCCAAAGGAAGATTAATCAAAAGATCTTCAGAAGTCTTGTTGTAATATGAAGCGTCTAATGTAATTCTGTTTCTAAACAAGTTAGTTTCCACACCGAACTCTAATTCGTTTATTTTCTCAGCTTGTAGATTTGGATTACCTAGAGTACTACTCACTGCGTTTGTTTGAACAACAGCTCCATTATTGAATGCATTTGCATCAGTTGCTAAAATACTAGATGTTACATAAGGATCCGGATAACCAGCAGAAGTTCCATATCCTAATCTGAATTTCAAGTATTCAATTGCAGATCCTCCAAAAATTCCAAGCTCACTCGGTATGAAAGAGATACTCGCAGATGGATAGAATACAGATCTATTTGCTTCTGGAAGTGTAGAAGTCCAATCATTTCTAGCCTGCAATCCAACATAAAGGAAGTTCTTATAACCTAGAGTGGCTGTACCATATAGACCATTAGTCTTTTCTCTAGTTATGAATGAGAAAGATTCCTGAGTTGCAAAATTTTGATGCGCAAACAAATCGAATACAAACTGTTCAGTACTAGATAGTAAACTATAATCATTAGACTCTCCTCTAAAGTTAACACCTATCAAACCATCAATAGAGAAATCTTCATTGATCCCTAGTGGGAAGTTATACATCAAGTTTGCTACGTGGTCGTAAATCTTGTTTACTCTTGTAGATGTGAAATATTGACCATCTGGAATTTGCGAGCCACCCTTGTTAACTTGAGAAGCATTTGCTTGAGTATACTGATCAGCTCCACCTCTTACTTGCAAACTTAGGTTATCATTAATTTTGTATCCAAATTCCAATCGTCCGAAAAATCTATCAATGTTTTCTTCTTCTTTAGTATTATTCAAAGTCCAAAGTGGGTTCTGAATTGGAGAACCACCTCGATAGTAAACCATAGAACCATCAGCAGCTTCATATGGAAGGTGCAGTAAATCAACAGACCTTGGAGTATATAATACGTCAGAAAATAAAGAAGCATTACCACCTGGTACGGTTGATAAAAATCCAGCAGAAGCTGCAGGTGGATTTACTCTATTTGAAGTAAGATAATTGAATGAACCTCTCATTGTCCATCCTCTTCCTAAATCTGTAGAAGCTCCTAAAGCAATGTTATGCTTTTTGTAAACATTAGTTTCTTCACCATCTGGAATGTACTGATATGTAGGTAACTCTCCTTCAGCTCCTTCCGTTGCTCTAACTTTTCCTCTTTTAGGCGTAAACCCACCATCTTTAGCATAACTGTAGGATGCCGCAAAAGATGTTTTACCTAGTTTTTTGTCTACAAATATTGAGGTATTAGAACCAGTTCCATCCTCAAAGAAATTCTCTACTGATTCATAAGGTCTATACTCGTAACGTCTATCAGCAAACTGAGGTAATCTTGCATCTGCTGCAACAGTCCCGTCATCATTTCTTGGTACATTTCTACTATTGTCATACGGATGTGGGATTGTACCATCTTCAGCTACGCCATTGCTTCCTCTCACATCAAAAGATGGTCCCCAGTTAGAGAAGAATGCTCCATAATTTCCAGAGAATCCATTTCCATAAGTGTTTTGGTAATTTGGAATATTAGCGATTCTAGATACAGAGAACCCTTGAGTTACACTTATACCTAAATCTTCATTCTCCTTACTTGCACCTTCACCTGTTTTCGTCGTAACTAGGATTACTCCGTTTCTTCCTGCTTCGCCATAAAGAACAGTAGCAGAAAGACCTTTCAGGATACTGATATCTGCTATGTTATTTGGATCTAAATCCAAAAATCTTGAAGATGCAGTTGCAGAACCTTGAGTAAAATTAGAGGCGTCTGTATTGGTATCAGTATTAAAAGGAACACCGTCCACTACGAATAATGGCTGGTTAGACCCAGTAATAGATGAATATCCTCTAATAATGATGTTAGTACCAGACCCTGCCATTCCTGACGTTTGCTGAATATTGACACCAGTGGCTTTTCCATTAAGAATTCTGGCGACATCGGTTTCACCTCTTTCGGCTATTCCATCGGCCCCAATAGTGGAAACCCCATAACCCAATGCTTTCTTTTCTTTCTTGATACCGAGACCAGTTACAACGATTTCATCTAAAACCGCTCCTTCTGCCATCGTAATATCGAAGACATTACCATTCATCACGTCTATTTCCTGAGTACCATACCCAGTGTAAGAAATGACAATTTTCTCAGCTCCCTCAGGAACTGAAAGTTGGTAAGTACCATCAATGTCGGTGATAGTACCTATGTCTTGACCTTTGACAAGGACACTGGCACCGATGACAGGAAGACCTGTATCATCTATAACAGTACCACTTACTGTCCTTTGTGCCGATAAGGACACTGTGAACATAACTGCAAAGAATAGCAGCCCTAATACTTTTTTCATATTATCTGATTTGATTAAAAAGATTCAAAAAAATAATAAGCGAAATGGAAAGGCGTATCAATGAAATATCTAGACAGAATTGTCTAGATAAGTAGTTTTTTCATACTGATTCGTCTTTCAATCCTACTAAAAGGACTCGCTTTAATCGCCTAAAGTATAAATTATATGATACACCACATTAAAAAATGCGTAATTTTTTAACATGGGGTTAACATCTATTTACTTAGACTGCGGTATTAGAACTTTGGTTGGGTAAAGATATGTTTGGCAAATATTATTTTGAAAATCTAATATCTACCGACTTTAATATGGAATTATTTCTTGGCGATCTGATGTAGATACATGGAAACTGTGTTTTGAATCCCAAAATATAGCGCATCAGAAATCAGAGCATGGCCTATAGAAACTTCAAGAACATCAGGAACCTGACTCACATAATAATGGAGGTTATCTAAATCTAAATCGTGCCCAGCATTCACTCCTAGGCTTAGCTTTACTGCCTCTTTTGCAGCCTCAATATGGGGATGAACAGCTGTCTCTTTATCCTGAAAGTAATTTTTCGCATAAGTTCCTGTATAAAACTCTATTCTGTCAGTACCTGTCTCTGCTGCAGCTGCTACATCAGAGATCGCTGCATTAAGAAAAATAGAGACTCTGATCTTATGAGCATGAAATTCGTCTATAACTTCTTTTAGTAAGGACTTGTTAGCTAGGGCATCCCATCCCTCACTGGAGGTCAATACCCCTGGAGGATCAGGGACTAAAGTCACCTGGTGCGGACAGACTCGACATACATTATCTATGAATTTTCTATTGGGATAGCCTTCAATATTGAACTCGGTAGTTACAACCTCTTTCAGTCTAGGAAGATCGTCATACCTTATGTGTCTTTCATCTGGTCTGGGATGCACAGTAATACCTTGAGCACCAAACTCTTCACAATCCATAGCAAACTGAATAAGATCCGGTCTGCTCTCTCCTCTAGCGTTCCTTATCAAGGCTACCTTGTTAATATTTACACTGAGTCTTGTCTTAGCCATTTCTAGTTATTGTATTTTGTGCAATCACGACGGTAAGCCACGCATAAATGCCTCAAATTTAAAAGAAGGAGTTGTCAGAAGGACTAAAAGAAAGAACTATTACAGGATTACTGATGGGATTCCCAATCTTATTCCTCATCTTTTTTAATAATTTCACTAGGGTACTTTTTCTCCTACTGTTGATTCTTGCTACACTTCTGGAGTTTTTTGGCCTGCATTACAAACCAATATCAAAATATCTAGTTGCACTGCTAATAAGTCTTGCAACGGCTTTAGGGCTATCATTTGTATCATATGAGGGACTAGCGCCAAATATTATTGTTATTCTGGGTTGTCTTGCTACTGTTCTGTTACTTACAGATTTATTATTTAGTTCTATTGTGTCTAGAACAACAAGTTCTGCCTGGTTATATGCACTAGTGTACACTTCGGTTCCACTTTGTTGTTTGCTTATCTTTCATGACCAACCTTACTTCAAAGCGCTACTTATTGGTTCTTTGTTTCTTGTATGGATAAGTGATATCTCGGCATATATGGTGGGCAAGAGTATAGGCAAGCATAAGCTGATGCCTACTATTTCTCCCGGCAAAACGCGAGAGGGTTTTTTTGGAGCTGGGATGATTACAATTTTGTGTTCTTATTTTATTTACAATGTCTTTGGGCAGTTTAGCATGCGCGAATGGGCAATAATAGCTTTACTTGTGTGGCTCATAGGATCAGCAGGTGATCTGGTAGAATCCAAAATGAAAAGACAACTCAATATCAAGGACTCTAGTAATATATTTCCTGGACATGGTGGTTTCTTAGATCGCTTTGATGGATTTATATTTTGCTTGCCAGCGGTAAGTGCATTCGTATATTTTATTTCAAAATAGATAGATGAAGTTTCATAAAGAAGGTTACCCTACATTATTTGCAACCCTTGTTTTCTCAGCTTTATTTCTGGTAAGCTCGAATGTGTGGTTCCCTCAGTGGCTGATGCTTTTATCAGCCTTGATTTGCTTAGTGATTCTAATAATAGTGTTACAGTTTTTTAGAAGTCCGAATAGAAAAATTCATCCAGAGAACGATTCTCTAGTTTATACGCCTGCTGATGGAAAAGTTGTAGTTATAGAAAAAACTTTCGAACCAGAATTCCTTAAAACAGAATGCTGGCAAGTATCTGTATTTATGTCTCCTCTTAATGTGCATATCAACAGAAACCCTGTCTCAGGAACAGTAGAATATCTCAAATATCATTCTGGTAAATACCTTGTTGCATGGCATCCCAAGTCCTCTACTGAGAATGAAAGATTCACAACCTCTTATGAAACCAAAAATGGTAAAGTACTTATCAGACAGATAGCAGGTGCGCTGGCTAGAAGAATTGTAAACAATCTCAAAGAAGGGCAAGCTGTCAAGCAGAGTCAGGAAATGGGTTTTATAAAATTCGGATCTAGAGTAGACATCTTTCTACCTCTCAGCGCTGAGATAAAAGTCAAAATGGATCAGGTAGTGAAATCACCGTTAGATGTAATAGCAGAATTAAAATAAGCAGTTTTTTACAAGTAGGGTTTTAATATATCTTCTATAGCCTCCACCCATAGTTCACTGTCATTAAGACTTTCTACCAGATCTAATTTCTCTCCTCCCATCTCCAAAAATTCTTCGTGATATTCATCGCCTATCTCTATGGTTGTCTCTAGACAATCAGAAACGAAAGATGGAGAAAAGACAAGCAACTTTTTTATGCCCTCCTTGGATAATTTTTTCAGTACATCTGGTGTAAAAGGCTCAGTCCAAGGGTCTTTACCCAAACGAGACTGGAAACCGATAGAATATTGCTCTTTGCTCAAGCCTAAATTATCTGCAATCTTAAATGCCGTATCGTAGCACTGAGCTGAGTAACACATTTTATTAGATTCACAGATCTTCTGACAGCAATCCTTAGTTTTCAGGCAATGGTTATTCGTATCAGATTTTCTGAGTTGGCGCTGCGGAATACCGTGGAAAGAGAACAGAAAATGGTCATAATCTGACATATCATATTTTCTGGCATTATCAGCAAACACCTGTATCAGCTTAGGATGGTCATGATAAGAACTGATGCAAGCTAACTCAGGTATGGTTAGCCAACTAGTAATAACCTTCATAGTCTCTTCTATAGCCGAGCCTGAGCTAGCAGAGGCATAATGTGGGAACATAGGAAAGATGACTATCTTATCTACATTGGCAGCCTGTAAAGACTTTGCGGCAGATTCTATGGAAGGGTTCTGATAGCGCATACCTAGCTCTACTAGATAATCCTGTCCCATTTTTTGCTGAAGCATTTCCTTAACCTTATAGCCGTAGTGCTTTAGAGGAGAGCCATCCTCTGTCCACAATTCTTTGTAAAGCTTTCCAGATGATCGAGCTCTAAAGGGTGCTATAATCAATCGGACAAGAATATTCCTCAAAACAGGATTGATATCTATAACTCTACCATCTAACAGGAATTGTCTGAGGTATCTCCTAACTGAGCCCGTGGAGGGATCGTCTGGTGTCCCTAGATTAACTAATAAAATGCCCGTTTTCCCCATTAATAAAAATCGCTTTAATGAATAAAAAAATATAGAACACAAAGAACATAAAATGGTTGGACTAAATTCAGTAAAAGCTACTCCTAACTAAGAGATGATTAAAGTATCTTGCCATCTTTTACCTAAAATATTTACATGAGCAGGCCTTTAATCTTAGTTACCAATGATGATGGTATTACCTCCCCTGGTATCCGAGCCCTCATAGAAGCTGCGTCAGAACTGGGTACACCATTTGTGGTAGCCCCTGATTCACCTCAGTCAGGCCAAGGCCATGCTATTACTATTTCCAAACCTATCAGACTCAAGGAAGTAGACATCTTTGAAGGTATTACTGCCTATGAGTGCTCAGGCACACCTGCAGATTGTGTCAAACTGGCTAAGAATGTCCTGCTCAAAAACAAGCAAATAGACCTCTGTGTCTCTGGTATCAATCATGGTTCAAATGCCTCCATCAATATTATCTATTCTGGAACCATGTCTGCAGCTATGGAAGCCAGCATAGAAGGTATCAGATCTATTGGTTTTTCCTTGGACAGTTTTTCGTACAAAGTAGATATGAGTGCAGGAAAACATTATGCAAAAAAAATAATGGAGTCAGTTCTCCAATCTGATGTAACAGAAAGTAAATTATTGAATGTCAATTTTCCTAATCTACCTCTTAGTGAAATAAAAGGTATCAAAGTATGTAAGCAGGGCAAGGGCTCATGGGAAGAAGATTTTCTTGAGAATAAAGACCCGAGGGAACGACCGTATTACTGGTTAGCTGGAAACTTTAAGATAGATGCTAAAGATCCTAACTCTGACCTAATGGCTCTGCAGAATGGTTATGTATCAGTAGTGCCTTCTCAACATGACCTAACTCATTATGCAGTATTGGAAGAGATGAAATATCTTGAAAACATTTAAATGATGCGCGAAAAAAAGAACGACAATTTTTGGATAGGATTTATGCTGGGTGCAACCGTACCAGTCATAGGATACTGGGTTATAGACCAGGTTTTTACTATGCTCACAGATGCAGGAGTTATGGATAGTGTGACAGGCAGTACTATCACCAAGAGATTAAAGACTCTGGCCTTACTCGCCATCTGTTGCAATATCATCCCTACCCAACTGGCCAGCAATATGCGTTATACAAACATACTTCGTGGCTGTGTACTTGCTACCTTCATATATGCAGGTATGTGGGCGGCACATTTCTTTTTAGGGATCAGTTTCTAGCAACTAGATGAAATACTATCTCATAGCAGGAGAATCTTCAGGCGATCTTTATGGCAGCTTACTTATGCAACAAATCAAGTTATTGGATGCAGAAGCTGAATTTAAATATTGGGGTGGTCCCAAGATGAAAGCAGTATCAACAGGTCAACTAAAATCTATAAAAGAAACCTCCTTTATGGGCTTCTATGAAGTTGCAAAAAACGCCTTCAAAATCAGGGAGTTCTTTGCCTTTGCTAAATATAGTATTCAGCAATACGAGCCTGATCTTGTTCTCTTCATAGACTACCCTGGCTTCAACCTAAGGATGGCTACCTGGGCAAAACAGAAAGGTTACAAAACTGCTTACTATATCTCTCCGCAACTATGGGCATGGAAAGAAAAAAGACATAAAATTCTAAGAGATTACATAGACAGATTCTATGTCATACTTCCTTTCGAAAAAGAATTTTATACCAATCTGGATACAGAATGTCATTATGTAGGCCACCCTCTATTAGAAGTGATTTCTGAGAGTAAGAAAGTAGTACCCATAAAGGTGGGTAAAATAGGACTATTCCCTGGGAGTAGAAAACAAGAAATAGCTAAGCACTTAAAAGTGATGTTAGCCTTTGCTGTAGACAAACCAGAATACCACTTTGTTATCGCTGGCGTAAGTCACATTCCCAAGGCTTATTATGTAGAGCACATGGACCAGTATGCTGCCAATATAGATATCAGATACGATGCAGCTTACGAGGTGATGAGAGAAGTGGATTTTGCCATTTCTAGTAGCGGAACGGCAACTTTAGAACTGGCTCTTTTTCAGGTGCCTCAAATTGTAATCTACAAGACGAGCAATATTTCCTTTATGATAGGTAAAAGACTCGTGAAGACTGAATATATATCTCTTGTCAATCTGATTGCCCAAAAAGAAGTGGTACCAGAACTGCTACAAGATGCTTTTAATGAGCTGGCTTTAGAAACATATTTTGAAAGATATAGTGATTATGAGACGCGTCTGAGTACAATCGCCATCTATCAAGACATCAGAAAAGACTTAGGTCAGGGAAATAGCTCCGCCATCATCGCCCAAGATCTCGTTTCCTATTTACAAAGTCCTCAGAGTCCTATTTCTTAGGCTTTTTCTTGGGTGCTGCTTTCTTTTTTGGAGCAGCCTTTTTCTTAGGGGCTTTCTTTTTAGGCAGCTTGACACCTTCATCAGTGAGGATATCTTTTATCTTTTCAAGGGTAAATAACTCCTTAGCTTCCTCAGAAGTATAGCGTTCTCCATCCTCTTTTTTCCCAATCTTGAAAGACTTCTTTTTGTATCTGATAAAAGGTCCCCATCTACCATTCTCTAGAGCAATGTTATCCTCTGGCCATTGCATGATATATCGGTTTGCTTCTTTTTCTATTTTCGCCTCTATCAACTCAAAGATCTCTTCCTGCTTTAGGTTTTCGTGATCGTATCTTCTAGGAATATTGATAAAGAATTCTTTGTACTTAAGGAAAGGACCAAATCTCCCTTTACCTTTTGTGACTTCTTCTCCTTTATAAGTTGCTATAGGGGCATCGAGGATCTTCCTATCTTCTATCAGTTCTACTCCTCGAGCAAAAGTCAGAGTAAGCGGATCTTCACCTTTGGGAATAGTAATATTCTTCTCGTTGTGATTGATATATGGTCCAAATCTTCCAGACTTCACCACTACATTACTCCCCTCATAAGGCCCGAGGTCTATAGGTAACTTAAAGAGTTCTATCGCATCCTCTAGAGTTATCGTTTCTAAAGACTGCCCTCTTTTCAGGCTGGCAAACCGTGGCTTGCCCTCCTCTCCTACTTCTTCTACTGTACCTATCTGCACTACTGGCCCATATCTACTCATCTGAGCCAATATAGTATGGCCTGTTTTTTCGTCGATTCCTAGGTCTCTTCTTCCCTTAACTCTTGCCGCTGTCTTTATCGTTTCTTCTACCGTCTCATGAAAAGGTCCATAGAAATTTTCTATCATTCCTAGCCAGTCTTCTGCCCCTTTGGCTATTTCATCTAGCTTATCTTCTATCTCCTTGGTGAAGCTGTAGGTCATCACCTCCTTGAAATGTTCAGAGAGAAAATCACTTACCATCTTGCCCATATCAGTGGGATACAATCTGTTACTTACAGCTCCAGTAATTTCAGAATGTACCTCGTTGGCTACCTTGTCAGCTTTCAGTGTCAGAATATTATACTTCCGTTCTACACCATCCTTCTTTTCCTTGGACACATAACCTCTGCTCTTCTCCATAATTTTGGAGATGGTCGGCGCATAAGTAGAAGGTCTTCCGATGCCTAGCTCCTCTAATTTCTTCACCAAAGTTGCTTCAGTATATCTAGAAGGTGGTCTCGTAAATCTTTCTATGGCTTGAATATTATCCATATCCAATTTCTGCCCTACTGTAAGCGGAGGCAAGATGCCTGCTG
This sequence comes from uncultured Saprospiraceae bacterium, assembly GCA_938002665.1. Classification (GTDB taxonomy): domain Bacteria; phylum Bacteroidota; class Bacteroidia; order Chitinophagales; family Saprospiraceae; genus RFSX01. The sequence goes on along the minus strand of CALLAE010000009.1, from coordinate 116,547 downwards.
CTTCCGAGTCATCGTCATCATGCTTGGCTTCCATATATACTTTTAGAAAACCATCAAATTTCAGCACCTCTCCATTAGCTTGGAAAACGGCATCTGTCTGAGTGCTGATATCTACTTTGGTTCTTTCTAATAGAGCATCTGACATCTGACAAGCCATAGTTCTTTGCCAGATAAGTCCATAGAGCTTTCGCATATCTTCATCTACTTCCTTAGATAAGGGTAGAGAATCTTTGTCGAAATATGTGGGACGTATGGCCTCGTGCGCTTCTTGCGCGCTATCTCCTTTAGTCTTAAATCTTCTGACCTCAGAATATTTCTCACCATATTTAGATGTCACCTGTGTTTCTATGGCTGCTAGTGCCTGCTCACTCAGTTTAGTGGAATCGGTTCTCATATAAGAGATGTTCCCACCCTCATAGAGCCTCTGTGCGACCTGCATTGTACGGCTGACACTGAAATAGAGTTTTCTACTAGCCTCCTGTTGTAGAGTAGAGGTTGTAAATGGCGCAGGCGGCTTTCTTTTTGAGGGCTTGACAGTTATATTACTGATGGAGTAGTCTGATCCCTGAAGAGCTGTAAGAAAAGCTTCTGCTTCTTCATAAGTACTCAGTCTATTCTTGAGTTCGGACTTGAGCTCGACTAATTTGCCTGCTTCATTCTTTACTTTGAATAGAGCAAGGACTTTATAGAATGGTCTTGCTTCATGTGCTTCTATCTCACGTTCTCTCTCTACTACTAGCTTAAGCGTTACTGACTGTACTCTACCACCTGACAACTTAGGTTTTATTTTTCTCCATAAGGTTTCAGATAATTCAAATCCTACTAACCTATCTATTACTCTTCTAGCCTGCTGGGCATTAACTATATTAAGGTCTACGTTTCTCGGTTCCTTGATAGCATTCTGTATAGCAGACTCAGTAATTTCCCGGAAAACGATTCTCTTAGTTGTCTTTTCGTCTAGGTCTAAAACTTTACACAAGTGCCATGAGATCGCCTCTCCTTCACGGTCCTCATCCGTTGCTAACCATACTTCTTTTACTTTCTTGGCTGCAGACTTTAGATCTCTCACAACCTTTTGCTTGCCTTCAGATACGACATATGACAGCGCAAAATTATTTTCTATATCTATTCCTTTCTTTCCTTTGTCAAGGTCTCTGATATGTCCGACACTAGACTTAACTATAAAGTCATCACCTAAATATTTGTTGATAGTTTTGGCTTTGGCCGGGGACTCAACAATCAATAATTTTGTTGCCATTCAGTATAATCTAGGTAAGATAGAAGCTCTTTCTACCTTAATTAAGTCTCAAAAATTCAAACTTTTTAACTTCACAATGTCAATTAACCTGTTCGTTCAGATTGCTTGAAATCTAAGGCTAGATAGATTAAAAACATTAACATTTGTGCCGCAAATGTAGAATAACTTTATAAATCAATGCGGAAACTTTTCAAATAAGCTAGAACCCGAAGGCTTCTGCTGCCTTTCTTTTTCTTTCTACTGCTAACTCTTCCGCGAGCGCTTCTTCGTCTAATTCTAGGTCATTCAAACTTCTATGATATGTCCTTAAAAGGAACTGTGCCATATCATCTGGGTGGAGCACGCCTTTCCCTTTTAGCAAATGTGATATACGAGAACCATTATAGAAATTCCAGTTGGAAATCAGCCACTTACCTATCCCAAAGTGCAACTTCTTACAGACCTCTTTCTCAGGTGCTGATTTGAATTTAGCAATGGAAGCTTTAGGTGTCAGCTTGCTGATACGTCTATGAGCTTCTTTCAATGTACCCGGAATGTAGACACCATTTATCTTTGTCAGCTTGATATTCTTTTCATATTCTTTTTGGAAAGCTATGGCTTCTGGGCTCTGATCTCTAGCAACAGATTGTGCAATTATTGAGGAACAAAGGAGAAGAAAAAGTAAAGAAGTAATTAGTCTCATATCTTTTTTAGTTTAGGCCACGTTATCAAGACGCGTTTTTGCAAACATTAATTCTTAGTACTAGTTATTTTAACAAAGATTTTACCAACTTGCCTAACAAAAGAAAGAGAATTATGAATAAAGTGTATGTTGTCGCCGCTGTCAGAACACCAATAGGAAGTTTCGGAGGGATGCTATCAGGTATATCTGCTACACAATTAGGTGCAAAAGCTATTTCTGGCGCTCTTAATAGAGCCAAGCTAGATCCAGCTGCTGTAGAAGAAGTCTACATGGGTAATGTAGTATCAGCAAACCTGGGCCAAGCCCCTGCTAGACAGGCTTCTATCTTTGCAGGAATCCCAGACACTGTACCTTGTACGACTATAAATAAAGTCTGCTCCTCGGGAGCTAAATCTATCATGCTGGCTGCACAGGCTATAATGCTAGGGCAGAAAGACGTGGTTGTTGCGGGTGGCATGGAAAATATGTCTCAGATACCTTATTACCTTCCTAATGCGAGATATGGTTATAAATATGGTAGTGGCAGCCTAGTGGATGGCTTACAAAAGGATGGTCTTACAGATGTCTACAACGAATGTATCATGGGGGTATGCGCAGACAATACAGCTACTAAGTATAAAATCACAAGAGAAGAACAAGATGCTTTTGCAATAGGATCTTACAAGAAATCTGCTGATAGCACCAGCCATGGTATATTCAAAAATGAAATAGTCCCTGTCGAAATACCTCAGCGTAAAGCAGATCCTATACTCATGGATGAGGATGAAGAATTTAAAAAAGTGAAGTTTGATAAGATTCCTAAGCTAAGACCAGCCTTCTCAAAAGAAGGCACTGTCACAGCAGCTAATGCTTCTACTATTAATGATGGAGCAGCTGCGCTCATCTTGGTTAGTCAAGCAGCCTTGGAAAAATATAGTCTTACTCCGATTGCTGAGATAGCAGATTTTTCAGATGCTGCTCATGCGCCTGAATGGTTTACGACTGCTCCTACTAAGGCCACTGAGAAGTTGATCAGCCAAGCCAATATTAGCTTAGATGAAGTAGATTTCTTTGAGGTGAATGAGGCATTCAGCGTAGTTACTTTAGCCTACCAAAAACTACTCAAGGTTCCAGAAGAAAAAGTAAACGTGCTAGGTGGTTCTGTATCTCTTGGTCATCCCTTAGGTGCTTCAGGGGCAAGAATTGTGGTTACTCTTATCAATGTTCTGAATTCCAAAAAAGGAAAAACAGGCATCGCAGCCATATGCAACGGAGGTGGAGGTGCTTCTGCACTATTAGTAAAAGCAGTATAGTATATGGCAAAAGTTAAGTCCTTCTTTGCTACTCGGATATACCAAGCAGCACTAGCTGAGTTAGATGATGCGGTCGGAATAGAGGAACTGGAAAAGTCATGTTATGCCATCGCTACGGATGATGAAGCCGGGCAGGCCTGGTGTGATGAGAATGATTATCTAGGCTACACCAGCTATGCCTCTCTCAATGACCTAGATTGGCGTTTTCCCATATTCAAAGACTTAATAAAAGTATTGGACAAACATGCTCAGGCTTTTGCAGAGGACCTAGAATTCGATTTAGATGGTAAGGCCTTAAAGTTGGATTCCATCTGGATAAATATCCTTCCAGAGGCGGGCATACATACGTCGCACATACATCCTCATAGTGTAATCAGCGGAACGACCTACGTCAAAATGCCAACTGGTACCAGTGCTATAAAATTTGAAGATCCACGTCTAGCAATGATGATGGCTGCACCTATGCGCAAAGAACAAGCGCGGAATGAGATGAAGCAATTCATTTATCTAAAACCCAAAGCGGGTGAAGTTTTACTGTGGGAAAGCTGGCTAAGGCATGAGGTCCCCATGAATATGTCAGAAGACGATCGCATCAGTGTCAGCTTTAATTATGGTTGGGGTAAACTATAGTTAGGGACAAAAAAAATGGCCACCCTAAGGGCAGCCTTCTAGAATAAAATCTGAATCGTTTTATTTTAATTTTTCCAGTATCCCATTTCTATCTAAGACTACTTCTGCATCAGCAAAGCCTCTATTCATAGCTGCCACTCTAGCAACTTCAGCTTCTTGCATGCTCTTGTAGCCGCTCAGTACAAAAATGGTCCACTCCCCTTTGCTCCATTGCTCTATAACACCTATGTCATTCACCTTGGAAATATCAAACCATATGGGGTCTTCGTAAGAGGCTAATCTAATCTTATAATTATCACCTGTCGTGGTAGCTGTACTGAAGCTAGAATTACTGTAATTATCCACAGTAGTTTCTGAGACAGTGACTAGTTCCATGCGGGAGGTATTAAGTACTTCATAAGTGATAAAGGCATCAGAATGACCACTTGCTTTCACCTGTCTCAGCACTTCTTTAGCTTGATATTCATCTAGGAAATATCCTAGCTTCACTTTGGTAGCATTAGAATGCTTAACCTTATAGATACTGCCATATTCTGACAATGAACTGAATTCATTCAAATTTGCTTCACTTCTAAAAAGTGCGGCTAACTGAATAAAGTAAACATTAGAACTAGACCTGATAACTTCACCGAAAGCAACTCTTTTAGCACCAGCTAGAGATATAGATCTAGAGTTAGTGCTATTAAGGTCTACTGCTTTAGGAGGTAATAGTTTATTGAAGTCTATAAGTTCGCTTTCCGTTTCTACATTCTCTGTGGTTTCATTCACGTCATCTTGGGTAGTTCCAGTAATAATATTTTCTGGAATAGGTGCGATTGATATATCAGTATCTTGTTCTAAGTTTACAGCTTTTGCAGTAGGTATAATTTCACTACTTACAACGTCTTGATCTATGTTTACTGCCCTAGGGACCGTTTCTTCATAAGCAAACTCTAGCTCTACATCATGTGTCTCTATGCTGTGTACAAGATAAATATCATGACTTCCTCGTCCTCCTAGTCTATTAGAAGTCAGATAGTAACTTTCAGAAACTGGATGCTTAGTAAAGTAATAATCATCTTCTGGAGAATTGACGCCGTTACCCATATTAGTGGGAGTCTTCCATTTTCCAGTATTTACTGAGGTACTAAATACATCAAAGCCTCCGAGCCCTGTAGTGTAATCAGAAGAATAGTACAATGTCTCCCCATCAAAAAATGGTGTTATCTCGTTACCAGGAGAATTGACTTTTTTACCTAGATTTTCTGGATAAGTCCATTCTCCGTTTTTCAGATAGCTTGCATAAATATCGAATCCACCTTCACCTCCAGGTCTGTTAGACGAGAAATAAAGAATATTACCTGCTGGGTTCAGAGTTCCAAAACCTGTTGCATAACCTACCTCATTATGTGGAAAAGGCTCTAAATCCTTGAAAGAACCATTATAGTTAACCGTAGCTAGATACAGAGTCAGTTCTAGATCGTTAGAGAATATCTGCTTTTCACCATCCTTGAAATTATGTCTGGTAACTGCACAGATAGGAGCAGCAGCAGCGTAGTGAATCGCTCCCATGTCAAAGGATTCTTTGTTTTCTGGCAGGAGATAATTGATATCATCTTTGGTACTTTTAAAATCATTATCAGCTATAAAAAACTGACACTTCTGATCTTGAATAAGGCTAGTATTCTTTTTTGATCTGGCGAGATCCGGTCTGAATGAAGAAAAGACAATCTTGTCTTCGAAAATCGCTGGACCAAAATCAGTATTCTTGGAACTTACACCAAAAAGGTTTAGCTCAAAATTCTTTTTAGAAGATAAAGTTTCCTTAGCGAAATCGCAGCTTTGAGCGAAATATTCACCTGTCTCAGGACTAATTATCCTGTACTCATTGAAGTACTTTTTTGCCTTGTCATATTGCCCCATTCTTTTTAAAAGAAGGCCATAATTAAAAGCGTAGTCACTAGGAAGGTTGGGAAATCTCTCCATTTTTCGGTACCAAATTGCTGCATCCACGTTATTATTCATCATTCTGAATGATTCAGCAACAAGACGGTGACAATCTATACATGCAGGGTCTTTCTCTATAGCCTTCTTTGCATTTTCGATGGCTAGATTAAAAGCTTTTAGTTCAAATTGCCTCTCGGCCTTGATCAGATGCTTTTGTGCAGTAATAAGTGTCAAAGGGATAGTTATCAAAAGGACAATTGCAAAGAAATTCCTTGTGAATTGCATGAGACGCGTTTTGGTTAATTACATATTATAAATAACAAATATATGAATCTCATTGTAAACAAGGGAATAATACATACTTATATTATATAATATTACCATATGTTATCACAAATTGGGGATACGGGTAGTTTTTTGATTCCTAAATTACAAGGCTCCTAAGTAGGTAATTAGACAGAGTCCACTTTACTAAGGTTAGAGCGGGAAAGAAGAAAAATGAGGAAAAGACCTAATAAAAAAGCCAGCATAACCAAAAGTATACGTGGCTCAAAAAAGTAATCTGAAGGGAAGACATTGTCTTCTTTCACAATTTTGATCCCATCATCTAGCAAGTCATAGTCGGAAATACTGGTCTTATCTAGAGAAATAAATGAGGCCTTGTCCTTATTGAGTATAGTTACTGGATTTCTCCATGGCCATATCTTATTAAGTGAGCCAAGCATAAAGCCAGACAAAACAGCTATAGTCGCATCATGATATTTTTCGAAGGCAGCTGATACTAATCTAGAAAAGCCTAGCAGCCCAGTCAAACATCCCATACCAAATACCGCTAATAAAATGAAGTCAGATAAATCCTGTGTTTTAAGAAAATTCTTTAAGGTAGGTATGATAGTCGTATATAAGCCCATCAGTAAGAGAATAAAACTTCCAGAAATGCCTGGCAACACCAAAGCGCTAATAGCTATCACTCCAGCAGCAAATACATATAGATAGTTAGTGGAGCCTTCAGAAGGGCTCAGACTGGTTACTCCATAAGCTATGATAGCTCCGAGAACAAAGAGCAATATGGCATTACCAGATTTGTTTTTCATCTGGGACAACATGAGTGGCACAGAAGCTAGAATAAGTCCAAAGAACAAGCCCCAAAGGACTTCTGGGTATTGCTCTAACAAATAAGTCACTCCAAAGACTCCTACCAAGATCCCGCCCAGCATACCGCCGATGAGCCATAGCAAGAAGTTCCCATTGATCTTAGCCCACATCTCCTTAATTCTAAACCCCAGTAGTAGACCTATAAAATTATGATCTACAGCCTTTATGGAGTCTAGTAAAGCCTTATAGATGCCTGTAATAAAAGCTATTGTCCCACCCGAAACACCTGGAATAACCTCTGCCACTCCCATCGCCATACCTCTTAATATCAATCCTAACTTTGAAAAATTCATACTTTCTTTTACTTATTAATGGCCTCTGCCTTGTGACTCATTTCCATTTCTTGCCTGGTCTAGGCGCTCTTGTTCTTTTCGTAGGGCTTCTTGATCAAGATTATCTACCAGTGAACTCAGGTCTGGCTGCCCAGCATCTACCCATGCTGAAAACCAAATACTCCCTATAGATAAAATTGCATCTTGCATCCTCCGCTCCACCATACCGTCCAGAGCTTTGTGATAGGCTGCAGAATATTCTGGACATTGGGTTCTGACTGTAGATTCATTTCTGTTGTCAAAGCAAAATTGCTTGTCTTCCGGAAAAGTGGATTTGATTTCTAATTCATCTTTTAATACTTCTTCTAGCAAAAAGTGACTATCCATAACTATTTTCCAGAAGTAAGCTTTTTTATCTGTGATGTATTCGGCCTTGCCCACCAGCATATCATATTCATCATGGGCAAACAACTCTGGTAAGCGGCTTTCCCAGAAGGCATGAATGCCCAACTGATTCGTTAACTGGCCATTATAATTTTCAGTGGTATGTAAGGGGACGTGAGCATCACCTATATAATGTCCAATATCAGCACTGACTTTCAATATGCTTTCCAGTTCTCCCTTTGTTATCACCTTTACAAGTATCCTATAGTAATCTTCAAGAAAGTATGGAAGAACTCCGTAACTCACAAAATCATTCTGAAAGATGAGCTCTTCGTAGGTTGTAGTATTATCCCTTAAGTGAGACTTGACTTCTAGCTGCTCCAAACTTATAGATGTAGAATATCTATCTAAGAAGATGAAATCATCGTAGAAACTTTCAATATCGATGATACTGCGATTCAGATTTAAGGTATCCTTATCCTTTACACCTACTAAGTTTCCATGCTTAAGTATGGCCTCGTCCAGCTCTCTGGGTATATTCTCAAAAGGATAAGTACCCCAGTGATCTAAGTCTATATAATGGCGATAGGCTTCATTCTTTAGTGCATATCTTCTCTTATCTGGATCTACAGCATGGACACTTATAAAATGAATGTGCTTTTTGTACAGCCCTAGCATTTCTTGTGGCAGGGTGAACACCGCCATCTTATTGATTAACCTATGTCCAAAGAAGCCCCATACAACATGATGCGAGATGAGGTACTGTGCGGACAGCAAAAAGGCAATGAAAAGGAATAAGGCTTTTAGTTGCTTGGTTTTCAACCAGTAGGTTTTTCGTAAAAGTAAGATACTTTTTTCAAAAACTTATTGAACAATCTACCCTGAACCATGTAGAAATCTCCCCTATTTGTGTTGAGAAAATATCCTTCATGCTGTAGTGTCAGATCGTCTACTGATCTGGTATTTATTCTACTATTCATCATATCTCTTGTAGGGTATATCTGACACTTCAAAGGTGGATTTTCAAGAGTCTCAATGGTGAGCTCCATAAAAGGAATGAAGGTAGAGATGGTATCCTTGAAGATATGATCATTCTGAATAAACTCTGATTGTAAGTTATGGAAATCTTTGAGGTAGGCATCCATGATATTCTGATTAGCTACCTGGCCACTCATCTGCGTAGGCGAAGATAATTCCAGTGCAGTACCATTACGTTTTATAGAGAATGAGTTTTTGACATCTTTTGGGTAGTCCACGGTTACTTTCCGAATGTTATTAGGCTTGTAGGCGAAAATGGTCATATCCCTCAGCTCCTCATGATTCTGAGTGAAGAAATTTCTAATACCGCCTTCCATTGCAGGCAGGCTCATCACATAGACCTGGTCTGCTCCTTTTTTCAGACAAAAGGTGCCATTTTCTATCGAAGTGTTAGTGCCCAAAGTGAATTCCGTAAGTACTTCCCCATTTTTATCAAAAGTCTTAATCTCTATTCCATGCATCTGCATTCTGTTCTTAGCAGTTTCAGCCGCCGCTTTGGTAGGGATATACAGTATGGTCATTTTACTAAGTGTAGTGAGCATATTCTGCACTATCCTTTGATTGGCTTTGTGCCTATTATTAATGTACCATCCATCCTTTGTTTCCGAAAGATGAACAATGGGTCTTCCCTTTGTCTCTATAGTTATTGTTTTTGCCGCATCAGGATCTTTCAGTATAAACTCCCTATCTTCTATCCTGACAGAGCTCTTTGTCTCCTCTTTCTCCCCCATTAAAAAATAACCAGCTAATAGAGCCAACATGATTAACAGGAGAATTAATGTATTCTTCATCTTTATAGATTAGTAACTATGGGCTCAAAGTTAGTTTATTTGCCAACTTTGCACTTTACCAACTCATCGTCATGGAGACAAAAGAAGAAATAGATATCAGTAGTTACCAACTAATTATCTTGGATTGTGATGGCACCTTAGTGGATAGCGAGAAATTGTCCAATACCACAATAGCAGAAATGATCAGAGAGCTGGGCATTGCTATTACTAATGAAGCAGCTTTTTCAGAGTTTGTAGGTACTTCTTTTGGATACATAACAACATATATCGAAAAAGCGCTAGGTAGAAGTCTTGACTTCGATTTTGAAAAGTCATTCAGAAAACGAGTACTGGTCGAATTTGAAAAACACCTCAAGCCTATTGCTGGTGTCCCTCAATTCTTAGAAAAAACCACCGCCCCAATCTGTGTTGCCTCCAATGGCCCTAGAGAAAAGATGCTAGAGACTCTGCGTATCACAGGACTCCTTAAGCATTTCCAAAATGATAACATGTTCTCGGCCTGGGATATCCAGAAGTGGAAGCCTGAGCCAGATCTATTCTTAATGGCCGCAAAGAAAATGAATACCTCAGCTAACCGATGCATCGTCATAGAAGACACAATCCATGGCGTGGAGGCTGCTATAAAAGCAAAAATGGATGTATTGTATTATCTACCAGAGGGACCCTCTAGCTATACTGACAACAGCTTAGGTAAATCTTATACCGCTTTTCATTCCTTTGAGCAACTAAAGATGTAACAGTAAGATAGCTAAAACAGAAGTGACTTACCTTGTGGAAAACATTATTCCCATGCCTTTCTTATTTTTGCCAAAATTTTAATTAACAAATCACTAATATGGCTAAGACCAGAATAGCAATTAATGGCTTTGGAAGAATAGGCAGATTAACTTTCAGGAATCTTCTTAAAGACCGAAGAGTAGAAGTTGTTGCAATCAATGACCTCACAGACAATCAAACCCTTGCTCACCTACTAAAGTATGATACTGCTCACGGTGCCTTTGATGGTAAGGTAGCTGCCACAGATACGCATCTGATAGTAGGTAGAAAGAAAATTCTAGCGACAGCCATCAGAAATCCTAAAGATCTTCCTTGGAAAAAGAACAAAGTGGACGTGGTGCTAGAATGCACAGGGATATTTAGAAATAAAGAAAGTGCAGGACTCCACCTCAAGGCAGGAGCTAAAAAGGTACTTATCTCCGCACCAGGAAAAGGAGATGGCATAAAAACAGTCGTACTAGGAGTTAATGATTCTGTCATAACAAAAAAAGACAAAATCATATCTAATGCGTCTTGTACTACTAACTGCCTAGCGCCACTGATGAAAGTTGTGCAAGAAAACTGGGGGCTAGTCCAAGGGTCTATGACAACCATACATGGTTATACTGGCGACCAGAGATTACAGGATGCTCCTCATGCGGATCTTAGAAGAGCGAGAGCAGCCGCAGTTAATATCATTCCTACTTCTACAGGTGCAGCTGTCGCAGTAACAAAAGTTGTAGATGGACTAGAGGGCAAGCTATTCGCGATGGCTCTCAGAGTACCTGTTATAACGGGTTCCCTAGTAGAGTTAAATATCTTAGTCAACAAAGATGTCACTGTAGAAAAAGTGAATAACACTTTCAAAAAGTATTCTAAAAAAGCCTTGAAAGGTATCCTAGAATATGTAGAAGACCCTATCGTTTCTTCAGATATTATCGGAAACCAGCACTCATCCATCTTTGATTCTGGTCTAACTAAGGTCAATGGTAGATTAATCAAATTAGTCTCATGGTATGATAATGAGGCAGGCTTCTCAGCTAGGTTAGCAGAGCTGGCAACCAAAGTGAAGTAGTAAAAAATCAAAATATTCCATTAAAAGCCGACTAAGTAGTCGGCTTTTTTTCATTCAAAAAGATAAAATGGTCAAAGATCTGAAGGGCAAAAAGGTACTGATAAGAGTTGATTTTAATGTTCCACTGAATAAAGAACATGAGATAACCGATGATACTAGAATGCAAAAAGCACTACCTACTATACAGCAAGTATTGTCAGAAGGTGCTTCTGTAATTCTAATGTCTCACCTAGGCAGACCGCAGAAGAAAAAGAAGGAAGACGGCAGTATCAATGTTGAAAAATTCAGCCTTAGACATCTAGTAAAACATCTGTCAGACTTACTAGACCAAGAAGTAATATTTGCTTCTGACACCGTAGGGCCTGACGCTTTTGATAAGGCACTTGCCCTCATGCCTGGACAGGTCTTAGTGCTGGAGAATACTAGATTTGAAAAAGGAGAAAAAAGTGGTGACGAAGAGCTAGGCGCTAAGCTGGCTAAACTTGCTGATGTCTTTATCAATGATGCCTTTGGTGCTGCTCACAGAGCGCATGCCTCCACCACTACTGTAGCTAAGCACTTCGAAGCTGACGAGAAAGGGCTAGGCTTGCTGATGGAGACGGAAATAAATAATGCCAAGAAAGTTCTCAATAGCCCAGCTAGGCCATTCACGGCTATACTCGGCGGTGCAAAAGTCTCAGATAAAATCCAACTCATAGAAAAACTGCTAGACTTCTGTGATAACATCCTTATCGGCGGGGGCATGACTTACACCTTTGCTAAAGCCAAGCATGGAACTATAGGAGATTCTTTAGTAGAGCTAGACTATCTAGACCTAGCACGAGAACTGATAGAGAAGGCGCGGGAAAGAAATGTGGACTTGTACCTACCTCAAGATACAACGATTGCCAGTGGTTTTGCTAATGATGCAGAAAGGAAAGTCTGTCCTACCATGGAGATACCAGATGGGTGGATGGGACTAGATGTAGGGCCAGAAGCAATAGAAACATATAAGAAAGTGATCTTAGAATCCAGTACAGTTCTGTGGAATGGACCTTTAGGTGTATTTGAGTTTGAGAACTTTGCCAAAGGGACTTTTAGTATAGCTCAGGCTGTAGCGGACACAACTAAGACTGGTGCTTTTACTTTGATCGGTGGTGGTGATTCCGTCTCTGCGATTAACAAGTCAGGTCTAGCAGAAGATGTTAGTTTTATCTCTACTGGTGGTGGAGCCCTCCTAGAATTTTTAGAAGGAAAAAAATTGCCTGGGATAGCTGCAGTGAGCTAGATCTTTATCGATCTGCTTACCTTACTCTATTCTTCCTATCAGTAGGATCAAGGTCAAAATACTCATGGCTTGTGCCACAGAGTCTCCTAATACTTTGGTCCAGTCTACATTGGACTTTTGATCTTCTTCGTTTTTATCGAAGGACTTAAAGCCTACTGTTATTTCTGAGCCTCTGTAGACCTTTGGGAATCGTTTTCTCAGAAAGCCTTGAGTAGGTCTTTTGATTTCTCCATTAGCATGTTCTACAAAGATCTTTGCCTTATCAGCAGACTCATGCAGTCCGCCAGCGTACTCATTGATATAGTACATGGCATCCTTATTTCTATGGAAAGGTACATGTATTTCATTTCCTTCATTTATCTTATCCTCGCCTACAGCCTCATAAGCCCTAGTTGCACCCCTGACAGTAACAAATTCTTTAATCTTTGGTACAAAGATTCTATCCCCGTTTTTGACATGAAAATTAAATTCTGAGATAGGATTCTTAATTATCTCTTCCAGTTTGATTACAACATTTCCATATTCCTGATCGTTCCGCTCTAGAGTAGCGCCAGAGGGGAAGGCCTCATCTGTTAGGCCTCCTGCCCTTTCTAAGATCGATAAGATTTTTTCATTCTCTTTGGAGATCGCATATGGACCTGGAAAGTGTACTTCTCCTTCTAGAAAGACCCTACGTTGTAGCTCAAATTCTTTTATATATCGGACGGCAATATTATCATAAGGCTCCAGTCTGTAATCACCATCTGCCCCACTACTGATTACATCGAAATTTCTATCCATTTCTAAGTTCGCAACTACAGTAGTGGTAGGTTCGTTATTATGTATTATAACTCTAGATATTTCTATATTGTTTGTAGACGCTGCCATCTTAAATCCTCCCGCTAGAGTCATCAGATCTTTGATGCTCATATTCTGCCCATATTGGTATTCTCCAGGTGCATTTACAGCTCCTTCTATCCTGACATAGCTCTCTTCTAAAAAAGTATTCTTGGATTTCACCACAAGACTGTCATAGGGGTCCAGTATGAAATTACCTTCCATATCAGTCCCATCTAAAAGCTCTTCTAGATTATTGATGGTCTTATATGATTTGACTTTAGGATTAAGCGGATCATTTCTATGGATAATAGCAAAGTTAGAAGCATCTCTTCGCAGTCCTCCAGCCAGAGTTATGGCATCTCTGACTTTCATTGTCTTACCAGTATCATAAGGAAACTTCCCTGGAAATCTCACTGCACCATCTATCGCTATTTCTATCTCGTCTTTAAATCTCCCCTTGGCCCATATCTCTATCTTATCCCTATCCTTAAGCAATAAATTTTCCGTACTACTTTTGTTATTAAGAATAGCTTCCAGATTCAATTTCTTGTACTCAAAGGTACCATCATAATTATCTCTAGTCAGATACACGATGCCAGTACTAGATAATTCAGTCACCCCAGCTTTTTTGATGAGATCTGCGATTTTCATACCAGTGCTTCTCTGAAAGATACCCGGTTTAGATACCTCTCCTATTATCTCCACAAAGTTATTGTACTCTGTTTCTATTTCTTCTACGATAACATGATCTCCGTGGAATAACTCAAAGTTCCTATTAGCCCTCTCATATTCTCTCCAGTCTACATCTAGAATTTTCTTTCCATCGTCTTCAAAACGATGTATCTGAATCTTCTTCTGAAAAGCATTTTCTGCAAAGCCTCCAGAATAAGTCAATAGCTCTCGCAAGCCTTCTCTATCTATAAGTTCATACTTATAAGGTCGTCTTACAGCACCCTCCAGATTTATAATTTTTTCCGCAACTGGTACAACGATGATATCATTTTCCTCTAGATAATAGTTACTAGCTATAGCAGGATTAGCCATGAAAGCATAGATATCCATCAGCTTGGTGTCACCACTGGCTTTTCTCAATTGTATTTTCCTAAGACTCCCTATATCATTAGTTCCATGGACGGCTGCCAGGGCATTAAAGGCAGAATTGAAAGCTGGAATGGCAAAGGTTCCTTGAGTGCCTGCTACCTCGCCGTATATACTGACTTTGACTGTTCTGGAATAGTTAAGAGAAACATCAAATTCTCCAGAATTAAAGTAATAAGATTTAGAAAAAACTTTGAAGAGTTTTTCTCTTGCAGAACCTAAAGTGAGTCCTTTTACAAAAACGCGTTTTCGATCTTCTAGAATACGGATATAACCATCACTACCTACCCTATACTCATGATCAAACTGTGATCTACCCCACGCAGAAATAGCCAGATCGTCACCAGGCCCTATTACATAAGAATCCGGTGCCTTGAGCTCTTCTGATCTTGGTTGTACTTGTAGGACTTTATTTCTGAATAGTCCCTGTCCAAAGATGGTAATCTCTGGTAGTTCCTCCTCTTTGAGCTCCTCATCTAGCTCACCCTCTAGATCAAGACTATCCTTTTCCATTTCATCTTCGTCAAGTTCTTTTTCGTCATCAGATTTTTCTCCTTCCTCGTCTTCCTCATCTTCTAACTTTGCTTGCTCTGCTTCCATCTCTAGTATAACCTCCTGGATGACATTGATTTGCTCTTGGGTAATATTAGACTGATCTATAAACTTAAGATCTATACCCTTCTCATTTAGAGCAGCTTCTACCTTGCTGTATTCTAGACCTCTCTTGTCTAGCTCTTCCATAATCTTCTCCTTGTTGATAAAAACATTTTGAGCCACTAGCTCAGGAGCTATGAACAAACATAAAAGGGAGAATATGAATAGTAACCTGATACGCATATAACTTATCACATTAAAAAAAATTTAATATGTAAAACTAAGCTATAGTGCGGAGACTACAAATAATATAGATACTCTTTGTACCCTCGATGAAGAATGTTAACAGTCCTGAAGGGTATTTTTGATAGTGTCACAGACAAAACCCTGCATTTCCGCAGTCAATTCAGTGTGCATAGGTAAGGAAAGTACTTCTTTGCATGCTCTATCAGTTTCAGGAAGAGCAGTGGTATCTCTTGCAAATTTTGTGTAAATACCTTGTTTATGAAGGGGTTCAGGATAATAAATTCCAAATGGTATGCCTTTCTCTTTGAAGGCAGCAGTTATTTTATCTCTATGGTCATGTATCCTGATCGTATACTGATGGAACACATGGTTGCCAGCCTCTATTCGATGAGGAGTGATGACCTGACTTGTTTCTTTTAGCAGCTCATCATAAAGAGCTGCTGCTTTTTGTCTCTGAGAAACATAAGTATCTAGATGCCTGAGTTTGACATCTAATATGGCTGCTTGCATTCCATCCAGACGGCTATTGATTCCTATGGATTCATAATAGTACTTCTTAAGTGACCCATGATTAGCATAGAGGTTCATCTTGTAAGCTAGGTCATCATTGTTAGTGAGTACAGCGCCACCATCTCCGTAGCACCCTAGATTTTTAGAGGGAAAAAAAGACAAGGTGCCTATATCACCTATGGTTCCGCAATAAGAACTAGTGTTGTCATGAATGTAGGTAGCGGAGATAGCTTGTGCAGTATCTTCTATTACATGTATTTTTCTTCTACTTGCAAGTTCCATAATGGCGGACATGTCAGCAGCTTGGCCAAAGAGGTGCACCGGTAAAATACATTTGGTTTTTTCTGTAATTGCTTGTTCTATGAGCCTTGCATCTAGATTGAAGGTCTGTGGGTCTATATCCACAAAGACAGGCTTAAGACCTAGGAGACAGATCACCTCGACTGTGGCTACAAAAGTAAATGAAGAGGTAATGACTTCCGAGCCTTTTTCATAATCCATAGCCATGAGAGCGAGCTGGAGGGCATCAGTGCCATTTCCACAAGGTATCACATGTTTCACTTGAAGATATTTCTCAAGATTTTCCTTGAAACTCTTTACATACTTACCCTTGATAAATGCTGAGTCGTTAATTACATTCTGAATGGCCTTATCCATCTCACCCTTGATATTCTGGTACTGCCCTTGCAGATCTACCATTCTGATTTCCATGCGCTATTCCTTTAGTTGGTATATTCCTCGTCGAGACAAAAATGTGTTTTATTAGTGAAATATTGTCTCACAATCCCTAATTCTCTTACAGTTCTCCTGAATTAGTGAAACCTTTACAATTAAGTTCTTATGGTAGAAAGCTTGGCTAGACTATATATTATTTTAATTCGTTAATATGATGCTTAATTTTATCCTGAAGAAAACGCATCCAACAATTTATCATATGCACCTGACTACTCATTTGAGAATCCTTTTTTCGCTTATAGGCTTTCTAGTTTTAAGCTCACATATTTCTTATGGTCAGGAAGAAATCGAAAGGCAGGATAACTTTCTAGCTGTAGGCATCAATTATGGGATAGACTTTCCTGCTGGAGACTTAGCTGATAGATTTGGACAAAACTTCCATGCAGCCATTTCTTTAGATCTCTACAGTATCAAGATGAAAGGATTCCTAGGTCTAGAATCCAATTTCCAATTTGGTAACAAAGTCAAAGAAGATGTGCTAGCCCCATTAAGAATAAGCAATGGAGCAGTACTAGGTAATGATGGAGCACCTGCCACATTGTTTCTTAGGAGAAGAGGTATCTATGTCGGTATCTACGCCAATAAAACAGTACTACCATTCAAGCATAATAACTTATCTGGATTGACGCTAGGACTCGGTGTAGGAATACTACAACACAACCTGAGAATACTTAATGATACCAATAATGCTGGCCAGC
Organism: uncultured Saprospiraceae bacterium; assembly: GCA_938002665.1. Lineage (GTDB taxonomy): Bacteria > Bacteroidota > Bacteroidia > Chitinophagales > Saprospiraceae > RFSX01. The sequence goes on along the minus strand of CALLAE010000009.1, from coordinate 99,321 downwards.
TAAATGGAGATTATCTCAAAGGCTATGATAGAAGCACCCGAGGGCCAGCCCTAAAACAAACACTTACTTATCAGCGGATAGGAAATAACAGGTCCATGAACTTTTCTCTGGGTCTTTCCATTACTGAGGCTTTTACAAATAGTGTAAGAGCTATCAACTTTGACACGGGCCTAGCAGGAGATACGGGAAGACTAGATATACTTATAGGGTTAGAAGCTAAGTGGTATCTACCTGTAAAGAGTTATGGCGCTCCTCAAGAAATATTTTATTAGAATCCTCTATGTTCCTACTGTACAGTTGGCTAATGAGAACATATGGTTTTCTGATAGCTCTTATTTCCCCTTTCTATCCTAAAGCCAGGCAACTTTATACTGGTAGAAAACAGCAATATCCAAAGATCAAGTCGACTGTGGATAACTGGGGTTCTAGCAAAATCATATGGCTACATGCCGCTTCCTATGGTGAATATGAAATGGCCAAGCCCATCATTGATAAACTCAAAAAGGAAAAAGAATTCAAGTTTGTTATCAGTTTTCATTCCCCATCTGGATTTGCACATACAGAACTTGAAGATCCTAGATTCTTAAAGATCTATCTGCCCCTAGATACCCGCCGTGATCAAGCGAAAATGCTCGATCTGATCAAGCCCTCAAAAGTCATTTTTATTAAATACGAATTCTGGTTTAATCTGCTCACGGAACTAGGTCAAAGAAAGATCCCTTACTATTATACGAGCCTCCACCTCAACCCCAACTCCTATCTTTTCAAATCCCCCTTCCGCCCTTTCTTAAGCCTACTTAAAAAAAGCAAAATCATCTATTGTCACAATGAAAATTCTAATAAAATTCTCGATGACAATGGCTTTGGTAACACGGAGGTTTTAGGAGATACCAGAGTGGTGCAGACTCTTCACAACAAAGCTCAGAACGCCTACAATTTTGCTTGGCCCACCAGCAAAAAGAAAAGAATAGCATTAGGATCCATAATTCCTTCCGAATTTGCCATGTGTGCTCAACTTATCAACAGTAAACCAGACTGGTCCTTCCTCCTCGCACCTCATGACATAGACAAAGAAACGATAACCAAACTCCAGTCTCTACTAAAAGAGAAGGTATCCTTATATTCAAAAGAAAAAAAACCACAGAAAGATGTAGTGATACTAGATACCATAGGAGATTTGAGATATCTATATAAATTTTGTGATGTGGCTTATGTTGGTGCAGGCTTTGAGAAGGGGCCTCACAATGTGCTAGAGCCCCTCGTGTATGGCTTACCTACACTATGTGGCCCTAACATAGAAAAATTTCCCATGGCTCAATTTCTTGCTTCCAAGGCTATGCTCTCCATCGCCAATCGACTAGAAGAGGTAGAAACTAAGCTTATCGAAATGGTAGAAAAGGACCTCTCTGAGTTCAAATCGAAAACGTCTCAATTTTTCTCAGCTTATCCAGATAATCTTGATGGGCTCATTAAGGAGTTGTGCTCTTAGAAATAAGTACCTTCGCCTGACGAAAAAGGTACCCTATCTCAGACTCAGCAAAAAAAATATTAGTTCTAGGAGATGTCATGCTCGATGAATATCTGATAGGTGATTATATCAGAAACTCTCCAGAGGCAGAGGTGCCCATTATCAACTATTCCTACAAAGAGCAGAGGCTAGGAGGTGCAGCTAATGTGGCGCTCAATCTAAAAAGTCTTGGAATGGAACCCATTTTAGTTTCTATAGTAGGAGATGATGAAGCCGGGAAAAACCTTATCCGATTATGTACAGAAAATCAGATTTCGCATGAGTTCATCCAGCTGCCTGATAGACCTACAACACTAAAACAAAGAATAGTAGATGTGGCTTATAAGCAATATCTAAGGGTAGATTATGAGACAACTGAGTATCTGCAAGAGGCTATAGAAGACCGAGTCCATTCTGTGCTAATGCAGCAGCTTAATAGAAACATAGAGGCAGTAGTATTACAAGATTATAATAAGGGTCTCATGACTGCATCCATAATCAGCGCAACCCTAGATTTTTGTAATACCAACAACATCCCTTCGTTCGCTGATCCAAAACACAAGAACTTTGAATTATTAACTAAAGCAACAGTGTTCAAACCAAATCTAAAAGAATTACTAATCAACAAGGGCATCCAAAATTTAGACGAGACGAAGCTTGATGAAGTCCTTAACTCTTATTCAGCGTTCAAAAAACTGCTTTTTGTTACCCTAGGAGATAAAGGCATCTATTACAAGGATGCAGTTAACGAGGTGAATGGTCACATTCCAGGCTTATCGGTATCTGAAGCTGATGTTTCTGGTGCCGGGGATACAGTACTTTCTGCTTTAGTATATGCTTACCTTCTGAGTACCAATGCAATACAAATGGCTGAGATGGCTAATAAGGCTGGCGCAAGTGTTTGCTCAAAAAAAGGGGTAAGTAGAATAACACTTACTGATCTTGAGCTCTAAATCACTAAAATTTGACTAGCTAAAGGCTTGAAGGCGTCCACAATGGGCATAATTGCTGGATTTCTTTTATTAAATTAGCCTAGTATCATTTCAGATTGTATCAATCAAAAATTAAAATTATGAATCGAAACTTTACACTATGGGGAATTATTGCAATTCTCTTTTGCGGTTTTAATCTTTCAGGACAGCAAGCAAATGCCCTGTTTATAGATGCTCCAGCTGATATAGCAGGTGTCTACAGTGCATACCAATCCACACCTATCTGGGGCATGGAAGTAGAAGATTACCCGGCTACAGCAGCAACCTTTGTTATAGATGGAGAAGGTGCTCCAGCTGACGGATGTAGTATTCCAATAGAGAACGTTCAAGGCAAAATTGCTTTTATGGACAGATCTAGTTGTGACATGGCTGAACAAGCCTTAAATGCACAACAATCTGGTGCTGCGCTTGCTATAATCTGTAATGACAGACCTGCCTTAGGAATCCAAAACATGCATCAAGAAGATGCTACGATCACTGACCAAGTGACCATTCCTGTTTTTGCTATGTCATTCTATGACTGTCAGGCAATCAGAGTGCATGCTGAAGGTGGGGAGATAGAGGCAAGCCTAGGCTACTATTGCGAGGCGACACCAGACCCTGAGGTATTATGGGGTAATGAACCCGGACAGGGAGATTTTTCTAATGGTCTGGGAGACTGGTATGTGATTAAGGATGATGGCTCAGATACAACATGGCAGTGGACAGCAGACCGAGTTATACAAGGTGCTTACTCGATGAACAGATATATCGTAGAAGGTACAGCTTGCAACGGCTATATGCTTTTCCCTTCTGATTATTACGATAACAACAACATGACAGATGCTACTGGCCAACCAATATTTGGCGCTGGTCTTTGTAGCAATAGTGGTAATACTGGATCTTTCTGTGTCGGTTCCTTATATAGTCCAGTCATAGACCTCACAGGGCAAGATGTAGAAGGCTTATTCTGCAGGTTTTACCATGATTGGGGTTACTACTATGGAGGATCTACTACACTTATAGCAAGTTATGATGGTGGCGTTACTTGGCCTGATTCTACATATATTACGCTAGGAGAGCTCGCTGCAGGACTTAATCCAGAAGTAACTATAGATGGAGAATGTCAGGTGGCAACTGCTTCTGTAAATGAAAGAGGCGAAGGCACCTATACCATCCCACTATTGAATTATGATGGTGCATCTTCAGTACAGTTACAATTCAGACATTATGGAGGCTACTATCACGCTACAATAGATGATGTCGTCCTCATCAGTGGTAAGACAGTAGATGTCAGTGTGGAGAGAAGCTTTGTAGGAAGAGCGCCAGCAGGCAGAATTCCAGCAAGCCAAGCAAATAATATTCCTTTCCACGTAGATGTATACAACACTGGAAATACAACTGCTACAGATGTAGCAATAAAAGCTGAGGTTTTCGGACCAGGTGGTGACTTAGTGTGGGAAACTACAAATGATACCTACAGAGATCAGCCACCATTCTGCTTCCTTAATGAAAACAACTCTTTTCAGGATGTATTCTTACCTGAAAACGAAGGCGGTTATCGCGCTAGATATACTAATCTTACTCCTGATGATAACTCGGAAAGAAATGATACACTTTCATTTTCTTGGGAACTGACAGAAAACATCTGGGCACCAGTGAGAAGACCGTTGATAGATGATGAGGGTCTATATAACCAAATGTATGATGGCTTGCTTGCTAATGACCCAGACGATGCTAATTTCATAGGCTACAAGTGGGCGATGGCCTATACTTTCTATCTTCCAGAAGGCGATGGTAATTTCTTGAATACAGTCCGATTTGGAATAAATGCCTTACCAGGAAACTCTGGAGATATCAAAGCCTACTTATTCCTCTGGAATCCTGAAGAAGGAGAGTCTTTCCCTGCGGACAGAAACGCTGGCGAATATGTCATTGCAAGTTCAGATATGATTTTACTAGGATGTATGGCAGAAAATAGTTTTGGCGAAAAAGTAAATACTCAGCCAGTAAATGCTCTTCTCCAGTCTTCCATCGATCAGACTGACATGACCATAAGAATGGGGATAGCTGATTCCGCGACAGGTACACCTAAACTCGACGCAGATGGCAAAGTTCAAAGATTAATCTTACAGGATGATCAGATGTATGCACTTGTTTTTGTTATGAATCCTTCTCAGGAAAACAAACTCGAATTTCTTGCTAGATCATCAGGGGCAGGTGAAGCGGCAGATCTTTCAGCAACTAACTTTGCTCTAGATACTCTAGGCTATAAGCAAAGATATGGGGCATCTACATCTAGTCTTAATAATGGCGGAGACTATGTCACGGAATTATCCAGTCTAGATTGGACAGGAGGATACTTCAATGCTAACCAGCCTTGGATAGAAATGGAAATTCTTCCAAATGATGTAAGCACTGAAGATTTAGCGGATCCATCAGTGGCCAGCCTTGATGTCTATCCCAATCCTACTTCAGACGTCATCTATGTAAAAATAAGTCTGGAAGATTTTTCTCCTAAAGCTTCTTTTGAGCTTATGAATGTAAATGGAGAGATTGTCAAAAGAGTACAGCATTCTGACGTTAAAATAGGTACCTATGCTATGGATACCAATGACTTACCGAGTGGCATCTATACGCTTAATGTGAGAACACAAGCTGGTTTTATGACTGAAAAAATCATTCTGGCTAAGTAAATACGAAAACGATATAAAAGATTTATAATGGGGCGGCTTGAAACATCAAGCCGCTTTTTTTATGACCACTTATCGTTTCGAGTCGCTAAAAGGCTAATTTTTATAGGAATGTAAGGCCTGAGCGGACATTACAGCATGAAATTCTTTTATTAAATTAGCTTTTTTATTCATAATCCTATTATTTGCCATTGTGGACATCCACATTGATTAAAAAACTAAACCATAGATATGAAATTGAATTTTACACGATTATTAGCTTTTATGGCTTTTATCTTCACTTCTAGTCTTGTTACGGGCCAAGTGATAAACAATATCAGTATAACTTCTCCGCCTGAGATAGCGGGTAATTATCCTGCAGGTCAACCAGACTGGGGGCAAATATTCCCTGCCAACCAAACTTTTAGTGGAACTGGAACATTTGCTTCGGATGGAGTCGCACCAGAAACTGATGCATGTCAGTCACCTATTGAAAATGTTACAGACAAAGTGGCTTTTGTAGATAGAGGATCTTGTCAGTTCAGTGCCAAAGCACTCAATGCACAGAATGGAGGAGCTTCTGCGATTGTAATTTGTAACAACGAACCAGGAGTGGAAGGATTTATTGGAGCCGCTGGTGACGTTGCTGCGCAGGTTACCATTCCTGTATTTTTCGTGTCATTCGAGTCTTGCCAGAGAATAAGAATGGTCTTAGAAGGAGGCGAAGCGGAAGTATTAATGAACTACTACTGTGGCGTTCCTACCTATGGAGACGAGGTTATCTGGGGAGATGTCGCGGGAGAAGGAGATTTTGACGGAGGACTGAATGACTGGACAGTTGTAAATGATGCCACTTCTGCTAAAGGATGGGAATGGCAAGATGCTAACATGCCAGGAGCTTGGGGTCAAGGTGCGCCAGGTGGAACTGCTTGTAATGGCTACGCAGGATTCCCTTCAGATTTTTACGATACTGCTGGTGATCAGATGGGTGGAGGTAGTGGCGAATGCCCTAATACCACAAGCTCATTCTGCGCTGGTTCTATTTTCAGCCCAACTATAGATCTATCAAATCAGGACGTAGATGGTCTCTTTGTAGGAGTACACCATGGTGTAAGATATTGGATAAATGGTTCTACTCAGCTTATCGTTAGTTATGATGATGGTGCTACTTGGCCAGATTCTATTACTATAAGCTCAGGAGTTTCTGCTGCTGGTGCTGGTAACCCAGAAGTAGGTACTGATCCTAACTGTAGTGTTGTAAGTTCACCTGCAAACCAAGGATTCAATAGATATCTAAATATTGGAATTCCAAATTATGACAACCAGGGATCAATAAAACTACAATTCAGACATTTAGGTGCTTATTACTGGGCCTCTATAGATGATGTTACATTGATCAATAGACAATTTTTCGATATCTCTGTTGGAAGATCATTCTATGCGCAAGCACCGGCTAGAAGAATACCACTTTCTCAAGCTCAAGAAATTCCATTACACGTAGATATCAATAACACAGGTAATGTAAATGCAACTGACGTTATAATCGAAGCACAAGCGATTAATCCTGCAGGTGCTTTAGAAGCAACTTATACGAATGATGGTTTTCAGGTACAACCACCTAACTGTTTCCTAAATGAGAATTTATCATTTGGTGATACACATACACCATCAGACATAGGAAGTCATAGAATCAGATACGCTAATGTAACAGACGGGGATGCTGTATCAGAAAACGATACACTTTCTTTCCCTTATCTCATAGTAGATAATGATAGTCCATGGGTCTCTGCAGATAGACCTGCACCTGGCTCAGGAGATGCAAGATGGGATGGAGAGTACAACAACTTATGGACTGGATTAACAACTAATGATCCTTCTAATCCAAATTTCCCTGGTTATGAATATGCTGTTGCTTATACTTTCTATATACCAAATGGTGAAGGACTCTACCTAAACACTGTTCGTTTTGGAATTAATGCAAAGCAAGGTAACTCAGGTGATGTGAAAGTATACTTGTACCTATGGGATCCTACAGAAGGAGAATCTTTCCCTGCTGATAGATTTGCTGGACAATATACTATACCACCTAATGATAGAAGATTATTGGGATGTATGGGTGCCAATACTTTTGGTACGCTAGAAAACAGCCAGCCAATGAACTCTCTCCTTATCGCTCAGCAAGACCCTGCAGACATGACCATAACAATGGCAGTCGCTGACCCAAGTACAGGTCAACCGCGTTTTGATAGCGACGGAGGACTTATTCCTCTACAATTACAAGATGATCAGATGTATGCTTTAGTTTTCGTTATGAATCCTAATCAAGAGGATGAACTGGAAATGCTTGCAGCTGATTCTCCTGATGGAAGTGTCTATGATCTTTCTGGATATAACTTAGCTATGGATAACTTAGGAAAGCCATATAGAGCTGGTACATCTATTGCCCCTCTTACAGCAGGTGGAGATTTCACTAACGAACTTTCTGCTCTAACTTTCCCAGGATACTGGGGTCCTAATAATGCATGGATAGAAATGGATATCTCTGATTCTTCTATTGTAAGCACTGAAGACTTATCAGATAATGTTGCTACTGGTGTGGATGTATTTCCTAATCCAGCTACTAACAAGATCAACATAGATGTAGACTTAAAGCAAGTATCTTCTGTTGTCTCTTTTGAGCTAATGAATATCAATGGAGAACTAGTGAAGTCTATGAAAGAAACTAATGTTAGAAAAGGACAATATGTAATGGCAGTGAACGAACTTCCTGCTGGAGCATATACTCTAAATGTAAGAAGTGATGAAGGTTTTGCTTCTAAGAAAGTAATTCTTACTAAGTAAGCTACTTCTTTTAGATAATAAAATAGCCTGTCGGATGATTGTCTGGCAGGCTATTTTTTTATGTCCTAATGTCATGACCAATACATGAGCCTTTGGAGCAGTAAAAACAACTTCAGTAATTTATGGACGTAAATCAAACAGAATCACCATTATGAACTTATTACTTCCAAAGTGCTTAATTTTTGCAATGCTAGTTCTGTGTTCCAGCCTCTGCACAGCCCAGTACATCAATAATCTCCATATTGCCACCCCTCCCGAAATTGCTGGCAACTATCCTGCCCTCCAGCTTGACTTAGGATCAGTGGCATCTCCAATTGTTACAGGGACAGCAACTTTTGCAGCTGATGAGACGACTGGAGAAATTACTGCCTGCACCCCTAACCTTCAGGGCCTCACAGATAGAATTGCTTTTGTGGATAAGGATACTTGTAATTTTCTTTCTCAGGCACTCAATGTGCAATCTGCCGGTGCTATAGCCATTATAGTCTGTAACAAACAAGAAGATGTAGCAGGGCATTATGTGGGAGCACTGGAGGGTAATATTTCTGACCTCAATATCCCTGCCTTTTTAATGCCTTATACTAGTTGCAAAAAGATTAGAACAGTACTAGAATCTGATGAAACAGCAGTAGAGCTAAATTTCCTATGCGAGCAAGCTGCATATGATTCTGAAGTTATATGGGGAGACCTTCCAGGCCAAGGGGATTTTGAGGGCGGGCTGAATGGCTGGACAGTGGTCAATGACATAGGTTCTGATACCACCTGGGCTTGGACAGATAGACCCATTATTCCAGGCGAATATGGCGATGCTGCTCCAGGTGGCTCAGCTTGTAATGGTTATATGTCTTTCCCTTCAGATTATTATGCGACACTGGCTGGTGGAGATGGAATACCTCTTTGTATCAGCAATGGTACGCAATTCTGCTCAGGCTCACTGATCAGCCCTAACATAGACTTAGCTGGACTAACTCTAGATGGGCTTTTTGTAGGCATACGACATGATGTGCGCTACTGGCTCAATGGTTCTACCTCCCTTATTGTAAGTTATGATGATGGACTTACTTGGCCAGACTCCATAGTCATAAGTTCAGGCGTAGATGCTGCTGGTGAAGCTAATCCAGAAGTAGGAAATAATCCTGACTGTATAGATCCTAGCTCCCCTGCCAACCAAGGCATCAATGAATACCTCCAGATTCCTGTTCCCAACTACCAAGGCCAATCCACTATTAAGTTACAGTTCCGACACCTAGGCGCATACTATTATGCAACTATAGATGATGTCACCCTCATAAACAAGAGACACCTCGACATTGAGCTAAGAAGAAATATTTATGCGCAAGCCCCTGCACGACGCATTCCTTTCGACCAAAGACAAGAAATACCTCTCCTTGTGGATGTAAGCAACAAGGGAAACATTCTAGCAAGTAATACAAAAATAGAAGCACATGCCTTTGATGCCAATGCGGTGCTGGAAGCCACATATGAAGGTCCCACTTATCCTGACCTACCTGTACTTTGTTACCAAGATCATCTCCTCCCTTTTTCGCAGACCCACGTTCCTCAGACTATCGGTAAGCAGAGTATCACATATGTTAATGTGACCGATGGCGATTCTGTGACTGAAAATGATACGCTTTCCTTTCCACATACTATTGTAGACAATAACGAGCCTTGGGTCTCTGTAGACAGGCCCCTACCCAATACGGATGATACACGGTATGGCGGATATCGAAATATATTTACTGGTGGTGCTTTTAATAGAGAGGAGGCATCTAGCTATGCGTATGCAGTGGCCTACCCATTCTATCTGCCTGCAGGAGACAAGTATTTTCTTGACTGTGTTCGTTTTGGAGTAAATGAAAGAGTGACAAACAGCGGTGATGTCAGAGTCTATTTATACCTATGGAATCCTACGGAAGGAAATTCTTTCGCTAGTGATAGAGAAGCTGGGGAGTATACTATTCATCCAGACGACAGGCTTCTTATAGGTTGTATGGGTCAAAATACTTTTGGCAGCAGAGAAAATAGCCAACCTTTAAGTGCTCTTCTACTCATACTTGATGACAAAACTGACATGACCATAAAGATGGCAATAGCTGATCCTACTACTGGCCAGCCCAGATTAGATGAGGATAAAAACATATTCCAATTACCCCTATTTGATGATCAGTTATATGCACTTGTTTTTGTCTATAATCCCAGCGAGCCATATTTTTTGGAGATGCTTGCTGGGGCAGCTCCGCCAGGCAGCATTAATGACCGCTTTGGTTACAATGTCGCCATGGATAAACTAGGAAAGCCATACAGAGCAGGAACTTGCTACTCAGGTCTTCAAAATGGTGGAGATTTTGAATCAGAATTATCTCAGGTAACGCTAGTCAGCAGTTTTAATAACAATAACGTCTGGGTAGAAATGTCCTTCAGTAATTCTTTACATGGCGGTTATTGTTCCTTTACTTCCTCCTCAGAAAATCTAGCAGAGACAGATCTTAGTGTAGAGATTTATCCAAATCCTACTAGAGACAAGTTCTACATTAATCTAAATCAGCAACATCCGACATCAACCCTCAGCTTTGAACTAATTAACAGCAGTGGACAAATCTTAAAAAGGAAGAATGAAACTGGAGTAATAAAAGGAACCTACGAGATGGATGTAAGCCAGATTCCAGCTGGCCTCTATACCCTTAGAGTAAAAACCGATCATGGAATAATCACCGAAAAAGTAACCATCGCCAAGTAACAGAATCAAAAAGAGCTCGCAAGGATAATCTAGCGAGCTCTTTCATATTTCTAAGTCTGTCTTTACTCTTTACATTTTCTTCAGTTGCTCTATTCTCTCTCTCAAGGCTACCATCCGCGCTTCACCATCTGCTAGTTTCTTGCGCTCATTAGCCACGACCGCTTGTGGTGCTCCTGATACAAAGCGCTCATTACTTAGCTTCTTATTGATACTTCCTACAAAGCCCTCCTGATATTTCAGATCAGCCTCAGCTTTGGCTAGCTCCTCTGCTACATTTACTTCTAAGTCTAGATGTGCAAACAGCTTGGTCTTTCCACAGATAAAAGAAATACCATCTAAGTCCTCATCCTTGTCCACTACAGCCACCTCACTCACAAAGCCCATCCCCTTAATGATATCTACAGATCCAGCTCTGGCTAGACAAGCTGCTATTTCATTATTAGTAATGACAGATAACTGAATCTTTTCTTTAGGCGAGACTTGGTTTTTGTTCTTGATATCCCTGATGTTAGAGATAATAGACTTGAGTAACTCTAAATCTAGTAAGAGCGCCTTATCTACAGCAGAATCAGCTGTCGGGTAGGTGGAGACGATACAGTCATCTCCTTCTTTTCTTTCTCTGAGTACATGCCATATCTCTTCCGTAATGAAAGGCATGAAGGGATGCAGAAGCAAGCAGATCTTTTCGTAGATATCTATTGTCTTAGCTATTGTTGTTGTGTCTATTGGCTGCTGATACTCTGGCTTGATGATTTCCAGGTACCAAGAGAAGAAATCATTCCAGATGAAAGAATAGAGATTCATCATGGCTTCTGAGAGACGATACTCTGAAAATGACTTTTGGAGCTGTTCTATATTTCTATCTAGCAATTGTTCTATCCAGGCTATAGCGAGCTCATTCTTTTCTGGAATCTTAAGAGAGTCATCTATCTCCCAGCCTTTTATCAATCTAGTCGCATTCCATAATTTATTAGAAAACTTCTGACCTGTCTCTACCAGCTTATTATCGAAAAGCAAATCCCCTCCGGCCGGAGAACAAGAGAGCATTCCAAATCTTACGCCATCAGCCCCATAGTCTTCTATCAGCTTCAGCGCATCTGGAGAATTACCCAGCGACTTACTCATCTTTCTTCGTTGCTTATCACGGACCATCCCCGTAAAGTAAACATCCTTATAAGGAAACTTCCCTTCCCACTCATAGCCTGCCATTACCATCCGTGCTACCCACAGAAAGATGATATCCCATCCTGTCACCAGTACAGTAGTCGGATAATAATAGTCTACCTCTTCTCTACTCTCAAAACCATTGAAAACACTAATAGGCCATAGCCATGAAGAAAACCAGGTGTCCAGCACATCTTCATCCTGCCTGAGATCAGAAAGACTGAGGTCTGGCTTAGCTAATTCTTTTCGAGCATCTGCAAGTGCCTCCTCTGCTGTCTCTCCCACAAAAACCTTATCCTCATAATAATAGGCAGGGATACGCTGTCCCCACCATAGCTGTCTCGATATACACCAGTCACGGATATTGGACATCCAGTGGCTATAGGTATTCTTATATTTCTCTGGGAAGAACTGGATGGTATCATTCATCACATTATCCAGTGCTGGACCAGCTAAGGATTCCATATCTACGTACCATTGCAGGGAAAGCTTAGGCTCTACGACCGCATTAGTTCTTTCGGAACGACCTACATTATGCACGAGGTCAGTAATTTCTACCAGGTGACCTTTTTCCTCTAGATCTTTGACAATCGATTTTCTAGCTTTAAATCTATCCTCGCCTACATACAACTGACCAGCCTCACTTATAGTACCGTTATCATTGAGTACATCTATGACTTCTAGCTTATGTTTTTTTCCTAGCTCGTAGTCATTCACATCATGTGCTGGTGTCACTTTGAGCGCTCCTGTACCGAATTCTATATCTACATACTTATCATAGATGATAGGGATAGCTCTTCCTATCAGTGGGACGATGGCCTTCTTCCCTTTATAACTAGCATAACGTTCATCATCTGGATGCACTGCGATACCAGAATCTCCAAGTATGGTCTCTGGTCTGGTGGTTGCGATAGTGATGTAATTCTCCTCACCTTCTAATTTGTAGCGGACATGATAGAGCTTTGCTGAGACCTCTTTATACAGTACTTCTTCATTAGATAATACAGTCTGTGCCTCTGGGTCCCAGTTGACCATTCTATTACCTCTATAGAGCTTACCTTTCTTGTAGAGATCCACAAAGACTTTTATAACCGCTTTATATCTCGTATCATCCATGGTAAAGGAAGTCCTTTCCCAGTCACAAGAAGCTCCGAGTTTCTTCAGTTGCTGAAGGATGATACCCCCATAAGTATCTGTCCATTCCCAAGCATGCTTTAGAAATTCTTCTCTGGTCAGATCTGATTTCTTGATGCCCTGTTCTCTGAGTTTTCGGACTACCTTGGCTTCAGTTGCTATGGAGGCATGGTCTGTACCCGGCACCCAGCAAGCATTCTTGCCTTCTAGTCTCGCTTTTCGTATCAACACATCCTGTATCGTATTATTTAGCATATGTCCCATGTGCAGGACTCCTGTGACATTAGGGGGTGGAATGACTATAGTGTATGGCTCTCTATCATCTGGGAGGGATCTAAAATATCCATTCTCTTCCCAGTGCTTATACCACTTATCCTCTACCTCTTTGGGACTGTATTTGCTACTTATTTCCATCTTGCAAAGATACGAATTACATATATAGGAAGCTTTTATATGTAGCTGAGAAATAAAACTGCTTTACTATACACCAAAAAGCACTTATCTTTCATCTAACAGTTACGACTAGCTAATATTTTTCATATGCGATCAGAAGCAAACCTTATAACAAGATGCAGGAGAAAGGACAGGGTCGCTCAGAAGGCACTCTACAACAAATACTCTCCCCTCTTTTATAGTATCTGTCTGAGATATATGAAAGAAGCCACACAGGCAGAAGATTTACTGGTAGAGAGTTTTTATAAAATATTTAGCAAAATAGATCAGTACAAGGGTGAGGGCAGCTTTGAAGGATGGATGAAGCGCATCGTTATCAACGAATGCCTAATGAAACTAAGAAAGCGAAATAATCTAAATCTCTACGTAGAAATAGACAAAGCTAAAGAAGTCAAGGAAGATGCAAAGGCTGTCACGGGTTTACAATACCAAGAGATACTAGCATTGCTAAATGACCTTCCAATAGGCTACCGAACAATTTTCAATCTATATGTGATAGAGGGATACAAGCACAGAGAAATTGCTGAAAAATTAGGTATCAGTATCAATACAAGTAAATCACAACTTATACTAGCGAAAAAGAGGATGAGAGAACTATATAAAAAAAAACATGACATCCAGTTAACTAATAATAAAGAAGAAATTGGCTAATAACAATCAAGATATCAAAGCTGTTGCAGAACAGTCTAGAATTAAGCCTCCTCATGGCGCCTGGGGGAAGTTAGAAGATAAGCTAGATGCAGACCTAAAACTAGCAGAAAGAAAGAAGCGCAAACTATTTAGTGGCTTAATAAATATAGCTGCAGCATTTGCTATTCTTATAGTTTGTGTTTTTATCTATCAAGAAACACAACAAGACCTAGAGGTGAGCAAAGGCAATATAGCTGAGTGGGAAGAATTAGGTACTCCCTTAGACAATCATTATAATATTACACGTATTCACTCCTTGACAGAAGCTTATAAGTCTTAATATCTTATAGTTACTTAAATGGACTGCGGGGTTGCCAGTCGTTTGGTGGTATAAAAGGACTGATTAGCTTAGGTACTAGCTTATTGATAAAAGGTATATGATACATCAGTTGTACCTCCATAGGATGAGGCTCTGCGCCGACTGAGCTTTTGATTTCTAGTGCAGTCCTTGAGAGATTAAGGTAAGTGCTCTTTTCTTCTATGGCTGTCTGTACTAACTTCAGAAGGATATTAAAATAGATTTGGTGCTTGGCATTCAGCTTTACATTGTAGCCCAAAAAATGGGCATCCCCCTGAACACCATTTTTTACAAAAGTGAAAAAAGCAACCATTTGCTCGCCTAGGAATACACCTGTCAAAATAATCTCGTCCTCAAATACTCTTTTTAAGCTGGAAAAATAATTTTCATCAAGTAAAAAGAGACTAAAGGTGGCTCTATCAGCAGTGTCCTTATACATCTTATACATCTCAGAGTTATAATGCACTGCTTCATCTTTATCCAGCACTCTAAAGGAGAGATCCTTGCCCTTCTTTTTTATCTTCTTAAACTTGACACGATATTTTGACTTTACAGAAGTTAAATAATCTGAGTAAGTGTTCCATTCTTTATCTAGAGTCATAACCATATCAGGCTGTACTTCGAATTTAGCATAGCTCTCAGCTCGGAAGCTCATCTGCTTCAAGGGACTATCTATGTAGAAGTCTTTCAGTAAGACACTGTGTATTTTTTTATTATGTTTTTCCTTGATGTATGCCCTTAGTTGATCTAGTACAGCAGGGATTATTTCTGAAGAGTATTTATCAACAGATTCTGCTAACCTAATTCCAAACTCTCCCGTGAGCAGGACATTACCACAGATGAGCATTTCTTGCTTGACCCGTTTAAAAAGAAACTTAGTACAAGCCACCTTGAATTTTTCCCACGCGGAATCAGAATGTGCATGTACTCTATAGTCTTCATAGAGATTGAGAGATTTGTGCTGACAATAAACTAGACCTACATTTTCACCTTTTAGTTCTAGAGTCAGATAATAATAGGAATAACCGATAGGACCTGACTCTTCTAGCAATTGTAGATAAGCAGAGCGCACATAGACATTGTCACCACAGTGTTCGTCCCACTGCTTTGCTGTAGTGCTTATGCTTTCTGATATACTGACTGTGAGTCCCTGCATTTGCTTTACAGGCACAGATATTTTAGAACTCCCCATTAACTTCTCAGTGCTCAAATTGGTCTATTCTAAATTAAGAAAGGCTCTGTAAGTGTCGGACCACATATACGAGTCACATGAAGAAAAACCACATTGGGCTCTGAACCAGTTTTCTATTGTTACTTGCAACTCATTATTCTTACTCATAAAATCTATATACTCTTTTCCTATCCTAGCATTACTTCTTTGCTTATGGGTAGATAGTAGATAATTATGCTTAATTGTATCCTGATTAAAGCTAAACAGGGCTATGGGATTAACTGATATTGTGTGGCCTTTGTCTAATCTTTTGCCTAATATAATAGACTTATAAGCAACACTAGGCTTCATTTTTTGTTCTACAGTACCTACATTGAAGAAAGTAGGAATTCCGAGGTTTGAAAAATCAGGATAGATATCTCCTGCGGGGATAATTACTCTAGTTGATATAAGTCCTTCAGATTCTTGGGGACTAGTCTTTTCTTCATTCTTTCCAGAACATGCCATAAAGATGAGGACAAAACAAGTTAAACAGATGATTTTCAATGGAGTATGCATCGGGGAGTTATTGAATAACCAATTATACGGAATATATTTAAGGAGACTGATTGTCCGAGATAAAACAATTCTCGAACATTAATATTCAGTAGTTATCCATTATTATAGCTTTGCAAAAAATAAGTCATGAGCGAATCATACTACAAACCTGAAGATCTCAAGAAGTTCTCTTCTATTACTGACTTCAAAAAAGAGTATGGGGACAAATTTTTCGATTGGTATGGAAGTGTCTTCCAGGAAGGTGCACTGACTGCAAGAGAAAAATCTCTTATCGCGCTGGCAGTCGCTCATGCTATAAACTGTCCCTATTGCATGGACGCTTATACCTCCACTTGCCTTAAGAAAGGTGCTGACGAAGAACAAATGATGGAAGCTGTGCATGTGGCCGCCGCAATCAAAGGAGGAGCAACGTTAGTAAACAGCGTGCAGATGATGAATCAAGTCAATAAAAAATTAATGTAAATGTCCATAAAGCAAAGGACTAAAAGTCTTAAAGCCAGAGGTAGTGAGTTCGCTGATTCTAACTTTCAGCTTAAGGTTTTATCTAACAGAGCAGAGGTGAGGTCAGAAATTCCAGTCTTCCAGGAAAGAGTGACTTCTTCTGGACTAAAGGAAGGTATCCAACCTAAAGAAGTGGAAATTTTCCAAATCAATATTGGCAAATTATGCAATCAGACTTGCGCACATTGTCACGTAGACGCTGGGCCTGACAAGAAGACTGAGAACATGGACAGATCTACTCTAGAACGTTGTCTGGAAATAATTATAAAACATAACATTCCTGTAGTAGATATAACTGGAGGAGCTCCAGAAATGAATCCACATTTCAAATGGTTTGTAGAATCCTGTTATGCTGCTAACAAGCAGGTAATTGTCAGATGTAATCTGACTATCATAATGGCCAACAAAAAGTATCATGATTTACCTCAGTTCTACAAAAATAATGGCGTAAAAGTAGTCTCGTCTTTACCCTACTTTAGTAAGAACAGGACGGACTCTCAGAGAGGCGATGGTGTATTTGAAGATTCGATTGCAGCTCTCCAAAAACTTAATGATGTAGGCTACGGAAAATCTGGAACTGGTCTCATCTTAGACCTAGTCCACAATCCTTCTGGTGCTTTTCTTCCTGGCGATCAAGCTGAACTGGAAGCGGAATTCAAACGACAATTAAAAAGAAAATACGATATAGAGTTCAATGCACTATATGCCATTACTAATCTTCCTGTGAGTAGGTTTCTGGACTATCTCATAGAGACAGATAATTATGTTGACTACATGAATGAACTTTCTAATGCTTTCAATCCAGCAACACTAGCTGGTCTTATGTGTAGAAATACTTTATCTATTAGCTGGGACGGTTATATCCATGATTGTGATTTTAATCAGATGCTAGAGCTTAAGGTCGCAGCAAAAAACCAGCATATCAACAACCTTAACATGGAAGAATTATTAAGTAGGAAAATTGTACTAAATCAGCACTGCTATGGCTGTACTGCTGGTGCCGGAAGCAGTTGTGGTGGAGAAGTATTGTAATTACGCCTCAGCAGATTATCACTACTAAAGGAAATCTTTTCTTGCATTGATTCGTTACTTTTGCGCATCATAATTCAATGTGAGATGAGAATATTATTACTTATTGCTATCCTTCTTGTGATTTTTTCCTGTAAAACTGCTAAAGAAGCTACCGTTTCTGAAGCTGATATAAAAAAGGTAAAAGTCAATCCTGAAGATCTAGTCTATATGCTCAAAAAAGGTGCTTGCTTCGGTAGCTGCCCTGAATATAAACTGAGTATATACAAGAACAGGTTTGTTCAATTTATGGGCAAAAGAAATACAGATAGAATAGGCACTTATGGAAAGTTTCTTTCCAAGGAAGAATATCGAGTAGTCAAAGAGTCTTTTGAGAAAGAAAAATTCTCAAGCTATAATGACAATTACCCAAGCGAAATCGCAGACCTACCTCTCATAAATATTGCCCAGCAAATAGATGGAATCACAAAGACTATCACAGGTAAAAGGGAAAGACCAGAAGGGGTCCATAAGGTACAGTTCAGACTAGAGCAGATAGCTGAGAATAAGGAAGGATGGACTTATATCAGTGATAAAACAGCTGATAAAATCGAGTTAAAAACAAACAAAGCGCAAATCATAGTCAACGTGGGACTAGGTAATCAACTAGCTAGATGGTTCAATAAAATGAAAGATGAATATGGTGTTCAAATTTTAGAGAAACTAAGTAGTGGAGGAGATTCTTGGCTGATAACTTACAATACAAAAAAGCATAATCCGGATGAGTTTCTAGCCTATCTAAATGCTGATCCAGTAGTCAAATCAGCCTCCTTTAAAATCGAAAAACCTAACTAATTAAGGATATCTTAATTAACATTTCACTGAGCAATTCGTATATATTAAGAATATCTTTGATATCTATATACTAACTCAATTACTGTGAAATACTTCATTACCTTTTTTTTAGCTACAATCTTTGCATACACAGGTCTAAGTCAAACTGACTTGTCCGAAAGCATAGAAATCAAGGTCAATAAATATAACCAGGCCTACTACGAACATCGCATCCAAAAAAATGAGACGCTATATAGCTTAGCCAAATATTTCAAGGTACCCCTGTCCGATCTTTTACTTGTAAACGATATGAGAAAAGGGGATAATGTTCCTCTGGGTACAACCATTGTCATTCCGATAAAAACATCTGAGATACATACCAGCATAAGTAAGAAAGATGCGAAGTGGAAGCCACTTGTATATGTAGTTAAGAATAAAGAGACGCTTTACAGAATATCCAATGTCTACTTTCCGCAAAAAATAGAAGACTTAATTTCGAGAAATAACATATCCAGTTTTGCACTCTCTCGTGGAAGGAAACTCATTGTGGGTTATTGGGGAGAGCAGCAAGAATCAAAGGTACATTCAGATATTTCAGAAAGAATTAAAGATCAGATAAAGAAAAAGCTGCAATCTAGAAAGACTACTGATACAAATAGTAATCCATCTGAAAGACCTGTAAGAATAGAAGTCGTAGAGCAACAAATAGAGGAAGAGATAGATTCTATTCTGTCAGAAATCGTCTTAGAAGATGAGGCAGAAGTACAGACTGATTCGATAGGAATCATAGAGGAAGCAGATATAAATTATACAACAGGAATAGCCTCATGGGATAAGGCTGGAAATGATAGAGAAAACCTTTTCGTCATGCACAGTGCGGCAAAACCAAATTCCTATATCAAATTGAGGTATCCCCTCACAGGAAAAGAAGTCACAGCACAGGTACTCTGTCCTATTCCAAAAAATGTATTTGCTGATGATATATCTATCGTTATATCTCCTGCAGTAGCTAATGCTCTAGGTGCTTTGGACAGCAGATTTCAAATTCAAATGCACTATTACAAATAGAATTTCTTTCTTTGTCCTCAGAAACTTAGAGAATGTACTTTAAAAATGTCCTAGAATCTATAGGAAATACTCCACTTATAAGGCTGAATAAAGTTGTAAAGGACCTTCCAGGTACAATATTAGCCAAGGTGGAGACCTTTAATCCTGGTCATTCTATTAAGGATAGAATGGCACTAATGATGGTAGAGGATGCGGAAAAAGAAGGCAAGCTGCAGCCCGGAGGAACCATTATAGAATGTACTTCAGGTAATACAGGTATGGGAATAGCTCTAGCAGCATGTGTGAAAGGATACAACTGTATATTTACCACAACTGATAAGCAATCACCAGAAAAATTTGACATACTCAGAGCAGTAGGAGCTGAGGTGATTGTCTGCCCTACCAATGTCGCCTCTGATGACCCAAGATCCTATTACTCTGTAGCAGAACGTCTGTCCAAAGAAACCCCTAACTCTTTCTGGTGTAATCAATATGATAATCTTTCTAATAGAAAAGCGCATTACCTTTCTACAGGACCTGAAATATGGGAGCAGACACAGGGTAAGATTACACATCTTGTGGCAGGTGTAGGAACAGGGGGCACTATCTCTGGAACAGGAAAATATCTCAAAGAGCAAAATCCTGACATTCAGATTTGGGGTATAGATACTTACGGCTCCGCACTCAAAAAATATCATGAGACAGGAGAAATGGACGAAAATGAAATATATCCTTATATTACTGAAGGTATAGGTGAAGATATTATACCCCTTAATATCGATTTTGACATTATAGACAGAATGGAAAAAGTCACCGACAAAGATGGCGCAGTAATGTGTAGAAGAATGGCTAGAGAAGAAGGTCTTATGTTTGGATATTCTGCGGGATCAGCAGTAGCTGGTCTTATACAACTCAAAGAAAACCTTAATGAAAACTCATTAGTTGTTGTAATCATCCATGATCATGGTACACGTTACATAGGTAAAATGTACAATGACGAATGGATGAAAAGCAACGGTTTTATATAATTCATTGTATAACGATAAACTTAACACTATGAGACTATTAAAAAATTTATGTTTTCTATCTCTATTGGCACTCGCCATAGGCGGATGTAAAGATGCTTGTGATGATGTGGATTGTGGTGCGAATGGAACATGCGTAGATGGAACTTGTGTTTGTGATAATGGCTGGTCGGGAACTAACTGTTCCACCAGTATTTGTGATACTGTAGATTGTGGACCTAATGGTTCTTGTGATCCTGCCACAGGAGATTGTAATTGTAACGAAGGCTATTCTGGGGCAAACTGTGAAATCAATGTTTGCGATGGTATAGATTGCGGAAATGGTAATTGTGACACAGCAACAGGAGAATGTATCTGTGATGAAGGCTACGAAGGGACGAACTGTGATGTGGAAACGAGATCTCAATACTATGGAGTATTCCAAGGAGATATGACACCATGTATTCCAGCTTTTGTTGCCCTGCTTATTCCAGATGATGAGCTAGAGACTCTTCAGGTCACAGAACTTGAGGTGTCAGCATCTACAGTAGGCATCCAACACTTATGGGTGAGTTCTACCAGTGATGTACTAGGGATAGGTTTAGATTATGATATCAGAGAGCCTAATTTTATTATACCTGAGTTTTCTCAAGATGTAGATATAGCAGGAAATAGTGTTTCTATCACTGGAGGAGGAACTGGAATGTTTGATGATCCTAATCAGCTACAACTTACACTAGATATAGTATTTAATGCTAGTGGCATTGATCTGAACAGCAATTGCATGCCTGTCTTTACTAAGATATAACTGAGAAAAAGCTTAGATAAAAAAGCACTTACACCAGTAGGTGCTTTTTTTATATACCTTCACAAGAAACTATAGCAACGTATCTGACTAGCCCATGAAAATTATCATCAAAACAATGGAAGGGCTGGAAGAAGTCTTGGCTCAAGAGCTGAGAGATCTCCAACTCACTAATATCAACCTTCTGAAAAGAGGCGTGGAGTGCGAAGGCAATTGGGCACAGCTATATAGGTGCAATTATCAGGTCAGAACAGCAGTGAGAGTACTAGTGCCTCTTAAGACTTTTGAGATAGAAACGCAAGATGAGTTTTACGATGCTGTAAGGACTATACGCTGGTCTAATTATATAGCAGAAGGCCAGACTTTTGCTGTGCGGTCGACAATTTTCGGTGAGATATTCAGTAACTCTCTCTTTGTCACCTATCGCTGCAAAGATGCCATCGTAGATCAGCTAAGCGGAGAGCATGATTACAGGCCTAATGTAGATTTAGAACAGCCAGATATTGTGATCAATGTGCATCTGCATAAAACAAGTCTGTCCATAGCGCTAGATAGCTCTGGGAAATCTTTGCACTTAAGAAATTACAAGGAACGATCTTATAAGGCACCACTCAATGAAGTCTTTGCAGCTGGGCTCATAAAACTATCTGGATGGGATGGCAAGCAACGTTTCTACGATCCCATGTGTGGGTCTGGAACTTTCACCACAGAAGCACTAATGATGGCAGCCAATATTCCTTCTGGAAAGTTTGTGGAGAGGTTTAGCTTTGAGAATTGGCCTGAGTTCTATCCCGAAATATGGGAAGGAGTCAAAGGTGCAGCAGAAGCAGCTATACAGCCTCCCGAGGCAGAAATGTTTGCTGGAGATATAAACAGATATGCAGTCAGAGACTTAAGAAAGAATCTCCAAAAACTACCCTATAAAGAACAAATAAATATCAAAGAAGCGGATTTCCTGGAGTCTAGAGGGATACCAGGTAGCGTAGTCTATCTTAACCCTCCTTATGATAAAAGAGTCCAGATAAATAATGTCAAAGAATTCTACAAACTGATTTCAGATACACTGAAGAATGGCTGGCAAGACTCAGACGCTTGGATCCTTTCAGGAAATAATCAGGCTATGAAATCGTTTAGATTAAAGCCTAGTGCGAAGATCAATGTAGATAATGGTGGTATCCCCGCTAAATTCTATAAGTACGAAATGTATAAAGGAACAAGAAAACCTGTCAAGAATGAAAAAGAGTCTGAGTAGTGTATTCCTTTTTATGCTGGTGGGCTTAGTTAGTGGACAGTCTACTGATGTTCTCTCACAACACATTAAACCTGACTATAAAAGAGATTTTCTCCAATTAGACTCTATCATATCGCCCCGATCTCTGATGTTCCAAAAATTTGATTATTCCAAGAATTATCATAACAGCTTAGGTTTCTTTTGCAAGGTTGAAAACAAAGCCTCAAAGCATGCACCAGTCCAGTTAAGAATGCGCCTAGGCTCACTGGAGTATGTAGACAGACTAGAACAAAAAAATACACCACCCCTTCCTGACTGATAATCAGAGGGATTTAGTCGAAATATTAGGTCATAAATCCATGACAAGGTTGTAAATTGTCTATAGCAACAACATCTATTATAGAATCAACTGATACAAGTCCAGATACGACGACAGCTTCCAAGCAGCCCAAATGGCTAAGGCGACTAGAAAGGGAAAGCTGGCAAGCGGAGCTCATTATTTCAGGTCTTGCAATCTATGGGTCACTAAAAATTCCAGAAATCATTTTCGGATTGATCGACTTTCTTATTAGTCATCTTTCTCTAGAGCAGTACTACTTAGGCTATTGGCTTTCCTACCTGCTTATACTTGGTGCTAGTTTATTGACAACCATCTTTATCATTCATTTTATACTTAGAGGATATTGGATAGGGTTGATCGGGCTCAATTCTGTTTTTCCTGATGGCTACAAGCTAGAAGATGGCTACTATTCAGCTGCCTTTATGAAAGAGATGACAAAAGATCTACCCAGTATCAAGACAACCATTGGTGAGATAGACAACAAATGCAGTACTCTTTTTGCTAGTGCCTGTTCAGGTGTAATGGTCTACTTCAGTTTTGCCATCGTCCTAGCTGTTTTACTTTTCCTCGCGAGCCTTTTAGATGATTATGTGAGCAATCAACTTTCTCTGGTTCCACTATATCTATGGATAGGTATATTAATTATTCAAGGTGTATCTGGAATGCTATTCAATTCCAAAAAGCTGAAAGCCAATGCATCTTTACAGACACGGTATGCTAAAATCGTCAAGACTTTTAGTCCATTCATAACCCCTGGCTTACACAAACCACTCAACCAGATCCTATACAGATCCTATACACTTTCTATTCCCATATGAAGAAAGGGAAAGAAATACTGGTTGCTTTTCTAATCATTATTCTAGCTTCGTTTTATTCTTTTACTCTCTTCCAAAAATCGAATGTCAGTTTGCTAGTAGACGGTGAAGAGCACTTCCAAAAACTAGAATCAGAAGATGTCATATATAGTTATTTCTATCTGGACCAGCTCAAAACTCATGGCAAAGCAGTCCACCCTGTGATCCCAAGTGAAATTATCAAAGGTCCTTTCATGAGACTTTTCATTCCAATTTTTGCTTCAGAAAAAAAGTATCAAAAAGACTTATGTGGCCAGTTTTCTAGAGTAGATTCATTAGGCTCTGCTGCAAACCAGATGGCTAAATGGGCATTCAATAGTGACTGTTACTCAAAATATCTCAAGGTAAGTATCAATGGCCAACCAGTAGATCTAGATTATGATGTCCATCGATTTTCACACAAAAGAGAAAGAGGAGCCCTTACGCATATCCCCACTGACAACTTTCTTCATGGAAAAAATATACTGTCTATAAGCAAAATGGAAAGTCCTGAACAGCCACACGTGTCCTTCAGTATACCATTTTGGTTTGACTCAGAAGACTAGAATGTCAGAAGTGAAAGTATAGCTTAAAGTATTCCTTAAAGTATTTTCATAAGATCACCAGTACCCACATACTCTGCACAAGTAAAACCTTCCCCATGCTCTACCCCTATACGTCGGCCGTGCGCTAAGGCTCTGCCTGTGAGGTTATCTAGAAAAGCTTTGGAAGAGATAGGTGTACTCACTCCTTTCTGTTTGGGACTGTAGAACTGTGAGCTGAAGCACTGCACCAGCTTTATTTTCTTCTCTATATAGCCTGTAACATCTACGACGATATCAGGTTCTATGTGATGATCTTGTATATAGTTGAATACTTTTCTTGGTCTCCATTTAGCTTGCGCTTTTCTATTGGCTGAGGTTTTTATCTTTTGGAGTCCAGCCAAAAAACAAGCTTCACTGATCATAAGAGAAGCACGACTATGATCAGGATGCCTATCAGAAGTTGCATTAGATAAAACGATATCCGGCTGATACTTTCTTACAGCCTTGATTATTTTTAATTTATTGACTTTCGTATTCTCAAAAAAACCATCCGCCATGCCGAGGTTCTCTCTGACTAGTGCACCACAATATTTCCTAGCTGCCTCCGCCTCTTTTTTTCTTAGCGCTGCACTACCCCTCGTCCCTAACTCTCCTTTAGTAAGATCCACTATCCCCACTCTATATCCTAGGCTCACTTGCTTCACTAGCGTCGCACCACAGCCTAACTCCACATCATCAGGATGTACTCCTATTGCTAATATATCCAGTTTGTTTTTTGTCATCTTTTAGTTAGAGATTAATTGTTGGTGATTAGTGATTAGTGATAAGTGATAAGTGATAAGTTAAATTCTCTAATTCATCATTCTTAATTCATAATTCATAAATTTTCATTCTGAATTAATCATTCATCATCAGTTCCACCTGACCAGCGCACTGCCCCAAGTAAAGCCACTCCCAAATGCCGCTAGACATACCAAGTCTCCAGACTTAATCTTTCCCGCTTCCCATGCTTCACATAACGCAATAGGAATAGAAGCAGCAGTCGTATTGCCATACTTCTGGATATTATTAAATATCTTCTCATCAGGGAGCCCCATACTCTGCTGCACAAACTGGCTGATTCTTAGATTGGCCTGGTGAGGGATCATCATGTCTATATCTTTCTTATCAAGACCAGTCGAGCCCAGCGCTTCATTTATTACTTCTACAAATTTGACTACTGCTTTTTTAAATACCTTTTGTCCATTCATATAAGGATACATCATGCCCTCGGTAACCATCTTCTCAGTAGCAAAAAGACCCCCTGGAATCTTAGGATCAGGATAGCCGTAATCTACCTCATCATGATATCCTCCGTGAGAGCCAAAATTTATCAGGGCTAACTCTTCTGCGTAACTCCCATCAGAATGAAGCTTAGTGGTAAGGATACCTTCTCCTTCTGTAGGCTGCAGCACCACTGCTCCAGCACCATCTCCAAAGATGACAGATACGCCACGACCCTTAGTACTAAAATCTAAGCCCATCGAATGCATTTCAGATCCTACCAAAAGAATATTCTTGTACATTCCTGACCTGATAAACTGATCAGCAACAGAAAGACCGTAAATAAATCCTGAGCACTGATTTCTGACATCTAGTGCGCCTATCTCTGTTTTGGTAATACCTAATTCCCTCTGCAGCAAAACGCCACAGCCAGGGAAGTAGTAGTCTGGACTGAGAGTGGCAAAAATTATAAAATCTACATCTTCTGGGCTGATGCCTGCCCGATCTATTGCTATGCGGGCAGCAGCCGCACCCATAGTTGTAGGAGTTTCTTTATGCTTGGTCGCAAATCTTCTTTCCTTAATCCCAGTTCTTTCTTGTATCCATTCATCAGAAGTATCCATATACTGAGTAAGGTCTTCATTAGTGAAAACATTCTCAGGAACATAGTAACCCACACCAGCTATTTTGGCATTCATAAGTAGTCACATTTTTAACAAATAAAACGAAATTTTGACATACTCAGTGCTAATCTCTCAGAATATCCTAGGAACGTATGTTGATAGCTTAACCCAAGTTTTACTAGCTTTGAGGCAATACAATCACCAAAAGCGATATTTATTTGAATCCTATCAAGAAAAGTCTCCAGCAGCTAGTTTACGCCATACTCAGCCCACTGATCAAGATTCTTATGAAAGTAGGGATTACACCTAACATGGTCACTTTTTTTGGCTTTGTTCTTAATATAGTTTCGACTGGTGTCCTCATCTATGGTGCCGAAGTAGGTGACAGAGACGATCATAGGTATCTAGGCTATGCAGGCCTTATAATTCTTCTCGCTGGTGCCATGGATATGGTAGATGGCAGATTAGCAAGAGTGAGTGGTACAGATCATCCCTATGGTGCGCTCTATGACTCAGTGTTAGATAGATACAGTGAATTAGTCATGTTTTTTGGCTTTTGTTATTATACAGTGACTCAGAATTACCTTCTTACTTCGATATTTTGCTTTATAGCTATGATAGGCTCCATAATGGTAAGTTACACTAGAGCGAGGGCTGAAGGACTAGGGGTCAATGCTAGTGTAGGAATTATGCAGAGACCAGAGCGCATAGTTCTGGTGGCTGTTTCCAGTCTTCTGACCTTTCTCATTTCTAAGCAGATAGGAGGTGACTATACTTACAGCGTAGATTGGCTCAGCCAACCGATATTCGAAACAATATCTATATTTAGCTGGCCTATCTTTATTTTAGCAATATCAGCAAATATTACTGCTCTGCGCCGTCTATACTATTCTAGGACAAAATTGCTAGAGAAATACTAGTCGTGGTTAGTATAAGTGGTAATATTGCATACCGTCCACATTATTATGTTAGATAATTTCAATAGACTAAAGTTCAAATTCAATTACACTGGTCAGGTGGGTCTGCCGGAACACTACCCTACACCTAAGAACAAAAATCTATTATTCTACATCCAAAGAAATCTCAATACTAACACAATCGTATATACACTTAATGTAGGAGCTGACGGCATTATGAATGAAGACTCTCCTATAGATGTTTTCTGGATGAATTACGAACATAAGATTAAAAAGAAAGCACTGAACAGTATTCAGAAAAAGCTAGCTTTCGGATGTAAATTCAATAAGATAAACCGAGAAACATACAAGTTCAATTTTGTGTCTTATGACCAGCAGGATTTCTTTCTTGCTAAAGATGATAACAACAAATACAAAGTGTTTTCGATGTTACAAAACAAGATGTCGGTTGTCTCTAACATCTTTGTCTATGCAGAAGAATTTGGCGTCTTTCCTCAGATTAAGTTTATCGAGTTTTTTGGGACTAGTGTCACTGACAATTTCCCCGTTTATCAAAAAATAGAATTCTAAGTCATTACTGCTCCTGTTAATATTGAATTCGATAGGTTTTCTAAAACCTGGCTAACATCGGGTATTATACTCTCAGTCGTCTATTGGTTGTGGTTTGGCTTAGTGGTAGGGCTAGATGCTTTTGCTGTCGCTTTTTATTTTCTTGCAGTGGGTTTATTTTTTGCCACTGCCACTACTAGAAAACTAGGCCTTAGTTTCACTCCCCTATTCTTGTATCTCATTTGCTACAGTTCCTTAAAGATCTTACATAACTATAATCCTTTCCCTATCTTAAATAAAAAATTATACGACTGGGAGGTGAGTTGGTTTGGCGTACAACTAGATGGTGTGAGAGTCACTCTTTGCGAATACTTCAATGCCCATATCCATCCCATTTTCGATATAATCTCTGGTTGTTTTTATATCACTTGGGCACCCTTTCCTATTCTTTTCGGGCTGCTCATATTTTTCAAGAAAAGAAGGAAACTTGTTTTCGACTTTTGGCTATGCTTTTTGATTACTAACATATTTGGTTTTATCATATATATACTGCTACCTGCTGCACCACCATGGTACTACCTCAAGTATGGGAGTGAAATTCTCATCACAGCCATGGGAGAGCCTGCAGGCTTAGCCAGATTTGACGAAATGATAGGCATCCCTATATATCATGGAATGTACAGTCAAGGGACTAATACCTTCGGTGCACTCCCTTCCATGCATGCCGCTTTCCCACTGGTTTTAAGCTATTATAGCCTAAAATATGGTAATAAAGTTCTTACAACCTTATTTGTAATAAGCTTGTTAGCTATATGGTTTGGGGCTATTTATAGTAATCACCACTATTTAATCGACGTATTGATGGGGATTGGTTGTGGGATTATTGGTATTTTTCTAACTGAAAAGACGGTAAATGGTAACTTTGTGCCTTCTTGGTACCATAATACTATTAAAAACATCAGCTGAATCTAACTAATTGATTATGACACCTCTTCAAAAAAAGATGGCTGCCTATACTCAGCCCCAGAAAGTCCAGGCAATGGGTCTATACCCATATTTCAGAACGATAGAATCTGAGCAGGATACAGTAGTAAAAATCCAAGGAAAGGATGTCCTGATGTTTGGCTCTAATAGTTACTTAGGACTGACTAATCACCCTAAGCTCAAAGAAGCTTCAAAAAAGGCTATAGATAAGTACGGATCAGGTTGTGCTGGTTCTAGATTTTTGAATGGTACTCTAGACATACATCTAGAACTAGAAGATAAGCTAGCAAAGTTCGTCGGTAAAGATGGTGCACTGGTTTTCAGTACAGGGTTCCAAGTCAATCTCGGTGTTATATCTTCTATTCCAGGCAGACATGATTATGTCATTATAGATGATCTAGATCATGCTTGTATCATAGATGGTGCTAGACTTTCCTTTGCTAACAAAGTATGGAAGTACAAGCACAATGATATGGAGGGTCTAGAAAAGCTTCTAGCAAAGGCAGACCCAGATAAAATAAAGCTTATCGCAGTGGATGGAGTATTCAGTATGGAAGGAGATCTCTGCAAGTTGCCTGAAATCGTTGCACTAGCAAAAAAATACAATGGCTGCATTTTCTTAGATGATGCGCATAGTCTAGGTGTCATGGGTAAAGGTGGTAGAGGAACCGCTGACCATTTTGGAGTTACTGATGATGTAGATATGATAATGGGAACGTTCAGTAAGTCACTCGCATCTATAGGTGGTTTTGTAGCTGCTAATAATGAAACAATCAATTATCTAAAGCATAATGCCAGGTCTCTAATCTTTAGTGCCAGCATTGCTCCAGCTAATGCAGCTTCTGTTATAGCTGCTCTAGATCTTATACAAGAAGAGCCCGAAAGAATAGATAAGCTCTGGGAGAATACACATTATGCAATGAAATTGCTCAATGACTTAGGTTTCGATACAGGACATTCTGAGACACCTATCATTCCGATTATGATAAGAGATGACTTCAAGACTTTTAATTTGACAAAGTTGCTGCTAGAAAATGGTGTTTTTGTCAATCCAGTTGTCTCTCCAGCAGTACCTAGTTCGTCTTCTCTTATTCGTTACTCTCTGATGGCTACCCATACAAAATCTCAGATAGAAGAATCCATAGATAAGATCTATACTATCTCAAAAAAGATCGGAGTATTTGATGGAAATGAGATCAAAACGCCTGCATGAGTCTCGAAGTAAAAGAGACAACAAATAAAAAAGAGCTATACCAATTTATAGATTTTCAGCACGAGCTCTATGAGGGTGATCCTAATTATGTGCCTGAATTATTTTTAGCGCAAAAAGATCTCTTCAATGCTAAGAAACATCCATTCCATAAACTAAGGACAGTAACTTGTTTTATGGCGTTCAAAGATGGCCGACAAGTAGGGAGAATAGCTGCCATAAAAAATCCAGTCTATAACGATCACCACAATTCCAATATTGGCTTTTTTGGCTTTTACGACTATGTAGATTCTAGAGAAGTTGCTGAGGCACTGATTAATAAAGTAAGAGAACATCTCGCACCAGAAAAGTATGATAAACTGATGGGGCCAGTAAATTTCTCTACTAACGAAACAGCTGGAACCCTAGTAGAAGGTTATGATTCTCCTCCCAAAATCATGATGACCTACAATAAGCCGTACTATGATAAAATCCAAACAGAGCTGGGTATGGTCAAAGAAATGGATTTGTATGCCTATATGATTCCGACAGATTCTGTCTCTGATAAGTCCATCAAGCTATCTGCTATGATAGAGGAAAGACTGAAAAGACAAGGTATCACTATCCGAAATATGGATATCAAAAATATCAAATCTGAGGTACCTGCAATCTTCAAAATCTATAATACGGCATGGGAAAATAATTGGGGTTTTGTACCTATGAGTAAAGAAGAAGTAGACCACCTTGTTGCTGATCTCAAGCTTATAGCTGATCCTGCATTTGCGTATATAGCAGAACAAAATGGTGAGCCGATAGGCTTCTCTGTCTCTCTACCTAATGTCAATGAAATCACCATAGGTTTTAAAAAAGGCAGACTGTTCCCTTTCAATATATTCAAACTATTACTCAATAGAAGAAAGTACAAATCAGTCAGAATTATAACTACAGGTGTCCTAGAAGAATACCGCAAAAAAGGCATAGAAGCGATTTTCTTTGCAAAAAATATTCTGGCAGCAAGAGAAAGAGGACTGGATGGTGGTGAAGCATCTTGGATCTTAGAATCTAATACCGAAATGATAAAAGCAGCCGAAAAGCTCAACGGTAAGAGGTATAAGACTTACAGATTATACACAACCAAAAGCTAACACCGTGAGTAAAAAACTGCTGATAACCGGTGCTAATGGTTTTGTAGGAAGTTGGATAGTAGAAGCAGCTATCAAAGCCGGATTCCATGTGTATGCCGGTGTCAGAAAAACTAGTAATCTACAATACCTTACAGACCCGAGAATCCAGTTCTTCTACTACAGCTTTGACAAAGAGGACAAACTAAGAGAACAATTAAGAACCGAATTCTTTGATTATATCATTCTCAATGCTGGTGTTACTTCAGCAAAAAACAAGGAAGCCTATTTCAAAATAAATGCTGGCTACACTAGAAAATTCTGTAAGCTACTAATAGAAGAAAACGTCATCCCGAAGAAACTGGTGTATGTCAGTAGCCTCGCTTCTTACGGCCCTGCAGACCAGCAGGTAAAACAAATTCTAGACCACGAGAGCACACCGCACCCCACTACCTGGTATGGAGAATCTAAGCTGCAAGCGGAGCAATTCATTCTAAGCTTCCCGCAGATCCCACATATTATCTTAAGACCTACTGCAGTATATGGTCCTCGAGATACAGAAATGGTCTCTATATACAAAACAGTGAAAATGGGCATCGCTCCCAAAATAGGAGCAGGAGATATGGATGCCACTTTTATCTATGTAGAGGACCTAGCAGGACTCATCATTTCTACACTGAACAATCCTGTGGTGAATAAGTCCTATTTTGTAGGTGACGGAGCTATCTATCCTATAGACCAGCTGAATGGCTACCTCCAAGAAATTTTGGGTAAAAAGGCTATCAATCTTACTATTCCATTCACAATAATGAAGATAGTCGCCTTTTTGAGCGAAAAAATAGGTAGAATAAGAGGGGTCGTCCCCACACTTAATAGAAATAAGGTCAAAGAATATTTTGCAAGGTCGTTTGCCATTGATACTCAGGACTTAAAAAAAGATTTTAACTTCGCACCCGCATACGATCTCAAGAAAGGTCTGGTGAAAACAATCGCTTGGTGCCAAGCAAATAACTTACTATAAACAAAGAAACATGGCAGCTAAAAAAGCAGCAGTGAAATCGAAAAAGAAATCAACTAAAAAAGTTGTAAAAAAACCAGCTAAAAGAGCAACTAGCCAAAAAGGACTAGCCTCTCCAGCTACTGGTAATCTAGGCATACTGACTCCAGGAATGGGAGCAGTAGCAACCACCTTTATAGCAGGTGTGATGGCGGTAAATAAAGGACTTTCTAATCCAGTAGGATCACTTACTCAAATGGGTAGAATGAGAATCGGAAAGAGAACCTCTAAGAAAAAATTGCCGTTCATGAGTGAGGTTGTGCCTTTGCATGACTTGTCTAAAATAAAGTTTGGTGGTTGGGATATTTTCAAGGACAACATGTATGAAGCAGCTGTCCATGCTGATGTACTTGACAAAGAATTACTAGACAAACTAAAAGCACCTCTTTCTAAGATAAAGCCAATGAAAGCTGTTTTTGACAAAAAGTATGTCAAAAAACTAAATGGCACCCATGTCAAAAAAGCGAAGAGCAAAATGGATCTTGCCAAAGCAGTCATGGCTGATATAAGAAGATTTAAAAAAGCAAACAAGTGTGATAGATTAGTAATGGTCTGGTGTGGATCTACTGAAATCTATATAGAGGAATCTCCTGTACACAAGACGCTTGCTGCCTTCGAAAAAGGCTTAGAGAAAAACTCTAAGCTGATAGCACCCAGTATGATCTATGCTTATGCAGCAATCAAGATGGGTATCCCATATGCTAATGGAGCGCCTAACCTCTCTTGCGATGTGCCAGCAATGGTAGAGCTAGCAAAGAAAACGGGTACGCCTATTATAGGAAAAGATTTCAAGACAGGACAGACCCTCATGAAGACTATACTTGCTCCAGGATTTAAGGCGAGAGCATTAGGAGTAGAAGGATGGTTCTCTACTAATATATTAGGGAATAGAGATGGAGAGGTACTAGATGATCCAGATAACTTCAAGACTAAGGAGGTTTCTAAGCTAGGCGTCTTAGAACAAATACTAGAACCAAAACTCTATCCTGAATTATACAAAGACTTCTACCACAAGGTCAGAATCAATTACTATCCACCACGAGGTGATAATAAAGAAGGATGGGATAATATAGACATCAAAGGATGGTTAGATTACAAGATGCAAATCAAGGTGGACTTCCTATGTAGAGATTCTATATTGGCTGCACCTATTGTTTTAGACTTGGCCATCTTTTTAGATCTTGCTAAAAGAGCAGGTATGTCTGGCATACAAGAGTGGTTATCTTTCTATCTAAAATCCCCACAAGCACCAGAAGGACGCTACCCTATCCATGATATCTTTAAGCAACTAGCCAAGCTAGAAAACACCTTAAGATATATAGGAGGACACGAGCTTATAAATCATCTTGGTCAAGATTACGAAGAGTAATCTATGATCAATATTCATAAAGCCATAACAACTGTTATGGGCTTAGGATATGCGCCTATTGCCCCTGGAACATTTGGGACAATAGGCGCTGTCATTTTCTATGCCTGTCTTAGCCATTACTATCCAGATAGTGTAGCATTGGTTCCACTTATAGGAATGTCATTTCTTTTTGCTGTTATAGGCATATGGAGCACGGATCAAGTAATCCCAGTCTGGGGAGATGATCCCTCTAGAGTCGTTATGGATGAGTTTGTAGGATATCTCATAACGATGATCTTAGTACCCATTTCGTTTAAGTATATGCTTATAGGCTTTGTGCTTTTTAGATTCTTTGATATCCTCAAGCCTCTAGGTGTCAGATATCTAGACAAAAACCTTAAGGGTGGCCTGGGAGTGATGATGGATGATGTACTGGCTGGTGTCTATGCCTGCGTTGTGCTGCATCTCTATATCTTATATCTAGAACCTCTAATCAGTGGCTGAGCAATCATCCCATAAGGTTCCCTTTCTTCAATCCTTAGTCAAATCACAGCTCGGTTCGTTCCTAGCTACGGCCTTCGATTTTTGTAGTCTTTATATTCTTACTGAATGGGCAGGCATATACTATGTAATCTCTTCAGGAATTGCTAGCGGGATAGGTGCTGTGGTAGGATTTGTGGTACAACGAAACTGGGCCTTCAAAAGAACAGACAAGGCCTGGGGCTATCAGGCCGTTAAGTATGGTCTGGTGAGCTTACTTATACTTTTGCTGAATATGGCAGGTATCTATTTCTTCACGGAGTATTTCCAGTTCCAGTACATGATCTCCAAAGTCCTTATTGCTTTCCTTATAGGGATCTGCGTTAGCTTCCCTCTATTCCGATACTATGTCTACAGTTAGCATCTTGATGCCAGTCAAAAATACTGCTCAGTATCTCAGGCAGTGCATAGACTCTATTCTTAAACAAACCCACTCAGACTGGGAGCTCATAGCTATAAATGATAACAGTACTGATAACTCTCTAGAAATTCTTAGAGCTTACACTTCTCAAGACTCTAGAATCACTGCCATAGATTCCAATGGTCAAGGCATAATAGCTGCTCTTAGCCAAGCCTATACCACTAGTAAAGGCTCTTACATCACTAGAATGGATAGTGATGATCTTATGTCACCGCAAAAGCTAGAGCTCTTTGTGCAAGTGCTCATGGACGCAGGCAAAGGCCATCTCACAACAGGGCTGGTAAAGTATATCTCAGAGGATAACCTGGGTGATGGTTACCAGCGCTATGAAGCATGGCTCAATGAACTAAGCTTGCGGGAGGCCAATTTCTCAGATATCTACAAAGAGTGCTCTATAGCCTCACCCAACTGGATGTTACATAGGTCTGACTTTGAGAGATGTGGTGCTTTCCGCTCAGACATTTATCCTGAAGATTATGATCTCTGTTTCCGATTTAAGAGAGCAGGCCTGAAACTTAAGAACGTGCAGAGCCTTACACATTACTGGAGAGACTACCCGACTAGGACCTCTCGTACGGACGCTAATTACTCTGACAATAAATTTTCAGTACTTAAGATCCATCATTTTCTTGGACAGGATTATAATCCAGATACAAGCTTAGTACTTTGGGGGGCGGGAAAGAAAGGGAAAGCGCTGGCCAAAGAATTGAGCAACCATAATATACCCTTCAGATGGCTCTGTAATAATCCAAAGAAAATAGGCAAAGAGATCTATGAGGTGCAACTAGAAAGTATAGATGTAATGAGTAGTCTTACAATGTTTCAGCTCATCTTAGCGATCAGCCAAGAGGGCTATGGTTCAGAAATAGCAGAGATTACCAAAGGAATAACCCATGAAAATATCTTTCACTTCTGTTAGACCTATTTCTCTTCTTCGTAATACAACTTATAGAACTTACCTTGGTCATCTTCTCCCCTCATGATTTTTTTTCTATCTCCATGAACATAGACACTGAAGTTCTTGTCTAATTTCAATACTGACTTGAATACTTTACTACTGTTCTTAACCGCAGTATAATTAATATCAAATTCTGGACTGAGTGCCATCCCACCATTTCTCTGTTGCTCCCGTTTGTAATCATTAAAATCATCTAGAGCTTCCCCACCAAATACATCTGCCACGTACTCTTGTTCATTGAATACTTCGTTATGCTGGAAAAATTTTTCCGAGGCATTCATAATAGCAAACTCCTCATCTTTTTTGATACCATTAGCAGGTTTTAATCTATCCTCTATGTAGTCTTTAGTGAGATTGATATAGTGCTTAGTAAAATGATACTCATCATCTTTCTCCTTTATGTTCAGAAATTCTTTGGTCCAGAAATGTGCTTCAGACTTATTAGCCTTGTCCAAGACACATAATTTATAACCTGATTCTTGTTCTGTTTCAAGGATAAGGCAGCCCTTATCTAGACCAGTTAGGGATATTCCTTTATCGTGTGATACAGAGTAGTTAGCTTGATTACGAATAAGTTGCAGGAAAGCATCTTTTGATTCAGATTTGAATATGCCTATAGCATTTAGTAATTCATCATCCACCATAATATCTTCTAAATAGCAGACCATCAGTTCTCCAGCTTTGATATTGGGGTGCTTAGAGTTGTTATAAAGGAATTGAGCTATGGCTTGAGAATTTTTATGCAGGGTCGCCTTATCATTAAAGATCTCTTTTGCATAAGTGTAGATAGGATTGTCTTCTAACTCTCCACTAAAAGAGGTGAAAGCATGGAATGCTGGTTCTTTAAAACCTTGCAAGAAATATTTGAGGATCATCTCCATTAGGTAATCCTCCTGGATTTCTACATCCGTCTCACTGAGATATAGTTCCTCCTCATCTGCTTGTCTACCTATGTAATGTATGGATAAGGGGCTGAGTCTCGTACTGACGTAGTTTATCATTCTTCTTATTCTTTGCTTTGAAAAAAGAACGAATTTACAGCCTGTACACGTAGATATAGCATCAAGTTATCCACAGAGTATGGATAATAAATCATCGTATACTCTAACTGGAACTAAGCTTATTCTTCCTCAGTTACATCTTGTTCTACCCATTCTATCTCATTGATCATAGGTAGGCTGATAAGTTTGCTTTCTTCAGAACTTACACTGAAGAAGCCTAAGAAACCACCAGAGGCTTTAGCAATGTGTGCAGCGAATGATCTGTAGCTTTTGACTAGATGGTAGCCAAGATTATTTTCTAACTGAGGCAGTATGTCATTTAGTTGTTCTAATTTCCTGCTTAGTATAGCCGTTCTTTCCTTTGTATCACTAGGAATATTAGCCAAGAGCTGAGTGAGCTTAGTATCGAATTCTTTACCTACTTCTTCATAGTATGGCGTCAATTCATTAGGATTATGATAAGATCTTATGTGAGCAACTTTGGCAGCCCATTCTTTTTCTTCCTCATCTATTTTTCCATCAGCTCCTGCAATAAGGACGGCTATCCACGCTATCGCATCTTTGGTAATCTGAAATTGACTTTCACTTAATTTTCCGAATCCTGGTATCATTATTCTCTCCTATTTCCAAGCTTAAAAAAAACCGAAATTATTAATATTTAGAACTAATTCTTAAAGTTCAAAATTACCTAAAAGTTAAACCTTACAGCAAGAGAAGGCATAATAGGTAGCTGATCTACCCTATCAAATTCTACTCTATCAAAATAGAAAATATTAGGTCTATCATATACATTGGTTACACTGGCAACCACCTCTACATTTGCTCTATCTCCTAGATAGAAAGTTTTCTGCACAGAAGCATCTAATCTGTGATAGTAAGGCAATCGTCCACCATTTCTTTCATCAGAATATATGATGCCCACATTATCAGGGTTATCAGTTTCGTACTCTGTTGCAGTGCCTTCTAGGAAGGGATTATAATTATAAAAGGCCTGTGTCTTAGTAAAAGGAAAGCCTGATCCCATATTCCATCTAAGGCTGAACATAAGATCTTTTCTTTCTCCCATTGTATACGTTGCTAAGAAATTCACATTATGTCTTCTATCAAATAAAGTAGGATACTCTTGCTCCCCATCAAATCTATTAACAAATCCCATCGAATAAGTAGCCCATAAATACCAATTAGCTCTTTCGTACTTAGCAGAAAAATCCACACCATAAGCCTGACCTTCTTCTGTAGTGTAGTCAGACTGACTTGCCAAGGTCTTGTTTCTATTGATCACGACCAGTTGGGTAAAGTCCTTAAAGTATCCTTCCACATTTATCTGAAGATGCTTACCTAGGTCCTGCTCTACCCCTGCCAGTAAGTGCCTTGCCGTTTGGAGTTTAGAATCTACTGGCTCACCATTAAAATCATTAAACTGAGAATCAGGCCCGGTCAAGAAACCATTGAAAAGATTTACTACATCTCTTTCATTAGAAGCTGAAATAATATTCTGACTATAGATACCCGCACCCATCTTAAATCTAGTCTTATCAGATATATTCCACTTAAGCCCTAATCTAGGCTCAGGAGAAAACTCTCCCAGAGAAGCATAATACTGCAATCTAAATCCTGGCTCTATTACAAGATTCTCCCAAGCCTTTCTGTATTTAAGAAAGCCAGATATTTGAGTTGTATTTTGAAATTGTTCTATTCTTAATCCAAAGGGATTTGTGAAATCAAATTCTGTTCTGATACTCTTAAGATCGATACCATACTTGACAGAAGATTCGTTAGTCAAATAATTAAAATCCAACCCCAAATTGTATTCCTTGATAAGGCTACTCCTAGGCGTACCACTTGCCTCATCTATGGCAATAGAATAGGTAGAAAGACCTACTAAACCATTTAGAGTAAGTGCACTAGCGTTAGGTAAAAGATTGAAATAGAGACCACCACCTTGATTATTCCAGTCTATCTGAGATACAAGTGGATTACTATAATTATCATCGAAATTAAATCCGAAGAAATTGAATTTACTTCCATTACTAGTGACATAAGACAACTTACCATAAGTATCTGTAAAGCCAAAAGGGAGGCCGATGGTATCATTTACCCCTGCATAAGAGTAGAGGCTTTTAGAAGTATTCTCGATTATCGATTTTTTTCCTGTCAGTATAAAAGATAGATTTCCACCGTCCTTACTCTTTATGATTGGCCCTTCTAATAATGCCTTAGTCATAAATGGGCTTACTGATAGCTGGCCGCCTATATGCTTATTATTGCCTTCTCTAGTATTGATATCTACGACGGCGGAAATTCTTCCTCCATGCTCTGCATTAAATCCACCTGTAAGTACATCTACATTTCTTATTATCTCCGTCTCAAACGTCGAATAAAAGCCTATAGAGTGAAATGGATTATATATGGTCAGACCGTCTAAAAGAATTTTGTTCTGGACTGGAGAACCACCCCTGATATAGAGTTGCCCACCTTGATCACCTGTAGAGATAATCCCAGGCAGTACCTGAAGATATTGCAAGATATCAGCATCCCCACCTGTAGAGGGTAGGGCTTTGATTTGCTTTTTAGTTACTTGGATTTTAGAAATACGAACTTCAGTTTTTGCTTGCTGACGTTCTGCAGAGATATCTACAACACCTAACTGTATACCACCTGAACTCAGCTCTACTTTGTAGTAGTTGATACTTTGTTCTTTGATAGTAACATTAGTAAGCTGATCTTCATAACCGATGTAACTGACCTTCAGCACTTGTTCTCCCACCGGGATATCTGTCAGTGTGAAGAAACCATTGTCGTCCGTGTTAGTACCGATCGTAGTTCCATCGATGACTACATTAGAAAAGATAATCGCTTCTCCTGTCTTGATGTCATATACATGCCCTCTGATAGCGCCGGTCTGAGCGAAAATAGATAGGCTAACAAACACAAAAAACAAGGCAAAAACCAACTTTGTGGGTACCAGAAAAATAGTTCGAGTTGCTAGCATATAAGTTTAAGTCTGATATGATGAAAGGCCAAAATTTTTAGCCTCAAAATTGCCTATGTAAAAAGCAGCAAAAGTACTAAATATATAAGATAGCCAAGAAGGATTTTCTCCATTACATGACGACAATTCCTCTTATATTTTATCTAGTTTTAGGACCAAAGGCACTTCATGAAAAGTAAAGTAATTATAGCACTCATCTTAATCTTGATACTAATACAATTCTTACCGATAGAGAGGACAAATCCACCCATAAATCCTGCCTTAGACCTTATGCAAACTGCTGTCTTATCAGCATCTGAAGTTTCGCTCTTGAGAGCTGCCTGTATGGATTGCCACTCTCACGAAACAGAGTACCCAGCTTACACAAGATTCCAGCCTGTAGGATGGTTCTTGAGGAGCCACATTAGAGGTGGAAGACAGAAGGTAAATTTTTCAGAATGGGGCAACTACACAACAGAAAAAAAGAACCATAAGCTGGAAGAATGCATAGAAGTGATAGAAGAAAAGAGAATGCCGATGAAATCTTACACCTGGCTACATCCCAAGGCAAAGCTGTCTGCAAAACAAAAAACGGAGCTGATATCACTTTTTGATCGTCTAAAAACGTAGACTCTATACTATTCGGTTTCTAACTCAAACCTATCTCTATCCTTGAGGAAAGGAAATTTAGCTCTGACCTCATTTAGCCTTTCGAGGCTCAACAAGGAGGAGATATTGTCATCTTGTCCGACTAACTTTTTGATATCTTCACCTAGAGGCGAAATTATGGCAGAGTGACCGTTATAACTGTTATCCCATATATCTTTTCCATAACAATTTACTCCTAATACATAAGCTTGGTTTTCTATTGCTCTAGCTCTTAGCAAGGTATTCCAAGCTGTGATCCTTTGATCAGGCCAGTTAGCACAAAAAACTAAAATATCATAATCATCCTGATTTCTAGTCCATACTGGAAATCTGAGATCGTAGCAAATATTCAATGCAATCCTCCATCCCCCAAGTTTATATATAAGCCGCTCTTTACCTGCTGAATAGAATCTATCCTCACCTGCATACGCAAATAGATGTCTTTTATCGTATGAAGCCTGCACCCCATAAGAATCTACCACATATAGTCTATTATAGTACTCTTTCTTTTCCTGCACAATAATAGAACCTATGACTGTCGCCTTGTTCTGCT
Source organism: uncultured Saprospiraceae bacterium (assembly GCA_938002665.1). Taxonomy (GTDB): domain Bacteria; phylum Bacteroidota; class Bacteroidia; order Chitinophagales; family Saprospiraceae; genus RFSX01. The sequence goes on along the minus strand of CALLAE010000009.1, from coordinate 58,831 downwards.
CTGCCCACTTTTTCATTTTCTGTAGAGCACGATCAGCATGCTCATGCATTTTGTGGGCCTGCATAGTATATCCAGTAGTCCACATTTCAGGCAATACGATAAGTTGTACGTCCTTACTGAGCTCAGCTATTTGCTTATCAAATGTCTGGTAATTGGCTGGTGGATCATGCCAAGTGATTGCACCTTGGATGAGACTTACTTTCAGGGTTGCATCTTCCATCCGCTTAGAAATCTGTAAAGTATCTTCTGGCGTTTCTATTCAGGCCATCCTCAGCATTCGTTCTATCTATTTCATTCTCTGTATTATCAAAATTATCGTCTTCATAGAGCTTAATCTCCCATCGGGGATTACTCACTTCGCCTCTACAGGTAGAATGCAGTAAGATGTAATCGTTGGAAACTATTGAAGGATTATAGAATAAGAACTTTACAGCTGTCTGTTGTGTTTCCTCCAGATAATTGTATATCCAGATTTCATATGGTGGAGCAGAAGGCTCATCTTCCACGCTGATGACATCATCTGGCTTACCGTACTTCAGAAAATAATAACCTCTATCTGTTTCGAAACCATGCCCCACATTATTAGCATAGGAAAGATCTACTGCTCTTGCCACCTCCATATATTTATCGAAAATTTCTTTCGAATTATTTAGTGAAAATTTAGACCAAAAACTGTAAAGGAAATAACGCTTTGGATCTAACTCTTCTCCCCATATAATATCATTAAGCAAGCCCGACATATTATTCCCTATTCTAGGGAAGATGGCCTTGAGGGCATAATTCAGTTCTCCTTCATCTAGTAACTGAACAAAAGAGGTCTCATAAGCTGCATCTCCTGACATTCTCTGCTTGTAATCTGTTAAGGGATGGTGTACTGAAAACCGCTCTAGCACTTGATGTAATACTTCCCTTGACTTATTTACTAATTCAAAATTTAATTGGTAGTTACCAGAGGGTATATCTTCAATATCAAACTTCTCGAATATCTGTGCCTTATCTTTTACTTGTCTGTAAGCGGGCTTGGTTATAGATTCATGTGTTTCACTATCTCGGAGTTGAAATCGATAATAGAGTCCATCTTCCACTTTAGCCTCGTAATTATATAGCTCCATATAGAACATAAAAACCTGATCTGAAGAACCGAAAAGATTGTAAGTAGCAGGCTCAAAATAGAATCCTGCTTTTGAGAAAGGATATTTGTTTTGCTCTTTTGAAATATCTTTTAGCAGCAGTAGATCTGAGGTAGACAGGTAATTCGTTGAGTGATTGACGACGATAGTTTCCTTATAAAAAGTCGTGTCCTTTACATTATTAATATCAACGTATTGTAGTTCTAATTGATAATCACCATTAGGCAGAACATATCTTTTTAGATCCCAAAAGTCTATAGTCGTGGATGTTGCTGGACTATTTATCAGATACTTTTCAGCAACGGCAATTTTCTCTTCAGCTCGGATGGTTACGAGTAACTCTATCTGAGAGTACATTAAAGTATCCTCTAGCATCTTACTGCTAAATTGTACAGAGCTACCCATGATTCTACTATAAATTTCTATGTAAGCTTCTTCTTGTAGATAGTTCAGTGTGGTGACACTAACGTCTATCGCTGATAGATAAGAAGAGCTAAAAGCGAATAGAAAAATTATGAGTCTTTCGGCAAGTATCATTCAGGTTCTTTAGCTTTTATAGTAATAAATTTAAAATCAAAGTTTCTCAACCTAGTGCCAAGAATCAAGGTGTCGGATGTCTTATGTTGGACAATGTAGGTATCCTTACTGGGGTTGTCTATAGAAATCTTTCCTCCTGTAATACTGTAAGGGTACAATTGTGTATCCCTAAGTATATTGGTCGAGAACTTTCTATCCTCGGTAAATTTGAAGGTTCCATTATCTAACAATCTCGACAAGGTATTGCCCTTGTAAGCTTCCGCTATTTCCCAGTCGCCATCCAAGACAACTGGTACGGTCACAACTGGCGTCTTAGGTTCAGGCTTGCAGCTAACTAGGGCAGATATGATTGCCAAAAAAATAATTATTTGAAACTTATACAGGGTACTCATAAACGTGGATTCATAATTTTAAACCACAGAGGTGGAAACAAAGACAATATCATAGACGTCGGGTACCCAAAGGGTAACTGTTTCGCATCTTTGTGATGATCTAGTACTTGGTATTTTTTATTAGATAGATAGTGGTGATCAGAGTGGCGGGTTAACTCATAGAGCATTATTCTACCCAACTCATGATTAGAGTTCCATGAGTGCCAAGGCATCACTCTTTCATATCTACCATTAGCTAACTTTTTCCTTCTTAATCCATAATGCTCTACATAATTAATCGTTTCTAAAAGCAAAAATGAGAAAATGGCACTACCTATAAAAAGTAAGAGAACCGTCTTTCCATATAGCAAATAAATACCAGTCACCAAGGCCACCTGTATCAAGGTAAACCAAACCATTTGATGGTATAGCAGGCTACTCTTGGATTTTTTGACCCTTAATCTATCACCTTCTATTTTCCATGCATGTAGATATGACATAACTACGGACCTAATCCAAAAAGTATAAATGGGCTCATTCTTCCTAGCACTGGCCGGATCTTCATCTGTTGCTACCCTCTTGTGATGTCCCATATTATGCTCAATAAAAAAATGCAAATATAGACTAGGCAATAATAAAGCCTTAGACAATAATTGCTTAAATCTCTCTGGCTTATGACCTAGCTCATGAGCCACATTGATACCTATAGAGCCCATCATCGCACCTACTGACAGCATCATACCCACCTTAGAAACCATAGATATAGATGCTTGGCTAATGGTCTGAAGGTAAAAAAATAGAATACAGTATAATACTGGAAGGTTAAGGTAGAGGAGCCAGTCAAATATTACTTTAGAGCTAATAGACTCTTTTATTTCTGAATCTAAGTTCTTACTGCTATTAGCCAATAAGGGTTCTACTAAGGGAATGATAATAAACACAAAAATCAAGGTACTATAGCACCATAGACCCTCTACCATCAAACTTCCAAAAGTTATAAGTGGAACTAGATATGCAGTCAGATATTTAAAGTCGCGCAACATGGTCTGAGATATTATCTCAGGCTAAGATAGAGCAAATTGTAATTAAGGTGAAGAAATGCGGTAAGACTGGAACCAGCTTACTTTTTTAACATTTTTCTTTCACGAATTTTGGCTTTCTTACCAACTAACTCTCTGAGATAGAACAACTTAGCTCTTCTTACTTTACCTCTTTTAAGAACTTTTATATCTACTATAGCAGGACTAGAGAAAGGGAAAATTCTCTCTACACCTACACCACTAGACATTTTTCTTACTGTAAAGGTTTTAGTAGAGCCTGTGCCATTAATTTGTATCACGTTACCTTTAAAAGATTGGATTCTTTCTTTTGCACCCTCTACAATCTTATAACTGACATCTATATTGTCACCTGGTCTGAAAGACGGTAATTCTTTTTTAGCTGTAAGCTGATCGTGTACATAATTAATCAAATCCATATCTCAAGATATTTAACATGTTAATTTAGGGCTGCAAAGATAAGATATTTATAAGAAGAAATACAATAAGAAAAGCACTATTCTCTTCACTACCTGAGCAGTGTGATATGGCCTTCTTGCATAAAGGTCTTACCTCTGGGGTTCTTATACTCCGCTTTGTAGGCATAGACCCCCTGTGGAGAGGGTTTCCCATTATTATTCTCTTGTCCATTCCAGCCCTCTCTAGGATCTGTGGTTTCAAAAATCTGTTGCCCCCATCTGTTCCATATACCTAATCTGTAATCAGAAATGCCTTCATAGTAGCCATTGCCCAAGAAGAGGTCATTAGTTGCATCATTATTAGGTGTAAAAGCATTGGGGAAATGGAATTCTACAGTCGGCACCACGTCTATGATCTTAGATAAAGTGTCTGGACAATTGGTCACAGGATGATAAGCTGTCAGATGCACCACATAAATGCCAGTATCTGGAAAAGTGAATGTCGGATTCCTATCAAAAGCAGTCCCTGCACCTCCAAAATCCCACAACCAAGCACCTGCTATATCTGTCCTGTCAGTAAAACTCACCGTCTTATTGAAAACCGTTGGTTGCTCTGGGAAGCATTCAAAGTCTGCCTCTGGCGATTCTTTAATCCTTATCCAGCTATCGAAACTTCTACTTATGGGACAGCCTATAGGTGATATAATACCTAGTGACAGTGAATATTCACCAGGATCATTGTAGATATGTGTAGGGCTGATAGCGGTACTAGTTGTCCCATCTCCTAGATCCCACAGAATAGTGTAGGTGGAATCTATGGGAGAGGATAGATTAGTTAGAGTAATCTCTGAAGGGGTGCAACCTATAAAATTACTCGGCTCCACTATTATGGTTGCTGGTGCTGGGAAATAATTAACCATCTGGCTAATAGTATCTTTGCACTCATTATTATCTTCTACTATAAGCTTGACATCTTTGGCACCTGGGGTATCATATATGTGGGAAGGATTTTGGTCTTGTGATATTTCATCAACATCTAGTTGCCAGTTCCAGGCTGTCAGCATATCCCCTCCTGTCATAGAAGAGTCTGAAAATACAACTGGTCCTGCCACACAGGTATCATAATCAAAATCAAAGCCCGCATCTATAGCCGGATATAGATTGACGACAAAGTAAGCTGTGTCTGCACAGTCTAATTGGCGATTGACAATCATATTCCCTACATATCTGCCTATACCAGGAAAGGTAATAGAGGCATCTCGCACTTCGCTTCCTCCTTGCAATTGTTCTATCAACTCACCTTCTCTGTAGAACTCCCAATCATACGTTCTTATAAAACTCACATCAGTACTCAGGTTTTTCATCGTCAAACTCGTATCACCACAGGCATTTACTACATAAGACTGAATACCATCACCGACTTCCAGTTCATCTGATTCTAGCTCTGCGGATACTTGCTTATCACAAGTCAAAACATTGAACTGAAAATCCCTTCGCACCTTTCCTATCGCTACACCATTCCTATATTCTGTGACGCAGACCCCCACTACAAATTGTCCCGTAGACATTGGTGTCCCGATTATTAGACCAGATACAGGATCAATGGAAACAACTGGGCTTCCTCCTAATGGCTCATTTTGATCAAAAGGTGGATTAAATAATACTTCATCAAAAGGGGGTCCGCACTGAGAAGGTGCAGGCCTTACACAATCACAACAACCTTCTATTGCACCACCACCAGTAGCATCAAAAGTACCGCCAGCTGTAAATGGAGAACAAAAAGAATATTCTAATAAGTCACCGTCTGCATCAGTCGCTGACTGGAAAATATTTTCCAATGGGAAGCCTGCACAAATGAATATAGGTGGATACTGGGAAAAGATAGGACTATCATTCTTCTGCCTCTGTGCTTCTGGAGTAATTATAATATCAAATGCAGCACCAGTTTCACCTGGGTTTACCAAGTTAGATATTGTCTCATTACGACAGCAACGCTGATAAACTACCATGTAGTCTAGGTCACCAACTTCTACATTGATAGGAAAAATATAGGAAGCCTCTTCCACGCCTACAGTCCCCATTGGCTCTACTACACAAGGATCGTCATTTGGAGGTATTCTATTGGGAGTTGTAAATGGAACTCCTGCTACTCGATCATATAAATCCCAGCCACCTGCAGCATTTTCCCTGAATATCCCAAATACAGTATCATCAGGTCCATCAAACGTGGCTCCTCCGCTGAGAAAATCTCTGTACATCGTCACATTAATCTCGAAATTAACTCTAGAACTGTCAGAATTAAAACCCATATGCTTATAGGTGACATCACCACCCACTATATGAGCTGCATTACTATTGTTTGCAGAAAAAACTATGGTTAGAATCAGAGCTAATATTGGAAGCAGACCTAGTTTCATAACTAAAAATAATTTGCTGTGAGATATCTGAAAATAAAGTTCGACATATCTCGTTTAATACCATGTTTAGAAATATGGACAATACAATAACGGCTTTATTCTTGAAAATCTTTTAACTCTTTGGACTTAAATCTGTCAATTTTGGTCAATGGCTAACTTTCTTGATAATATCAACTCTATAGGACAATTACTGCAGGATGGAAAAGTCATTCTGTGCCCGACTGAAACAATCTGGGGCCTTAGCTGTAATGCCTGGAATAAAGGGGCCGTCGATAAGATTTTTGAAATAAAGAATAGAGATAAGTCCAAGACTATGATCGTATTAGTCGACAGCATCGCAAGACTGAAAGAATATGTTATAGAACTCCACCCTCGGGTAGAAACCTTGCTTTCATATTATTCTAATCCTCTCACCATCATACACAAAGCCTCTAGCAAAGTACCTGCTTATCTTTTAGGACCAGAAAGTACAATTGCAGTAAGAATAACGACTAATGAACTGCTCATCGAACTGATATCTTTTTTAGGTCACCCTATTATCTCCACTAGTGCTAATGTACAAGGTCAAAAGTCACCCCAGAATTTTGATGAAATTTCAGAGCATATCAAAGAAAAAGTAGACTATATCTGCTATACTGGACGTAAGACTGCAACTAACAGATCAGAATCTACGATTATAAAATACAACAACGAAGGAGAATTATTCTTCCTTAGATAGGAGGGCCAGAGTAGGTCTAGAATCGTCAATAAATTCCAAGGCAGCAGAAATATATTGGTCATTTATATTACTGAATCTAGCATAGTCATTTTTAGACAACACCATTCTCTTGTAACTAGAATATAACTCCTTAGAAATATCAGAGTCGCAATTGCCCTTTAATAATTCAGGGCTCTCACCAAATGAAGCTTGTAGGTAAGCATCATAATCTCTCTGGAGTAAGTCCTTACGTCTCAACTCAGATCGGTTGAGTTGTAACATTTTATCCAGCACGTAATGATCACTATAGTAATGGTAGTTATAGCACTTTTCTGAGTCGTTTTCACTCAATTCTGCATCAGGCACAATGCCGGTTCCCCCAGCCATTTTTCGGGACAGCATCTTGGTTTCAAAGATGGACTCATCAGCTTGGAACTGATTATTATCACTAGCATAGGACTTCTGGATCAATCTCCCAACTGGGGTATAGTACTTGGCTATCGTCAGGCGCAGAGCTCCGCCATTATTCAAAGGGTAAATCTCCTGCACCAAGCCTTTCCCATAACTTGTACGACCTATCACTATTCCTCTGTCCCAATCCTGAATCGCTCCAGCTAGTATCTCACTTCCAGAGGCAGAGTCTCCATCTATAAGAACTGCAACCTTAGCTATCTTATAAAAAGCATTTCCTGTAGACCTATACTCTCTACGCTTCTGATTGAGACCTTCTGTATAGGTCAATAATTGGTCTTTTTTCTCAAATAACTGGGATAGAATTTTAATGGCTTGAGGCAAATAGCCACCTGGGTTTCCTCTTAAGTCTAAGATTAAATTTAATTCTGTTTTGCCCTCCTTTATTTTCTCTATAGACTCAATAAATTGCTCATAAGTATTTCCACTAAATCTGGATAACTTGAGATAAGCTGTCTTATCATCTAACATGTAACAGATATCAGCTGAGGCTACCTGTATTTCTTTTATGTCAACATTTACATCACGTGAGACTGATTCATCCACCCCGAGCGCTGATATGACAAGCTGCTCCTTGGATACATCCTTAAGCATATCCCTTACCTTATCGAAAGGCATTTCTTTTCCAGCCACAGAATCACCATCTATAGTCAATAGAGCATCCCCTATTCTGAATCCTGCTGCCTCGGCTGGACCACCCTCTAACAATCTGCTTATATAAAATGTATCCCGGAGCTTCAGTGTTTCTATACCTATACCTCTATAGACACCTTTCATCTTTTCGTTATACTCAGAATACTCTGCAGGCGTAATATAACTAGAGTGGGGATCTAGTTTAGAAAGCATGTCATCTATGAGATTTATTGTCATCTCATCTACATTAATGGAATCCACGTACTTAGTTTCTACAAAGCGGATAATTTCTTCTATACGACCATCACCAGCAGTAAGACCCTGCACTGAGGTCTGCTCTTTGAAACTTAGTAATGAACTATCATGATTATCAAAGTTCATATTATATCCTGCCAGCAATCCTATGGCAGCAGAAATGCCTACCAAGAAAGGCTCCCATAACCTAATCTCCCTTTTTTCTTTATTAGGCATTAAAACAAGATATAATTTAAAAAATAGTACATTTCCATAGTAATCATCTAAGCTATTCCTATCTTAAGCTGTGATATGTTAAACAAATCTACAGCATGAAATCTTTCTCTCCTGACAATATAGATATAAAGATACTATCAATCTTAATGCATGATGCAAAGAAAACCTATGCAGAAATCGGGAAGGAACTGTTCATCTCTGGAGGCACCGTCCATGTCAGGATAAAAAAGATGATGGAAGCCAAGGTTATCCTTAATTCTCAAATGAAAGTGGATTACCAAAAACTAGGATATGATATCACAGCCTTTCTAGGCATCTTTTTAGAAAAGAGCAAACTCTATGATTATGTCTCACAAGAACTAGCTAATATACCAGAAGTGGTTGAAGCTCATTATACAACTGGGACCTATAGCATATTCGCTAAAGTAATCGTCACAGATACTGATCATCTGCGTAATATCATCAGTGATAAAATCCAACAGATCAATGGCATCCAAAGGACAGAGACCTTCATATCACTACATAAAAGTATGGAGAGACCATTAACAATAGCCTCTCCATCATAATTCTTGTTTATATTTTTTCCTTAGACGCCTAGGTAGTGCTTGAGCAACTTACTTCTAGATGCTGATCTAAGCTTATTGATCGCTTTATCTTTAATCTGTCTTACTCTTTCTCTTGTCAGCCCAAATCTATCACCTATATCTTCTAGTGACATAGGATGTTCTATACCTATACCAAAGTATAATTTGATAACATCACATTGCCTTTCTGTCAAGGTATTAAGAGATCTTTCTATTTCTCTTCTAAGTGATTCAGAGTATTCTAGTTTAGTATCCGTACCAGGTGTGCCAGAATTTTCTAGAACATCTAATAGAGAGTTATCCTCACCATCTACGAACGGTGCATCCATAGAAACGTGTCTTGCAGCGACACCTAGTGTAGTTTCTACCTCGTCTGCAGATATCTCTAGCAATTCAGCTAACTCATCAGAAGATGGCTCTCTTTCGAATTCTTGTTCTAGCTCAGAGAATGCTCTGTTTATCTTATTAAGTGACCCTACTTTATTAAGTGGAAGTCTTACTATCCTAGATTGTTCTGCGAGTGCTTGCAAGATAGATTGTCTAATCCACCATACTGCGTATGAAATAAATTTAAAACCTCTAGTTTCATCGAACCTTTGAGCGGCTTTGATAAGTCCTAAGTTACCTTCATTGATCAAGTCACTAAGGGAGAGTCCTTGGTTTTGATATTGCTTGGCAACAGAAACTACGAATCTTAAGTTTGCTTTGGTGAGTCTTTCAAGAGCATCTTGATCACCATCTTTGATTTTTTTTGCAAGATCTACTTCTTCTTCTGGGGTGAGGAGGTCGACTTTTCCGATTTCTTGTAAGTACTTTTCTAGGGATTGGGATTCACGATTAGTGATCGATTTGGTAATCTTCAGTTGCCTCATCTACTAAGTTTTATAATTCTCAAATTAGGAAATACGAAAATATAACTATCTCAAGCAAATCGCAACTACGAGCGAATTAGATAGATATAATGGATACTATTAGCGATAAACAAAAAAAGTGCCTAAAAATTCCTTAAATCTTCTTTGATTTTTTGAATTAAGTCAATTATAGTATTATATTTTCCGCCCACCATATGGTGGTTCAATCAGTTATACAATAAAAGTTTATTTAATGAGTAGGGTGAAATTTGAGATGGAATTTATTTTTAGAGCTTCTCCAGGAATGCTCCATCAGTTCATAACACTGCCAGAAAATCTGGTGAGGTGGTTTGCAGACGGTGTAGACATATCAGATGATGTATACACCTTCACATGGGAAGGCTCTGATGAGCAAGCTAGATTACTAGATGATATCGAGGAAGAAAGACTGAGATTTAAATGGGAAGAGTCTGGTGAAGAAGGTGAATACTTCGAGTTTAGAATGTATAAGTCTGATATCACAAGACAGACAATTCTAGAAATCACTGACTTTTGCGATGATGATGAGGTCAAGGAGCAGAACGATTGGTGGTCCACACAGATAGAAAGCTTGAGATTAGCTTGTGGCGGTTAGGCCTCACAGCTTGATTTAATAATTTTATATGACACTTAGGTATCCAGACTTAGCTGCTTTAGTATTGCGGGTGGGGTTTGGTCTATACATGCTCTTAGGGCATGGCATGGGCAAGCTGATGAAGCTAGTAGAAGGCGGAGAAGTGAAGTTTTATCCTTTCTTAGGCCTCTCTCCTAAGATTAGCCTTACCCTAGCAGTTGTTGCGGAGTTTTTTGCCTGCATACTTATTATTATAGGTTACAAAACCAGACTAGCGGCTTTACCTATGATTATCACCATGCTAGTGGCTGCCTTTATGGTACATGCCTCAGATCCCTTATTTATGTACGGTGCTGAAGATGGCAGTAAGGAACCTGCTCTACTGTATCTAGTCGGGTTTGTGGCTATATACTTACTGGGATCAGGTAAGTATTCTTTAGATGATAAGTTAGATAGTGTATTGTGATCGCTAGATTCTTTAAATAGCTGAAAAGACCATGCTCAGCTTATAATTATAGTTTCTAGTAGGAGCTCTTCTAAATTGACATTTGATTCTGAATATCACTTCATCATCCGAGATGAATTTTTCAATATCTGGAAGAGAAGGAAAAAACTCAATCGGCGCAGTTTGGCCTGGCTGGACAGGATCTAAATAGAATACCTCTCTATCATCTGAAACATCAGAAGGGTTCACAACTTTCACAATTATATTTTCTAAAAAGTCTAAGTCACTTGTTCCCTGAAGGCCCTCTAGAACGGCCTCTATTGCTACGACCTTGTCAATAAATGCTGTAGTATCCTGAGCTAGGGATGATGCCTTTGATTCATATAGAAAGGGGGTTTTAAAATCTGCTGTAAGGGTAAGTGCAGGATTTATCCCAGCCTGGATCATGAAGTCTACTTCTGCTCTAACGTCAAACAATCTGTCATAACTTTTATTGCAAGCACACAGTAAAAACATTGCAAGCATCCAGAAGAACAGTCTTTTATAGTGAGAGGTATACATTAGATTTTTGTAAATGGAAATACTTTAACAAGTTTTAATCCATCAAGTATATGTAAGAATTATTGACCACTTAAGCTATTACAGCTAGTAAACCGGCTTTCTATCAAAATGATGATCAGCAGTGATGTGTCTAATAGTTCCAGATCTACTTCTCATGATTATAGAATGAGTAGATGCACCTCCAGGTCTAAACTGTACTCCTTTCAATAGAGAACCATCAGTCACTCCAGTTGCAACAAACATCACGTCACCTTTTGCCAGCTCTTCCATACTGTAGACTCTATTTATGTCTTCTATACCCATCCTCTTAGCTCGTTCTATGTCATCATCATTTCTAGGAACTAATATTCCTTGAAAATCTCCCTTGATACATTTCATAGCTGCAGCGGCTATCACACCTTCAGGTGCACCCCCTGTCCCTATCATTATATCTATACCTGTAGAGGGTAGTGCCGTGGCTATCGCAGCTGAGACATCACCATCTCCTATAAGATAGATTCTAGCACCGCAGTCTCTTACTTCTTGGATTAATTCTTTATGTCGCGGTCTATCGAGAATGATAGCTGTGAGATCCCCTAGAGAGCAACCTTTACGCTGTGCTAATCTCTTTAGATTATTAGTTGCTTTATCTTGGATATCTATAGCTCCCACTCCTGCAGGCCCTACGGCTATCTTTTTCATGTATATGTCAGGTGCATTGAGCAGACAATCTTTACTACCTATAGCCATTACCGCTATGGCATTATTACCTCCTTGTGCGCAGATAGTGGTACCTTCTAGTGGATCCAAGGCAATCTCTATCTCGGGACCATTTCCCGTTCCTACCTTTTCTCCTATGTATAGCATAGGTGCCTCATCCCTTTCTCCTTCTCCTATCACCACCACGCCTTGGCACTCTACTGTATCCAACATTTTTCTCATGCCATCTACTGCTGCTTGATCTGCAGCTTTCTCATCTCCTCTTCCCATCCATCGTGCGGCATTCAGAGCAGCTATCTCAGTAACACGTATAAATTCTAAAGCTAGATTCCTATTCATTAGGTCTTGGTTTTGGGTGACAAAAGTAGCATCTATCTATAGTCTTAATACTATTTGTGAGAATATTCTTTGATGAGCAAAAAAAAATCCCCTATTGACTGACAATAGAGGATTTTAAAAACAATGTTTTATTTTCTTAAGCAACTTCTAATTTCTCAAAGTTGTCTTCTATAAATTTCTTTCCGTCCCATTTGCCTAACCATTCACAGTTATCCTTTTGGGTTTTGAGATATTGCTTGTAAGCATCTATTGCTTTTTTAAGCTCTACTCTTTTAATAGTGATGTTATTATTATATCCTTTCTTGATATTGAAATAATACATCCCTTTACCGTATTCAAATTTTTTCGTCCGTGGTCTAGCCATTTAATGTTGTTTGATTATAAATCTTCTAGTAGAATTACCCATTCAACTAGAAATATTGAATTCAAAAAAATTGAAGGAATCATGTTAGCAGAGACTGCCTCCTTTAATAAAACGCAAATCTTAACAAAAAAATTCCATTTTATACCATTTTTTAGCCAAAAAAGGAGTCAAATGCTCTGTTTACAACATCTGTTTAACGAAGTTGTTGCCAGCAATAGCCTTATCTTATTTAGATCACAATACCACCTTTGTAGACCTTAAAAGGCAAAAGTTCGCCCTGTTGGTACAGAATCTCTCTAGTATCATTAGTTGGAAATACAGCCAGATCTGCTAATTGCCCTTTGTTAAGCTTTCCTCTATCTTTTAACCCTAGAGCATGAGCCGCCCTGTAGGTTACACCAGCCAGAACTTCTGCAGTAGACATTTTTTGGAAGGTTGCTAAGATGGACGCTTGAGTGAGCAGATTGCCCATAGGAGCAGAGCCAGGATTCCAGTCAGAGGCTATAGCTACACAGCCTCCTGCATCCAAAATTTTCCTAGCAGGAGTAAAGTCACAGCCCAGTCCTAAGGTAGCCCCTGGCAAGGCAACTGCTACAACCTCGCTTTGAGCAAGCAGAGCTATTTCCTCTTCTCCACTTGCCTCAAGGTGATCCGCACTGAGTGCCCCATGTTCTACAGCCACCTTACTACCACCCACATGGAACTGATCAGCATGCACTGTAATATCAAAATCCATCATGCGCGCCGACTTAAAATAACTATCTACAACCTCCGACGAAAAAGCCTCATCCTCTATGAATGCATCTATCCTATTTGTAAGGCCTTCTGATTTTAATAGTGGAAAAAGATTCTTGGCCATGTACTCTAGGTATTGTGCATGGGTTCCTATAAAATCTTTTGGTTTTATATGTGCTGCAAGGCAAGTGCTTACAAGGTCTGCTTTGGTCTTTTTACCTGCTTTAGCTATTGCTCGTAACATTTTCAATTCGTCCTCTATAGAAAGGCCATAACCTGATTTCACTTCTATAGTAGTAACTCCCCTACTTAGTAATTTGTCCGCCCTCATGACTACATTCTGTTTTAGAATATCTTCTGATGCTTCTCTTGTTTGTGTCACCGAGTCCCATATACCACCACCCTGCTTGGCGATTTCTAAATAACTTATGCCTGCATTACGCATCGCAAAATCTTTACTTCTGGTTCCCGCAAAACATATATGCGTATGACAATCTATAAGACCTGGCAGCGCAACACTAGCTTCTGTTACCTCTTCTATATCCGTTGAACTAAACTCCTTAGCCATTGATTCAAAATCTCCGACTTGCTCTATTATACCCTCGGAGACAAGTATCCCCCCATTGGCAATTATTCCTAATTGCTCATCTTTCATGGGACCTTTTAAGGGTGCCTCTTCAAAACTTACCACCTCAGAAAAAGGTCCAATTAACTTCCTCATATTTATAAATAAAATTTAAAACACTAATATGAGATTAAAGAACGAGAGTTAATCTAAATGGCGCTGATTGCTATTTAGAGATTAGGTACATTTAGCTTTATAATTCGATATTTCATTATGAACGAATTCACACATATAGATCGAGATGGTAACCCCTCTATGGTAGATGTCTCAGATAAGAAACAAACCAAAAGGGTAGCTATAGCACAGGCTAAAGTACAACTGACAGAAACCATCATGAACCAATTGCAGGAGAATGAAATTCAGACAAAAAAAGGTCCAGTTTTTCAGACTGCCATATTAGCCGGTATTATGGGTGCAAAAAAGACTAGCGAGCTCATTCCATTGTGCCATCCGCTGAGCTTAGCTAAGTGTGGAGTAACAATTTCGATATCTGAAAAACACGAAGTTACAATAGAATGCATCGCAAAAATAGAGGGCAAAACAGGCGTAGAGATGGAAGCCTTGACCGGAGCATCTATTGCTGCATTGACCATTTACGATATGTGTAAGGCATTTTCACATGAGATTATAATTAAAGAAACTAGATTGATCAAAAAGACAGGAGGTAAAAGTGATTTTGAAAAAAGCTAAAAAATCTAAACATAACACCTTAGCCAAGCCAGAAGGCGGCAAGTATCATAGAAATGAATGGGCTATCATAGGAGCACCTTGTGAGATCATCGAAAAGTTAATGGATGACCTGAGCACAAGCTTGCCTTCTAACATGCGCTTAGGTTTGCTCAATGCTGCTCACAAAAAGGGAAGAAAAGACAATAACTTCCATGTCAATATTCTAGATAAAATTTCTCATAGTAAGATCAGCACTAACCAAACTGATATAGACCCCAGCTATAGAAAACTATTATCAGATACAGACCTTGCTCTGATTAATGGGAATCACTTTCTAGGAGCGAAACAAATCGTGATAATAACTGAAGAGAAAAAGGAATCTCTCAGTAAAAAAATTGACCGACTTACTGATATCAAAATAATACTACTCCAGCGATCCTCTGACGACATACATGACTTCGTTCTTGATCTAATCAAAGAAAAAGAGGATATACAGATCTTCAGGTTAGACCAGATAGAGAAGATCAGTAAGGCTATTATGGAAGACTATAATATGAGTATACCTCCCCTCTATGGTCTCATCTTAGCAGGTGGTAAAAGCCAAAGAATGGGTAGAGATAAAGGCGACATAGAATACCATGACCGTCCCCAACGAGAGTATGAGGCTCATCTAGTGCAAGACTTCTGCAACCGGACATTTATCTCTTGCAGGGAAAATCAAGATGAATTAATAGAAACCAGCTTCCCGAAACTCTATGATACTTTTTCTAATCTAGGACCTTATGGAGGTATCTTATCTGCATTCAGGGAGCACCCTAATACCGCCTGGCTGACCCTCGCTTGTGACTTACCTTATCTGGATAAAGCCACTATAAAAAAATTAGTGTCGAAAAGAAATCCACAGAAATTGGCTACTTGTTTTCACAATCCAGTTACACAATTTCCAGAACCACTTATTACCATCTGGGAGCCGAAGGCCTACCCACAGCTGCTAGAATATCTAAGTCGTGGCTTTTCCTGTCCTCGTAAGGTGCTGATTAATAGCGACATAGAAGAAATACACTTGGACGATCCTATACATCTGACCAATGTCAATGATCCAGAATCTAGAGACTTGGCCAAAAGACAACTTGAAATTCTTTTCTCTGGATAGACAAAGCCCTCACAATTCTAGATTGAGAGGGCTTCAGTAGCCGGTCTGGGGTTCGAACCCAGGACCCACGCCTTAAAAGGGCGTTGCTCTACCAGCTGAGCTAACCGACCTTCCTTAAAAAGTTGTGCAAAGATAAATCCTATTTTATTATTAGCAACTTGAGGAGCAGAAAGTTTTAATCAATATTCAATATAAATCCATCATACCCGCCTTGGACGTTGTGGAACTCAGCTTGAGCCTCCTCCAATAAGTGAGTTACTTCTTTATATCTACTGGAATAATGACCTATAATAAGTTGCTCTACATCTAACTGCCTCGCTAAGCTACCTGCCTCCTTAGCTGTTGTATGCCCTCTCTCATGTGCCAGTTCCACTAGGTCATGTAAGTAAGTAGTTTCAAAATACATCAAGCTGACTCCCCTAAGCTGCTCCTTTTTCCATCCCTTTACACAGGTATCTGCACAGTAAGCATAACTTCTAGGCTTCGACTGCGGAAGGGTAAGTTGAGAGTTTTTAATTAGCTGGTCCTCTCGCAGAATATCCTCTCCCCTTTTTGCTCCTTTTATTTCATCTATCTTCAGCTTGTATTCTGCTATAGCTGCTGTCCGTATATTCTTTTCTGACTGGTTTTCTTTTATCAAGTATCCATAGGTAGAAACGCGATGTGCCACAGGAAAAGCCATAATACTAAACTGATCATTACGGACTATTTCCATATTATCACCATGCTCTAATTCATTGATAATGAGTTCAAAAGAAAAATGAGCTTCGCTTAATTTGAAAACCACCTCAAGGTATTCTTTCAGTCCTTTAGGACCATAGAGATATAGTGGATTCTTTCTTGACAGATGAGAAAGTGATCCCAGAAATCCGGGAAGTCCATAGATGTGATCCCCATGAAGATGGCTGATGAGCACATGCGAGATCTTAGATTTCTTGATCTTATATTGTAGCATTCTCATCTGACAACCTTCACCGCAGTCTATGAGAATGAGCTGGTTAGCTATATTGAGGACTTGACTCGTGGGCCATCTACCATAGGCCGGCATAGCAGAGTTGCTACCAAGAATAGTCAACTCAAATTTATTTCCCACTTTTCTATTATTGAAGCTTACTCTTGCTCAGAGCTGAGTTCCTTTTCTATTTCTTCCATAAATATGAAATCTATGGACTCTTCTACAGTAGGTATTATTTTGAAAATTGTTTCCAATCTTGAAATTTCTATCAGCTTCTGAACACTAGGATGTGCAATGCCAGTTAATACGAAAGTACCTTGGTCATTCCATAACCTGTTAGCAGTAAGGATGGCACTCAGACCAGATGAGTCTACGTACTTCACACCAGATAGATCTAAGATCAGATTTTTTACTCCTTCGTTACATAAGAAAACGAACTCAGACTTGAGGTCAGGAGCTATCAAAGAATTGAGATTATCTTCATTAAGTTGAAGAAGTGAGTATTTCTCCTGCTTATCTATTACAAATTTCATAATACGTCATTTGCCCTATCTTGGGGTATTATCACCTTTTTACAGAGGGGGAGCAAAATTAATTGATACAGACCAATTTTGCATACAATCTGCCATAATTACCAATCGAGGCTACTCAATAGTCGGATTAACTATAAAATACATTGTATTTAGCCGTTAATACTACTAAATTGATATTAGCAATGCCATCTTGGCATTTTAAGTGGATGTGGAATGATTTTTAGCACTTTAATAGATGTCGAAGGGGTTTATATTAATCCCTTTTATAATATTAACTTTATTGCCGTTTCTTTAGTTTTCTATCGTGTCTCTGCACAGATTTCAGGTTAATTAATTGTGAAACTTGTCAATACAAAGGACTTAATTGACCTAAGAATGTTTAAAGGATAAATTATTTAGATGAATAGTAAGTTTTCACCCAAGGTAAAGAAGATTATATCTCTTAGTCGCGATGAAGCCATTAGATTAGGTAATGACTTTATAGGGACAGAGCATCTTTTACTGGGCATGATAAAAGATAAAGAGAGTCTTGCCATACGGGTATTAGATTCTCTGGATGTAGATCTATATGAGCTGAAGTACAAAATAGAGTCTGCTGTACAAAATAAAAGAGGCGCTGAGTCTCAACTCAATGTAGGCAGTATCCCTTTAAACAAACATGCAGAAAAAGCATTGAAGGTGTCTTTTCTAGAAGCAAAATCCATGAAGCAAGAAGAAATTAATCCTGAGCACATCATGCTTTCTATACTCAAGATGAGTGATAATAGTGCCACAAAAATTCTAGATGAGTTTGAGGTGGATTATGCGATTTACAAAAATGAACTAGAGTACGTGAACCAAGAAGATACTTCCTCGAACTATACAGATATAACCTCTTCCAGTGATTCTGACCTTCCTCTAGATGATGATAGAGAAGAATCATTTAGTAGAAGAAAAAGTAATTCTAAATCGCGTACACCTGTATTGGATAACTTCGGTAGAGATGTCACTAAATTGGCTGAGGAAGGAAAGCTAGATCCTATTATCGGTCGAGAAACTGAAATAGAGAGAGTCTCTCAGATACTGAGTAGAAGAAAGAAAAACAACCCTATACTGATAGGAGAACCTGGTGTAGGTAAGACAGCTATTGCTGAAGGTCTGGCACTCAGGATAAATCAGAAAAAGGTCAGTAGAACCCTCTTTGACAAAAAAATAGTCATGTTAGACTTGGCCGCTCTAGTTGCTGGAACCAAGTACAGAGGACAGTTTGAGGAGCGGATGAAAGCGATTATGAATGAACTGGAAAAGACTAGAGATGTCATTGTCTTCATAGATGAAATACATACGATAGTAGGTGCGGGAGGCGCCACTGGCTCTCTAGATGCTTCTAACATCTTTAAGCCTGCTCTTGCAAGAGGAGAGCTACAAGTAATAGGCGCTTCTACCCTTGATGAATACAGACAATACATAGAGAAAGATGGTGCTCTAGATAGAAGATTCCAAAAAGTACTTGTAGAACCACCTTCACCAGAAGAAGCAGTACATATCCTTCAGAATATCAAACCCAAGTACGAGGACTTTCACAATGTCGAGTATTCTGATGAAGCAATCAAGGCTTGTGTAAAACTGAGTACCAGATATATCACTGATAGATTTTTGCCAGATAAAGCTATAGATGTACTGGATGAAGTAGGTGCAAGGACACATCTCAAAAACATACATGTCCCTAAATACATTGAGGATCTAGAAGCAAAGATAGAAGGTGTCAAGGAGCTTAAAAATCAAGCTGTAAAGAACCAGCAGTATGAAAAAGCTGCGGACCTCAGAGACCAAGAATCTAAGCTGATCAAAAAACTCAGTGACTCTAAGAAGGAATGGGAAGAAGAGTCTAAGCAAGCTAAATATCCTGTAAATGAGGAAGATATAGCAGAAGTAGTGGCAATGATTACTGGTATACCAGTGACCAAAGTTGCCCAAAAAGAGAATAAGAAGTTGGTCGCGATGGCTGATAAGCTCAAGAAGCATATCATAGGTCAAGATAGTGCCGTAGATAAAATTACCAAAGCTATACAGAGGAACAGATTAGGCCTCAAGGATCCTTCTAAACCGATAGGGACTTTCATATTCTTAGGGCCTACTGGTGTAGGGAAAACAGAACTAGCGAAGGCCTTAGCCAAGCATGTATTTGACTCAGATGATGCACTTATAAGAGTGGACATGACAGAGTACATGGAGAAATTCTCCCTGAGTAGACTCATAGGAGCGCCTCCAGGTTATGTAGGATACGAAGAAGGCGGTCAGCTGACTGAGAAAGTTAGACGAAAGCCTTACTCCGTTATCCTCTTGGATGAAATAGAAAAAGCACATCCTGATATATACAATGTGTTGCTACAAGTGTTCGATGATGGTATGCTAACTGATGGTCTAGGAAGAAAAGTTGATTTCAAGAATACCTTGATCATCATGACCTCTAACATAGGTGCACGTCAACTCAAAGATTTCGGCACAGGAGTCGGGTTTGCTACTCAGGCAAGAAAAGATTCTGCAGAGGACAACTCAAAAGGCGTAATAGAAAAAGCATTGAAGAAAACCTTCTCTCCTGAGTTTCTAAATAGGATAGATGATATCGTCATCTTTAATAGCCTAGAACAAGAAGACATCTTTAAAATCATTGATATTGCACTCAAAGATTTATACAAGAGATTGGAGGATATGGGTTACAAACTTAACCTTACGCCTACTGCTAAGAAATTCGTTGCAGAGAAGGGTTTTGATCCTCAGTTTGGAGCAAGACCTCTGAATAGAGCTATACAAAAATACATAGAGGACCCACTGGCGGAATACATTCTCAATGAAAACCCTGAAGAAGGCACAAGTTTCAAAGCTGTATTATCTAAGGACAAGGCGTCTATAGTTATAAAATCAGCAACTAATGTTACTTCTGAAGACGTTAAAGATTAGTAATATCACATTTTAAGAAATTCCAAATATTAAGAATTGATGTGTTACCTTTGGTAAGACACCTGTGTTAAATAAATTATTTAAGTAAAAAACATCATTTGGCTAAAAGAAGATCCTTTCACAAAAAACCACAACCTAAATTTAATTTTAGAATAAACGGAAACATCAATGTTCCTAGAATTCGTTTGGTCGGCGAAAATTTTGACGAGATCAGCGAAGCAGCAGGCCAAAAAATAGAGTCTGGGGTCCATAGTACACGAGAAGCCATCAAGTGGGCAGAAGAAATGGAAATGGATCTCATAGAAATCAGCCCCAAGGCTGACCCTCCAGTAGCCAAGATAGAGGACTACAACAAGTTTCTATATCTCAAGAAAAAGAAGGAAAAGGAAATCAAGACAAAGACAGTTAAGACTGTTATCAAGGAAATACGGTTCGGTCCTAACACTGATGAGCATGATTTCAACTTTAAACTGAAGCATGCCCAAAAGTTCCTCTCTGAAGGTTCTAAGGTCAAAGCTTACGTACACTTTAGAGGAAGAACTATTGTTTTCAAGGATAGAGGTCAACTATTATTATTGAAATTCATCAATGAACTAGCTGAGTTAGGCGCTGCAGAGGAATTGCCGAAAATGGAGGGTAGAAGGATGATTGTGATGATTGCACCTCTGAAGAAGAATAAAAAATAACCTTTAGTACCTCTTATCTTATTTTTCTTACCGTAATATCTTCTGATACGGCGCTTAATAACATATTTTATCGTAATTTTGCACCCCTAAATTAAGCAGTTATGCCTAAAATGAAGACGCATTCAAGTGCGAAGAAGAGATTTAAACTGACAGGATCAGGTAAAATTAAGAGAAATCAAGCAGGTAAGAGACACCTTCTCAGAAAGAGATCTAAAAAAGCTAAACTTAACCTGACAGGAACGACTTTGGTATCTACAGCAGATACTAAAAGAATCCTTAACCTCCTTTGTAAGTAATTATTTTTTAATCGAATTAAGGTCAAGACTTTAGAAACCTAAAGGCCCTTAGTTCTTAAAAATCATAAATATGCCACGTTCAGTAAACGCAGTAGCATCCAGAAGAAGAAGGAAGAAAATCCTTAAATCAGCCAGAGGTTATTTTGGTGCAAGAAGTAAAGTCTATACAGTAGCTAAAAATGCAGTAGAAAAAGCATGGAGTTACGCATACAGAGATAGAAGAAATAAGAAAAGAGCTTTCAGAAGATTGTGGATTGCTAGAATCAATGCTGCAGCTAGACAAGAAGGCCTTTCTTACTCAAAATTCATGCATGGACTTAAAAAAGCAGATATCCAACTCAATAGAAAAGTGTTAGCAGATCTAGCACTTAATGAGCCCGCTGCTTTCAAATCAATAGTAGCTAAAGTGAAATAAGCTAGACGTATTATACACGATAAAGCAATAAAAAATGCCCTAGATTCTTAATCTGGGGCATTTTTTTATTATACCTTATTGACATTGAGCCTTTAGAACGACTATGCTTTCAGAATATTGTATGTATTTGAATATAATTGATGAAATTATTCTGACACATTAAACGCCAGACTGATATATCATTTGTCTAGCCTTTCATTTACTGTCTTATAGCAACCACAGGGTCCAATCGGGAGGCCAGATAGGCTGGGATAATTCCTGAAATGATTCCTACAAAAACAGATACTAGTATCCCAGCTAGAGCATTATTGAACGTCATGACCATCTGAAAGTCTAACACATTAGATATTAAGGTTATCACACTAAACGAAACTAGAAGACCTATAAGCCCTCCTATCAGACACAGGACTATCGCCTCTATGAGAAACTCCAGAAGAATAATAAACTTCTGAGCACCTAACGCTTTCTTTATTCCTATAATATTGGTCCTTTCCTTTACGGACACAAACATGATATTAGCCACACTAAACATCCCAACTATCAGCGCAAAGCCTCCGATCACCAACCCTGCGATATTTAAAGTTCCAAAGAAGCCGTCCAGTACCTGATTAAGCGATGACATTTCCATCAGAGAGAAATTATCTGCATCCCTAGGTCTTAGTCTTCTGTGCGCCCTTAGCAGTCCTGCAAGTTCGCTCTTGAGTTCTTCATTGGAGATTCCTTTTCGTGCTCTGACCATGAGACTCTCCCCTACTCCTCTACCATCCTTTATATTCATATACCTTCTTGCATTAGTGAGGCTGACCCAGATGACATCATCGAAATTCATGAAATTAAACATGCTTTCTCCTTCTTCTTTCAGCACCCCTAAGACTTGGTAATTCTGGCCAAATAGCTTGACCTCCTTCCCGATAGGGTCCAGATTGCCAAAAAGCTCATTAGCAGCAATGCTGCCCAGAATAATCTTATTGGCGCCAGAATAATACTCTGACAGCGTAAAGTATCTCCCCTTCTCTATATCCAAACTTTGGATTTCCTGAAACTCGTAAGAACTGCCCATCACAGTCATATCAGAAACACTACTAGACTTGTATTTGATGGTCTTGCCGCCTTGAAAAATAGAATATGAAGCTTTATCAGCCAACTTAGATTTTTCAGTGATCATTTCATAGTCCTCAAAATCAGGATCAGGCCGCTTCATGTATTTAAAATAATTATTCTCCCAATCTTCATTCCATGGATACTTCTCTACATACACTACTCCAGACCCTATCTCAGAGATACCTTCCATCACATTATTCTGAAGAGAATCTACAGCAGACTTAACTGAGATGATACAGAAGATGCCTATGGTTATCCCTACCAGAGAAAGAAAACTCCTTAGCTTGTTTCCTACTAGAGAGTTAAAGGCTTGTCTGAAACTCTCAAAGACGACTTTGATTATAGTAATCACAGCTTCGAAGATATCTAAAGCTGGCCTTATTAGCGTTTTTACTAGACAAATAGAGCTATTTCACTCCCTAATAGCTCAAAAATTCCCCTTAAGACCTTAGTTGAACAGTATTATCCTAATTTTTCTATTTTTGCACGCTATTATAAATCGATATACTCAACATGAAGACTAAACTATCCACGTTTCAATTTGAACTTCCAGAAAAGCTCATTGCTAAATATCCTACTGATGTTAGAGATGAATCAAGACTTATGGTGGTCCATAAAGAAACTGGAAAAATAGAACATAGGGTTTTCAAAGATGTCATAGAGTATTTTGATGAAGAAGACACTATGATCTTCAATAATACAAGAGTATTCCCAGCGAGACTTTTTGGAAAAAAAGAGAAGACTGGTGCTCAGATAGAAGTCTTCTTACTCAGAGAACTAAATAAAGATTCTAGACTCTGGGATGTACTAGTAGATCCTGCGAGAAAAATAAGAGTTGGGAACAAGTTATTCTTTGCTGACCCAGCTAATCCAGAAGAAGATCTATTAGTAGCAGAGGTAGTGGATAATACTACTTCTAGGGGTAGAACAATTCGTTTCTTCTTTGAAGGTACAGATGATGAGTATCATGCAATTCTAAGAAAGCTAGGACATACGCCTCTGCCGAAATACATAGACAGAGAACCTGAAGAAATAGACATCGAAAGATACCAGACTGTCTACGCTTCTAAGATAGGGGCAGTAGCTGCACCTACAGCGGGTTTGCATTTTAGCAAAACGCTAATGAAAAAACTAGAAATCAAAGGCGTCAATCTACCCAAGGTCACTCTGCATGTGGGACTAGGAACATTCAGAGAAATAGAAGTAGAAGATTTGTCAAAGCACAAAATGGAGGCAGAATACTTTTCTATTCCTGGCGATGCAGCGAAAATTGTAAATAAGTCCATAGAAGGCAAAAGAAAAATATGTAGTGTAGGCACGACTTCTATGAGAGCCATAGAATCAGCTGTCTCAGCCACAGGTTTTCTAAAGGAAGCAGAAGGATGGACAAATAAGTTTATCTATCATCCTTTTGAGTTCAGTATAGCTAACAGTATGCTGACTAACTTTCACTTACCGAAATCATCATTGGTTATCATGGTAGCAGCATTTGCAGGTCATGACTTAATCATGGATGCTTACCAAGAAGCTATTAAGCAGAAATACAGATTCTTTAGCTATGGTGACGCTATGCTAATTATCTGATAGCTAAGGGAATCTTTTTAAGCCTTTAGAGGTTTATGAGACTACACTAAGAGTTTATTCAATTTTTCCTCTTACAATGTACTGTATCTCAATGATTTACATATCGTTGAATCAAATTATAGAAAACATTTCGTCCTTTATGTTTTTTTAATACATTTGCGGGAAATTGACCAAAACTCAATTAATTAAATAATACCTAGAATATGTACTGGACATTAGAATTGGCTCACCATTTAGAAGATGCACCTTGGCCTGCTACAAGAGATGAGTTAATCGATTATGCAATTAGAACTTGTTCTCCTCCAGAAGTTGTAGAAAATCTACAAGAGATGGAAGATGAAGGCGATTCTTATGAAAATATGGTAGAAATATGGCCAGATTTTCCAAGGAAGGATGATTTCCTTTTCAATGAAGATGAATACTAGATTTATATATCTAGATAAAGTTATACAAGCCTCTTGCAACTAGTTTGTAAGAGGCTTTTTTAATTCCCCCTACTCATCGCTCATAGTTGATTATTATCTTTTACAGTCGTTTATTACGTAAGAATTATTGACTGCTTTTCTTGTTAGTATTGATAATGAAGACACCTGAAAGCATGATGAGAGCGGCTATAATGGATAGAAAGGAAACAACTTCATCATTAAACTGGTAGCCCAGATACATGGCGATGATAGGATTGACATAAGTGTTAGTGGCCACTTTCTCTGTAGAGACATTTCTCAGTAGAAAATTAAAGGCAGTAAAAGCCAGGATAGAGCCAAAGACTATCAGAAAGGCCAATGAGCTTAAGGTTTTAAAAGTGAGCGAGGACCATAGAAATCCCTCCTCTCCGATAGTCAGACTAATAAGAAGCGTAGCGAGGCCTCCCACCGTCATTTGTATAGCTGAGTTGAGCCATTGAGAATCGGGTAGCTTGGCCTTACTTACAAAGATAGAACCACCACCCCAAGCGAGCATAGAAAGGAATATAACCAGCACTCCCGTCCATTGCTCAGGACTTCCGACCAGTTCCTTTTGCGAGACAAGTAAAAACATTCCCAGCATACTCATTATGATTCCAAGGAAGGCTTGGCTGGCTGGCCTTTTCTTGTTCGCTACCCACATCATGAGCACGATTATGAGCGGCTCTGCAGATATAATCAAAGCAGTCATGCCTGAATCTAAATAATTAAGTGCCCATATAGCTCCGCCTGTTCCTAGGCCCAGAAACACAAAACCTGCAATTGCAGCATTCATCAGCTCAGTATGACTAGGTATACTCGGTCTAAAAAAGAGAAACATCAGACAAAAAGTGACTAAGCCGGATACTAAATATCTAACGGAGCATAGCTTAAAAGCTGGAATCTGGTCTAAGGCGTAAGTAGAAAATAGGTAAGTAGATCCCCACACGACGTAGATTATGATGAAACTGACTATAATCAGTGCCTTTTTACCCATTTTTAGCTTAAAATATGGTTCCAATACTCTTTTTTATAACTGACAACTAGTTGTCAATTTGGTTGCAAATGTATTATAAAGACTCAGCCTTGGAATAATTATTGACTTTAACGTGAGTATAATGTGACTTTTAAATCATTTATAAGTCATAACTAACGACTAGATACCCCCCGACCCCCTTCCTTTAAATATTCTCTTTTAATATTATTAACTTGCGCAAGCTTTAATACTATAATAATATGCTTCATAAAGAGGTCAAAAAAGTTCTATACATAGAGGACAACATTGCTGACATTAAACTATTTGAAGAAGCTATCTCATTTAATGAGCTAGCTATCAATCTAGAGTATGTCACAGATGGTCAAGAAATGCTCAACTATTTTGAAGCCTCTAAGAAGGCGCACTATAGAGACCTTCCTGATCTGATCATTTCAGATCTGAATCTACCAAAAATCAGTGGTCAGCAAGTTATATCTGTTATTAAAAAGGATTCTGTCTTCAAGAAAATACCTGTCATAGTATTTACCACATCTAAGCTCAAAAGTGACATAGAAAAATGTTACGAGTACGGTGCTAATGCCTATCTATCTAAGCCAGTAGACATAGATAAGATATTTGAGCTGATAGAGTTGATAGACAAGTTTTGGTTGCGGAATTGCCTGCTTATAAAGAACCCAACTGTAGAATCAGTAGAGGTATAACTTAGTCATTAAGTTCTTCTATTCTTCTGATCGTCCTAAGTTTGTGGGTATACCTTTTTTTCGTTTTGTCAAAAATCCCATGCTGATCTATTAGGTCCAGCCTCACCTGACCATATACATGCAAAATAGTATTGTCCTCTTGCACTAACCCCACATGTTCTATTAAGCCTTTCTCCGATTCGAAAAATGCTAAGTCTCCAAACCGTGCCTGGGACTGAAATCCTATATCTGTGCCCATTTTAGACTGCTCAGTACATGTTCTGGGCATCCGTATCCCTATCATTTTAAAAATGACCTGGATATAGCCTGACGCATCTACACCTAGTATGGATCTCCCGCCATATAGCTGAGGGCAATGAATATAGCGACGTGCTATGCTTGCTAGTAATCTACTAGAATGTTTTGCTCTATCTAGAGATACGATCTGTCCTTGGAACTGAAAACTACCAAAAGGCATTTTGACATTCAGCCCATCACAATGATAAAGATTTGAGCCGAGTGAAATAGGAATTGTTATAGTATTAGAGTTGAGACCATGGAGATGCTCTAGCGAATAGGTCGTGCATTCTTCCTTGTGCTTTAGATCACTTTCTTTGAGAACATAGAATTGCTTAGAATCTATCCACCCTACTACTCCATCCCAGCTGCATTCCACGCGATACCATTCTTTCTTTTTGGATATGATAGTCACATACTCGCCAAACAATACTTGAGAAACAAGGTATGATCTATGATTGGGTAGTTGCCTTAGAGAGGCGACACTTATCTTGCAAACACCAAAAGGACTTAATTTAGGACGGGCCAAACGCTTCTTATTTCGAGGCTACTAAATTACAATTCTAGTTTGTAGTATGAACTTTGTAACGAAATAGAATAATTATCTAATTCACGAGTTATTATAGCGTATTCCCATCTATTCTGTAAAGGTTAATATTACAATATTGTAGATTTGTGTCATGAGTTCTAAGTATTTAGTTGTTTTATTAATGGTTCTGTATAGTGTCTGCTCTACTGCTCAAGACGAACATTTTTCTCAGTTTTATGCTATTCCTATACATATGAATCCTGCTCTTACTGGAGCCTATGACGGGACATACAGAATGACAGCTATCTATAGAGACCAGTGGAATAACAAACTAGATGCTCCTTACCAAACCTTTGCAGCGGGAGGAGATACCAATATTGACCTTAAGATAGGGAGGCAGAGATCAGCAGACAAGTTAGGCATAGGCCTCTTTTTTACAAACGATAAGGTCGCGGAATTCCAATCTAATAATAATAAGCTAGCCGCATTTGCCGCCTATCATAAGAGATTAGGAGAAACTAAGCCTTCATATTTAGGAGCGGGAGTCCAACTTGGTATCATACAGCATAATATCAATTATGACAACCTGACCTTTGAAGATCAGTTTGACCAGATAAGTACTTACGATTTACAAACATCTGAAAATCTACCTCCTAATAACTTCGGGACCTTTGATATTTCTGTGGGGCTTAATTATTCTATTCAATTAGAGAAATCCGCTTTCTATCTAGGTGCCGCTATCCACCATATCAATGAACCTAGCTACTCTTTCTTTTCTAAATTGTCTTTACCTAATCCTAGTATAGATATCAGCCAAAAATTAGAGCGGAAGACCTTACTGCACTTGAGCCTAGACCGACAACTTAATTATTCTACTCAAATCCAGCCCAGAGTCATCTATCAAAAACAAGGTGTACGTAATCAGATAGACTTAGGGTCTAATATCGAGCATACCTTTAAGGATAGAGAAAATGCGTTGATACTTGGTCTATGGCTTACTTTTCAAGATGATCTAGACGGCTCACATATCGAAAATCTAACCCCTCTGATTGGACTTAGAAAGGAAAAATTCATTTTCGGATTCTCCTATGACATACATCTACTTGATATTGGCCAATCTACCTTTGGATATAACACCTTTGAGTTCTCCATAAGATTCAGTGGCATACATGAGAATACTAATTCTTTCTGCCCAACATTTTAATCTATTTGGTTCTGAACAATTAGAACTTATTCTAATTAGTAACTTTATCAAAACAGATCAAAATGAGCAGTAGTCGCAATATACCTTTTCTAATATTCCTAATCCTTTTATCCATTGGATTTAGCTCTTGCATCCAACAGCCTAACTCTTTTTCTATGCTCCCGCCAGGGCAATGGAGAGGTGTTCTGAAATTGACTGACCCAGATCAAGTTATAGCTTCAGGAGTTATAGAAGACGAACAAAAGGTTCTCGACTACTTTGAACTTCCCTTCAATTTAGAGGTAGAATATAGCGGTGACCAAATGGAAGTATTCTTACTGAATGGTGCTGAAAAAATAAAAATAGAATCAGTCCATTATGGTAGAGATCCTGCCACTGCCAAAGACACCTTAAAATTTGATTTCCTATCCTTTGATACATCCATGGATGGCTTCTACGAAGAGAACTTTATAGAAGGCTACTGGATAGTCAATTATAAGGAAAAATATAAGATTCCATTTATAGCTCATTATGGTTTTAACCATAGATTTATAGACAAACCGATGCCTGATACAAAAGATTTTTCAGGGAAATGGAAAGTCACTTTCGAGTATGATAATGATGAGGCATATCCTGCTATAGCAGAGTTTCAGCAAGACGGTTTTGTGCTCAATGGCACATTTTTGACCGAGACAGGTGACTACAGATTTCTGAGTGGAAATGCTTTTGGTGATAAGATGAGACTTTCAGTATTTGATGGTTCTCATGCCTTTCTCTTTAGTGGAAGTTTGCAACAAGATACTATCTATGGAGAGTTCAGAAGTGGGAAACATTACAAATCAAAGTGGCAAGCCGTAAGGGATGAAGGATTCAGTCTAGAAGATCCTTATGCGATGACAAAATCTACGTCCGCTGAAGCAATAGATTTTTCTTTCCAAGATGAAGAAGGCCTACAAATCAGTCTTTCTGATTCCAAGTACAAAGGCAAAACAAAACTGATAAATATTATGGGCACCTGGTGTCCAAACTGCAAAGACGAAATTATCTTTTTGAAAGAAATAAAAGAGACCCTAGGAGATGATATAGAATTAGTTACCATTGCCTTTGAAAGGTACAGAGATGAAGCCAAAGCCAAATCAATTCTAAAAAAATACAAGTCTGCTCTGGACTTTGATTGGCCAATATTACTGGGTGGTTATGCAAGTAAAAAGGAAACAGGAGAAACCTTTGCATTCCTTGATAAAATATATTCTTACCCTACTCTATTAATTGTGGATGCAGAAGACAAAATCAGATATATTCATACAGGTTTTTCTGGTCCTGCGACAAGCAAATATTCTGATTTCAAAAAGGATTTTGACCTTAAGCTAAATGAACTTCTCACTGAATAATTATGAAAGCAAAAAATGTACTTATAACTGGAGCTACTTCAGGAATAGGCAAAGCAACTGCAAAAGAATTTGCAAAAAAAGGACATAACCTTATCATCTGCGGGCGGAGAAAAACCAAGCTTTCCGATATTGCTAAAAAGCTAGAAACCAAGTACTACGTAGAGGTAGAGAAACTTAGTTTTGATGTTTCTAATCTATCAGAAGTAGAGCAAGCTTTAAAAAAAATAAAAGATAAAAAAATAGATGTACTCATTAACAATGCTGGATTAGCGAAAGGTTTTGACCCTATACACAGCGGCAAGATAAGTGACTGGGAAACTATGATCGATACTAATCTCAAGGGCTTACTGTACATGACTAGAAACATCTCTCCACTTATGGTGAAAGCTAAGAACGGTCACATTATAAATGTGGCCTCCACTGCAGGCAAAGAAGTCTACCCTAATGGCAATGTTTACTGCGCGACCAAGCATGGTGTAGATGCCCTTACTAAGGCTATGCGGATAGATCTGCATAAGTACGGAATAAGAGTGGGGCAGGTAGCTCCAGGGCATGTGGAGTCTACTGAATTTGCCAAAGTAAGATTTGATGGAGATACGGAAAAGGCAAAGATCTATGAAGACTTCACCCCCACTAATTCCAAAGACATAGCCAAGATTATTTACTTCATGATTAGTCAGCCTAAGCACGTTAACATCCAAGACATATTAGTCATGGGCACTCAACAAGCCAATAGTAATTTTATAAGTAGATCAGGACGCTTATAATAATTGTGCACTACAACTGATCAAAAAAGGCTCTAAGATCAGTAGCATCTTTGGGCTGCATTCTACCACCTAAGATTAGTCTCAGCTCTCTACGTCTGGGAGCACTATCGTACAGCTTTTGTTGCTCTGCAGAAACTGGTGTTAACTCTGGTACTTTTATAGGCTTAAGTGTTTTTTTGTCCAGTGCCACAAAGGTCATATAAGCATGGTTGGAGAGTTTAGTATTGTTACCAGTAATATCTGTGGCAGATACTTCTATGTAGACCTCCACTGAAGTATTAAAGGCTCTAGTAACGACCGAGGTCAACTGGATAACATCTCCTACTTTTATAGGCAAGGTAAATGAAACATGATCCACAGAAGCTGTAACACAATGTGCCTCACAATGCTTAGAAGCACAGATGCCTCCCGCTATATCCATCCACCTCATCAGATTCCCTCCCATAAGATTCCCTAGAGGATTAGCATCATTAGGCATGATGAGCTCTGTCATAACCGTTCTACTTTCTTCCACTCGTTTTGCATCCATAATATCCGCTTGGCTATTTAATTTTTGTGAGCGCAAAAGTATCACAACTTATATCAATAAGTCTGCTTTTGACTTCAGCTATATCAAGCTCGTAGCCCAAGATTTCTGATAAGCTTGTTACAGATTTATTTGCATCTTGTATTCCACAAGGAATGATGTTCTTAAAATGATCAAGCTTAGAATTAATATTGAATCCAAAACCATGCATACTCACCCATCTACTCAGATGCACCCCTATGGCACATACCTTCTTATAGGTCGATTCTGATTTGACCCATACCCCTGTAAATTCCTCTATCCTGATCCCCTCTACACTGTAGGTCTTCAAAAGATCAATGACAATCTGCTCTAATGATCTCACATACCAATGCACGTCTCTCCGAAGCAATTCTAGGTCCATTATATAATATCCAGTAATCTGCCCTGGACCATGATAAGTTATATCTCCCCCTCTATTAATTTTAAATATCTCAAATCCCTGATCAGAAAGCGCATGATCTTCCAGCAATAGATTACTGACATCAGCGCTCTTACCTAGGGTATATACTGGAAAATGTTCGCAGAAGACAATATGATTAGGCTCATATGCTATATCTTCGTCTGAGACAAGGTCATAATTCCTAAACCGTTTATTTTGCTTTATCTTGTTATGAAGTAAAGTCTGAAAATCCCAAACATCTTGATAAGATGCTTTGTGGATTTCATGAACTTGGACAAGTAAGCTTTTTTTAGAATCCAATCTTTTGTTTGTCATATGAGAAATATAGCCTTCTTAATCCTCCTTTTCACTCTTGCAGCTGACAAGATATCAAGTCAGCAAGCACCTAATTTCACAATTACTGATAGCGATGGAACTACCCACCAGTTATATGAAGACTATCTCGACAAAGGTATAACTGTAGCGATAAAGTTTTTCTTTGTGGATTGTCCACCTTGCAATTCTATAGCGCCTCATGTCCAGACCTTATATGAAGACTGGGGAGAAGGAGTTTTTGATGTTCAATTCTTGGAACTAAGTGACAAAAGCTGGGATAATAATACCGATGTAGCAGATTATAAAACCCTTCATAGTCTGACCTTTCCAGGAGTTGGGCAAGATGGTGGCTCTCTAGATGCAGTAGAGCCCTATAAAGACGGTACCTGGGGCTCATGGAAAGGAACACCAAGTTTTGCAGTTATAGCGCCAGATAAAAGCGTCGTCTATAATACAGGAGGAATTGGGACTTCCGGCAGAATAGCAAACCTTGATGCTGCGATTGCAGCGACTGGAGCTATTGGGGATCCAGCCAATCAGGTACAACCTGCCGTATTTAACTTTTCGTTTACTGATCCTTTCGGCAATAATGCTGATGGCGTGGAAATTTTCCTTTCAGATAGTGATAATCCTGCTGTTTTCTACCCTATTTCGGGCCAGAATCTCAGTATAACTAGTCTTCAAGACCAATTTCCAGGAATAACGAATCCCGTACTTAGCTTCCAAAAATCAGGCACTGCAGTCCAGCAAATCAGTCCTTTAGACATGCTATTGCTAAGAAAGCACATACTATCCATCATACCTATTATAGATCCTGCACTCCAGATTGCAGCTGATGCTAACGGAGATGGGACTATCAGCCCATTAGATATGTTGATTCTTCGGAAGCTGATACTAACTATCATCACTGAATTCCCAGTAGAAACCTACAGCTTTTTGCCAGCTGAATTACCAATCTCCATTTTAGCCGGACAAACTCAGGATATTGAAGTAAAAGCTATTAAAATTGGGGATTTAAACGGCTTTTAGGCACTTTAACCAAAATAACTGTCTAAAAGGAAGCGAATTATTGTAAAAGATACCACGAATTGCTAATTTCGCATAAGGATTTTTTGTAATGTGTAAAGTACAGAAAATCAGCCACTCTGAGGAGAATCTTTAGTTTTTGACAAGCTCTAACGCAAAAATTAGTTCTCATTTCATTCTTTAACATATTTTTTAGAGACTAATAGAAGCGTTTACGTATAAATAAACGTATTCCCTTCGGAATATAATTGATCACTGAGCCTATCACTATTCACTCATTTTAACGAGTCGTAAACTCAACTAAAATTTCAATAATGAAAAAACTTTTACCAAATGCTATTGCAATGATCTGTGCACTTGCACTTTTCACTGTCAATCTTTCAGGTAATAATCCCAATGAAAACTTCTGCTTTGATGCAGATGTACCAGAGGCTCAAGATAATCTAGCAGCAATGTGTCTGACTGCTCCATTTATCATGTGTCCTTCTACTTATTTGGGATGTCCAAATGATAATCTGGACCCATCTATTACTGGAACAGCAACTGCTACCCCAGGAGATGCTAATTGTCCTACTCCGGTATTGTCTTACACAGATGTAGTAACAACAAATACTGCCTGTCTTAAGGTCGTGCATAGAACATGGGAGGCTACTTATCCTCCAGGTTCTGGAAATATCAAGCTGCACTCATCATGTCAGCAAACTTTGTATTTAGAAGATACTTCTGCACCGACGATTTCTAATTGTCCAGCGGATATCACTGTAGACCTAGCAAACAATTGTGATGGGATAGCTACTTGGGCTCTGCCTACTGCTGCTGACGATTGTGGTTTGTTATTTTTTACAACGACACATTTCAGTGGAACAGCATTTCCACTTGGAACAACTACAGTAACCTATACAGCTCAAGATAATTGTGGACAACAATCAGCTTGTTCGTTCAATGTTACTGTAGCAGGTTCTTGTTGCACAGGACCTACTATTACATGTCCTAACAACTATATCGTATGCCCTGGTGGTAGTTTAGCACCTTCCGTTACAGGAACTGCAACTGCCACTCAGCCTGACCCTACTTGTCCTTCTCCTACTGTTACACATTCAGATGCTGTCTTACAAAATGGAGGCGCATGTGGAATGTCATTATTGAGAACATGGACAGCTACTGATGGTACATATACAACTTCATGTTCACAATCAGTTTCTAATCTAGATGTACAAATACCAGTGATAACTAACTTTCCTGGAGACATGACCTTTACGGGTACTGGAGCAGGTTGTTCTGCTGTAGCTACTTGGTCAACTCCAAATGCAACAGATAACTGTGGTGTGAGTTCTTTTACATCTACACATCAGAGTGGGACTACTTTTCCTACAGGGTCTACACTGGTAACTTATACAGCCTTAGATAATTGCGGAAATCAAACTACTGCGGCTTTCCAAGTTACTGTTACATGTACCACGCCTTGTTCTAACCCTACAATAAATTGTCCAGGAACATATACAGCTTGTCCTTCTAGTACAGTACCTAGTACTGCTATATCAGGTAATGCTAGCGCATCAGCTAGTTCAGGATGTACTTCGGGCGCACCTATAGTTACACATTCAGATGTTGTTAACTCTAGTGGCCCTTGTGCAGGACAACAACAAATACTAAGAACGTTTACTGCTACAGATGCTGCTAACTCTAACTTGGTTTCTTCATGTACGCAGACTATAAATATGATAGATAATGTGGCACCTACTATTACTAATGTGCCTTCTAACATTTCTGTTTCTGGAACTGGGACAGGATGTCAAGTGCCAGTAACATGGAATACTCCTACAGCAAACGATGCTTGTGGAGTAGCTATGCTTACTTCCAACATTTCTTCTGGAATGACTTTTAGTTCAGGCACAACGACAATTATCTATACAGCTGTAGATAATTGTGGAAATACTAACACTGCATCATTTACAGTAACGGTAACATGTAGTGCTCCTACATGTAATGTTCCACCTACTATATCTTGTCCAACAACTTATACTGCTTGTCCTACAAGTACAGTTTCACCAAGTATCTCTGGGTTTGCTACGGCGGTTTCAGGTGGTGCTAATTGTGGAACCCCAGGAGTTACTTACTCAGATGTATTATCTAATTCTGGATCTTGTGCAAACTCTAAGGTTATACAAAGAACCTGGATTGCTAATGATCCTGTTTCTGGATTAAATAGTTCTTGTGTTCAGTCTATTAATTTGATAGATAACACTGCTCCATATTTCACTACTAGCTGTCCTTCAAGCATAACGCTTACAGGCACTGGAAACAACTGCTCTGCAGCTGCTACCTTTACTATTCCAGCAGCTGCTGACCTTTGTTCTTCTGCCACTGTTGTAGGAACTTCAAATGGTCAAGTAGTTACAAGTGGATCTACCTTCACACAAGGAACACATCTAGTGACTTATACAGCTACAGATAATTGTGGCAATTTTGCTACTTGTGCATTCAATGTGACTGTTAACTGTCAGGGATGCAATACTAATCCAATAATCTCTTGTCCTAGTAGCAGCACAGTATGTGTAGGAACTTCCACACATCCTACTAACCTAGGTCAGGCTTCTGCTACTGCTGGAGCTTTCTGCCCTACTCCTACTGTTAACTACTCTGATGTAGTTACTTCTTCAGGACCATGTGCAGGTGCTCAAGTTATACAGAGAACATGGACAGCAACATATCCTAACCAAGGTGGTTACTCAGCTTCATGTGTTCAGATGATCACATTGACAGATAATGTAGCACCAGTGTTAACTAACTGTCCAAACAATGTAACAGTAAACAGCTCGTCTACGCCAGTAACTTGGATAGCTCCTACTGCAACAGATGCATGTGGAAATGCTCATGTAGCAAGTAACTTTAACTCAGGAAGTACTTTCCCTAATGGAACGACTACTGTAGTATACACTGCAACTGATAACTGTGGAAATGCAACTAACTGCTCATTTACAGTTACTGTAAATGCTCCTCAGGGAGGCTTTGCAAACTGTCCTTCTGATATGACTGTACAGTGTGGAGGATCAGGAACTACAGTAGCAAACTGGAATGTACCGACTTATAATGGTGCATGTACTTCTTGTGATAATGGTGCATACATACCTGGGTTCATTTATATGGGATCATATAATGGAAGTCAATATTACTGCTCATTATCTCCGGCTACATGGCCTACTGCAAAAGGCGTCTGTGAAAGTTATGGTGGTCATCTAGCTGATGTAAACAGTGCAGGAGAAAATGCACACCTTGCTAGTCAACTTACTATACAGTCAGCATGGATTGGCTTAAGTGATTTCGACAATGAAGGAACCTTCGCATGGTGTAGTGGGGCTCCCGTTACTTACACTAACTGGTATCAAGGACAACCTAACAATTATAATAACCAGCAAGACTATGTCGAGTTAATGAATAATGGTCAATGGAATGATCAGTACAACTCGTACTCTTTAGAATACATCATGGAAATTCCTTGTTCTGTAGTTACACAGATAGAAGGTCCAGCACCAGGCTCTAGTCTACAAGCAGGTACATACAGAGTATCATACTCAGTACAAGATGCTTGTGGTGGTTTTGCTACTTGTACATTTAATGTGACTGTAGAAGCTGGACTGACTGTTACTTGTCCTGCTGATATTACGGTAGCAGCTCCTACAGCAGCAGGTATAGCTTGTACATGGGATGAGCCTACTTCTTACTCTTGTTGTAACAATTGTAACAACACTGGAGGAGCGATTCCTGGATTCGTATACATGGGATCTTATAATGGCAGTCAATACTACTGCTCTCTTAGTGGTGCATCTTGGCCTACAGCACAACAAACTTGTGTGAACAATGGCGGTCATCTTGCAGTAATCAATAGTGAAGGAGAAAATAATTTCTTAGCAAACATTATTCCTTTAGCATCAGCATGGATAGGCTGTTCAGATATAGGATCAGAAGGTAACTTCTCATGGGTGAATGGTGATCCTTTAACTTATACTAACTGGTATGCAGGACAACCAAATAACTATAATGGAGCACAGCACTGTGTAGAGCTACTAAATGATGGAGCATGGAATGATCAGTACTCTAGCATTGCATTAGAGTATATCATGGAAATATCTGACTGTATAACTACGACACAGACTGCAGGACCTACACCAGGAACTGTATGTACTCCAGGTACACATACCGTAAGTTATACTGTACAAGATGGCTGTGGTAATGTCAAAACTTGTTCATTCGATATCAATGTAACTGCACCAGCAGGTGGTGGAGGAAATGGACACTGTAATGCTGGAGGAATTAATTCTACTAATCATTACATCAATGCATGTGGATTTGGTACAATCAGCAATACCTCAGGGAATAATGGTGGATACCATGACTACACTAACCAATGCACTACTGTAGATGCAGGGACTTCTTATCCATTACAATTAACTCCTGGTTTTGGAAATGGTAAACCTCATAAAGTTTACTGGACTGTATGGATAGATTATAATATGGATGGTGACTTCTATGACAACTACGAGTTCGTCGCATATGGATGTGGCAATAAGACGCTTTCAGGAACTGTGACTATACCTTATGGTGTATGGAATGGAACTACAACTATGAGAGTCTCTATGAAGCTGGGAGGTTATGCAACAGATCCTTGTGAGACTTTCCTATATGGAGAAACAGAAGACTACTGTGTAACAATTACAGGAGGGGACTTCACTCCAGGAGATGATATCACTCTGAGAGAATCACCTACTTCTGAAGGAGCTATCGAACTGACAAATGCTGAAAGTTTAGAAACTGGCATCAGTGTTTATCCTAATCCAGTTAGCAACATGATGACACTGAACATAGAAAATGTAGATGAGGTGGAAGATGTACAGTTATTCTCTATAGACGGTAAATTGATTAGAGATATCAGAGATCTTAATTATAGCACTCAAGTGAATGCTACAGATCTTGAGAATGGTATCTATGTACTAAGAGCGAAATATACAGATGGAACTATCATTACGGAAAGAGTGATTGTCCAGCACTAACAATATATTTTAAGACCTTAAAGAGGCTGTCCTTAATTGGATAGCCTCTTTTTTTGTATATGCAATTGTATTGCACGATGATAACTAATATGTAGGTTGTTAGTGTTTATAACTATTTTTCTGTTAGGCCATATTAAGCCTATCTTTGACCTTCTAAATTTCATACTTCTGATGATTTTAAAATATTTTGGACATTCCACCTTTTTAATAACCACGGGCTCTAGTACTTTACTCTTTGATCCATTTATCACAGGAAATCCGACAATCGAAGACAAAGATATTTCAGCTATCAACCCAGACCATATCCTTATATCACATGGTCATGCAGATCATGTT
This sequence comes from uncultured Saprospiraceae bacterium, assembly GCA_938002665.1. Lineage (GTDB taxonomy): Bacteria > Bacteroidota > Bacteroidia > Chitinophagales > Saprospiraceae > RFSX01. Next base: position 20,520 of record CALLAE010000009.1, on the reverse strand, counting down.
CTAGATGTAGAAGCAATCGCTAAATCGAGTGGGGCTCAGCTTATATCTAACTATGAAGTGATCAATTGGTTTGGAACTAAAGACCTAAAGGGTCATCCTCTTAATCATGGAGGAAAGGCAGTCTTTGATTTTGGAACTGTGAAATATGTCAATGCAGTGCATACAAGTAGTATGCCTGATGGGAGCTATGGTGGCAATCCTGGAGGATTTGTAGTGTGGAATGAAGAAAACAGCTTTTACTTTGCTGGTGATACAGCACTCACTTTAGATATGAAGCTAATACCAATGACCTGCCCCAATTTGGATTTTGCTATTCTTCCTATAGGTGATAATTTCACTATGGGTTATGAAGATGCTGTCATTGCAGCACAGTTTGTAAAATGTGATAAAATTATAGGTTGTCATTATGATACCTTCGGCTATATAGAAATAGATAAAGTAGCTGCAAAAAAAGCTTTTGCTGATGCTGGAAAAGAACTTATTTTACTAGACCAAGGAGCTACCTTAGAACTATAATAATGGGCAAGATTATATCTATTTCTAATCAGAAAGGTGGTGTAGGGAAAACAACTACCGCCATTAATCTAGCTAGTGCAGTCGCTATTCTAGAAAAGAAAGTACTACTTATAGATGCTGACCCACAAGCCAATGCCACCAGTGGTCTCGGTGCTGATCCAGACAACTTGGATTATACCCTTTATGATTGTTTGCTTAATGGTATAGACCCCAATGAGGCAATTATCAAAACAGAAATAGACAACCTAGATATCCTAGGCTCTTCTATAGATCTTGTAGGTGCAGAACTAGAACTTGCTAATATTGAAGACAGAGAATATGTCATGAAAAAGGTCTTGGCTAAAATCAAGAAAAAATATGACTACATCTTTATCGATTGCCAACCATCACTCGGGATAATTACTATTAACTCCCTTTGTGCGGCTGACACAGTACTTATACCAGTACAATGTGAAGTCTTTTCTTTACAAGGACTAGGTAAGCTTAAGAACACGATCTCTTTAGTATCTAGTACACTGAACCCAGACCTAGAAATTGAGGGCATTATACTTTCAATGTTTGATAGAAGACTAAGACTGGCCAAAATGGTTGTAAAGGAGGTACATGAGCTACTTTCTGATAAAGTCTTTGATACCATTATTCACCGTAATTCAAAAATAGGAGAAGCACCTAGCCTAGGTAAACCTGTACTACTTTATGATATATCAAGTAAGGGTTCTAAGAATTTCCTTAATCTTGCTGACGAGTTTCTAAAGAAGAACGAAAACTTAAAACCGATAGCTAGCTAAGCTTACTCATTATGGCTAAAAAAAAGGACCAATTAGGAAAAGGACTCAGAGCTCTATTGACTAAAATAGATAAGCCTGAAACCACAAAAACTGAGAAAAAAGAAGCCATTGCAGAGCTATCCCGCTCTATCTCAGAGATCAATCTGAATGACATAGAACCTAATCCTTATCAGCCCAGAAAAGAATTTGATGAAGCAGAATTATTAGAACTAGTGCAGTCCATAAAAACATTAGGACTGATACAACCCATCACTTTAAGAAAGGTTACAGGCAAAAAATTTCAAATCATTTCTGGAGAAAGGAGATGGAGAGCTTCTAAACTAGCAGGCCTAAAGAAAATGCCAGCTTACATAAGAGTAACTGATGATCAGGGCATGCTAGAAATGGCACTCGTAGAGAATATCCAAAGAGCAGATCTCAATGCTTTAGAAGTAGCACTATCCTATCAGAGACTTATAGACGAATGCAACCTACAACATGAAGAACTAGCTAAAAGAGTCGGCAAAGACAGAAGTACAGTCACCAATTATACCAGACTGCTAAAGCTGCCTCCAGATCTGCAAGAAGGACTAAAAAACAAGAAAATTTCTATGGGCCATGCGAAAGCCCTACTATCGCTCTCAGACCCTTCTCATCAGTTACATTTCTATAAAAAAGTAATCTCTGAGAATCTTTCAGTCAGAAATACTGAAAAGGAAATCAGAGAATACAAGAGCCCCGGACATTCCAAAACCAAAGGGGAAAGCCCAGGAAGCAGCAGTGGCTCCTTGCACCCTGAAGTGCTGAAGATAAAAGATAGGCTGTCACACCTCTTTGGGAGTAAAGTGGAAATTCTCAGAGATAATAATGGAAAGGGTAAGATCATGATCCACTTTAGCTCTGACGACCAGTTCAATGACATTATAGATGAAATAGAAGACTGACTTGTATTATAACTTGAAGTTTACACGTTTGGTAACTGACATGCGAAAACTTTTATTGGTAATTATTACGCTTTGTTCTGGACTCCTACTCAGGGCACAGGATTTACCTTCTACCCAGAAAGGGAATGATGCCGTGGACAGTCTCGGACTAGAACAAATTAAGAAGGTCGAAGTACAGCAAACTAATGCCAAGAAAGAATTCAAAGGACCAATGAGCATGTTTGCTGGCAAGCCAGGCAGAGCTGCGCTCTATTCTCTAGTTCTGCCAGGAGCAGGACAATACTACAATCGAAAGTACTGGAAGATTCCCTTTGTGTGGGCTGCTGAGGGAGCAGCTATAGGCATTCTTGTGTACAATATAGATAGTTACAACCGCTGGAACAAAGCGCTATCTGATTTCTATTCAAAGCCTGAAATAATGAATCCTCTAAATGAAGGGAGAACACGTAACGAAGTTCTGAACATCAGAAATAATAGAAAAAAAATCAGAGATTATTCAATTATTAGTGTCACTCTAGTACATCTCATACAGGTGGCAGATGCTTTCGTAAATAGGCATCTTATAGAATTTGATGTGAGTGATGATCTTAGCTTTGAATTAGGGACACCTGGAGCAGTGCCTTCACTCAGCCTGATAGCTACCTTCTAATTTTAGTTTAAAGTTTGGTTACTTCACCAGCTTTTATTCTCACTATGAAACAGTCAGAATAGGCATTCCTCACAGTCTTATTGAATTGCTCAGCTTCCTTTAACTCACTGAATTCCCCTATCATATAAAGATGATTTCCTGCATCATCCTTAATATGAGAAACATTAGAATGTAACTTGAAAATATCATGATCACCAGGTAATACATCTTCAGACTGTTGGATAACTATCCTTATAGAGCTAGCTGCGTTAGTATTTTCAGCTTTTACTTCAGTGTCCAGTTTTTTGTCTTCTTGAACTGCTTCTTCGTTCTTCTCAACCAACTTGTCAGAGATTCTTTCTTTTAAAGATTTTTCTTGCTTCAGCATATCATCTTGCTGAACAGCTTCCTCCATCTCTATCTGCTTACTATCAGTCCCTTTTTCAATCTGTTTCATAGGCTCTTCTGTGGGGATTTCATTACCAACACTATCAGTAGGGATCTGAACTTGTCCTCCGAATTGTATTTCCTTGAGCAACGCTTCTCCCTGTTCCATTTGCTTTATTTGAGATAGACTTTTTACTGGTGCTTTATTGTAAGCAATCCCGATAACCTTCAACTCAGTCCTTCTATTGATTCTATGCTCTTTTTCAGTGCATTCTGTAAAACTATCACAGTCATTCAGTAGTTGTGATTCTCCATAACCTCGGGACAGTAATCGCAATCGTTTCACACCTTGATCCACAAGAAAACTGACTACGTTTTTTGCTCTATTCTGCGAGAGTTCCATATTGAGGTCTTGTTTTCCTCGAGAGTCAGTATGCGCACCTATTTCTATAGTCAGATCTGGATTATCTTTCATCAAAGTTGCTAACTGCATGAGTCCATCTTCATCATTTTTCTTGAATTCGGCACTACCCGTTTCATAAAGAATATTGCTGATAGGTATAGTTTTCCCTTCATAGATTTTTTCCAGCTCGACATTAGCTAGCAGTACCCCCATCTGATTGCCTTCACTCAAATTATCCGTAACCCCAGGCGTCACAGAACCCAATCCCTCAAAACATAAGATACAACCTTCTACATCTACAAAAGCCTCCATTCTTTTTCCAAGATAGCCGTCCTTTCGCACCAGTACCGTGTAATGATTCCCTTTTTGAAGGGCAACTTCAAAATGAGGATGTGGATGATCCAACAGTTCCAGTACAGCTTCCTTCTTCGTATTATTATATACTTCTATCCTTGCACCCTTAATTGCATCTACTACGATAGAATCATGATCTCTCTTCTCCGCTAAGGTTATCTCAAATAAGTATCCGGCAGCCCTCTTCATTTCCATCTTCATGAAAATCTTATCTCCATCACCTTCCTCAGTTACATCCACCTCCGTCTCTGTTTCTTCAAACATATCCTTGAATGCTTTCACCTTATACTTAAACCTAGCAGGTACAGCTATTTCAAAGTGGCCTGTCAAGTCACTAAATGTCTGACCCAACTCCACGCCTTTATCATCATAAACCGTAATCTGCACAACATTCAGGAAACCTCTATTACCAGATTCATATACATACCCATCCAATGTCAGATTCTGACCGAAGGCAGCAAATGCTATTAGGTTAAAGAAAAAGAAAGAAAATAATTTAGACATCTTTGTTCAATTAATTGAAAATTCTAATAGACCGCAAGATGGACTTATTAGAACTCAGAATGTGTTAAAAAGTAGCTAAAACACTGCAAATTAAATGAAAATTATATTTATGGGGACTCCTGAATTTGCAGTCCCATCTCTTGATATACTATACAATGCTGGATATGACATCGTAGGGGTCATTACGGCACCAGATAGGTATGGTGGTAGAGGTAGAAAAACACTTATAGAATCTGATGTCAAGAAGTATGCTCTGAAGCGTGGCTTAACTATACTCCAACCCACAAACCTAAAATCACCTAAATTCCAATCAAAACTCAAAAACTTGGAGGCTGACGTGCAAATAGTAGTCGCTTTCCGCATGCTTCCTGAAAAAGTATGGAACATGCCTCCTATGGGTACTTACAACGTACATGGCTCTATCCTACCTAAATATAGAGGCGCTGCACCCATTAACTGGGCTGTAATCAATGGCGAGACTGAGACTGGTGTGACCTCTTTTAAGCTCAAGCATGAGATAGATACTGGTTCTATCCTGCTTCAAAAAAGGATACCGATCTATCCTTTCGATTATGTCAATGATGTACATGATAGGATGAAATGGGTGGGAGCAGAAGTTATATTAGATACGATAGAGCTCATTGCAGGAGGTAACCCAGATCTGAAAGAACAAAAGGCAGATGAAGTGAGTCATGCCCCTAAACTGAATAAAGAGAATACAAAGATAGACTTTGATCAAAAATCGAAACAAATCTATAATCTGATACGAGGCCTAAGTCCTTACCCTACCTCCTGGTTTGAACTAGATGGAAAGCTTACTAAAATATACAAAGCTGATTATAAAATATCTCAGCATAAGATGGAAGCTGGCACTGTAGTTACAGACCAAAAATCCCTCATAAGAATCGCAACAGCGGATGGATATATAGAATTATATGAAATACAAATGAGCGGAAAAAAGAGAATGGACGTGAAAGGATTTCTGAACGGCTACACTGTAAAAAACGCAGTTCTAATAGAATCGAACTAGCCTCTTTGTCGTACGACCTCTATTATCTTGTCTACAAAATGAGTGAATACTTCAAACTTCATAATGAGCTTGTCTTTGCTATCACCTAATTCTTTTAGTTCAATCTTAGACTTATCATAAATCTTATTGTCTATGCACTCCACAGTGCAAAAAGAAATAAGGCTCACAAAAAACAGTAGAGAAAAGAGGAGGTTTCGAGTTTTAGTAATTTTCATAAGCTAGTCAGGAGTTGATTCATTGTTTCATACGTTAACATTAACGTTAAGAAATTCCTAAAAGTTACATAGACATAAACTTTCTGAAAAGATCTGTATGCTATTAGAAATGATTGTATAATATCTACGTTTATTTAGACATATAAAGGATCAAATTGTCTAAAGATTGAAATATTTTTAACGATCTAGAGACACCTTCCTATCACATAATCGGTTAATAACCTTCATGTCATGAGAAATAAACAATAAAGTCAAACCTTCTTCCTTAACTAAATCTCTTAAAAGAGCTGCAATCCTTTGAGCAGCCAATACATCCAGGGAGGCAAAAATCTCATCACAGATAAGAAACTCCACTTTCATAAAAAGTGTTCTTGCAATTAGTACTCTTTGTCTTTCTCCTCCTGAAAGTTGCTTCGGTATTCTATGTAAGTGCTCAGCTGCCATACCCACTCTTTTAAGAGCAGTAAGAGCATCATTTTCATTCATAGCTCTTCCGCTTGTGTAGCCCACATCCTCAAAATGTTGTTTTACCGTTCTATGTGGTGACATTGAGCTAAATGGATCTTGAAATATAATCTGGGCCTTGGATCTGAAAGCTTTTAGGCCTTGCTTGGATAGGCTTTTGAGGTCTTTGTCCGCATAGCTTATTTGCCCTGAATCATATGCTTCTAACTGGAGAATCATTCTTGCCAGTGTTGATTTACCAGAGCCAGATTTCCCATATAGGCCTAGTATTTCTCCCTTGTAAATATTGAGATTGTATTTGTCAAAGACTACATGCAAGTCATTATTGGCCTTGATAAAGGAGCTATTCTTCCTATATACCTTACTGATATCCTTAATAGCAACCAGTACTTCTTGAACATCACTTGGCATCATTACACCATGGGTCGATACATGGTCGGCTAGGTAGCCTTTAGTCAAGGTCGTCTGTGGATCTTGCAATATCCTTTCTATAGGACCTTGCTCACCTATAGTATTATTTTCTAAGACAATAACTTTGTCACAAAGCTCAAACACCTGACCAAGATCATGAGATATGACGAGAAGTGCAGCACCCCTTCTATCTACGATCTTTTTTAGGAGTTTCAGAATCTGATCCTGTATGACGCTATCCAAAGCTGAAATTGGCTCATCAGCTATCAGCAGACTAGGCTCGTTAATAAGGGCAAGAGCAAGCAGAGCTCTCTGCAATTGCCCACCAGAGAGGTTATGAGGATAAGCACAAAAAAATCTATCTGATGGTACCAGTTCTACCTCCTCGAGGCCTCTAAGAATAGTAGCTTTACGGTTCTTCTTTGCTCCTAATTTTTCAAGAAGTTGCTTACCTATAGACTGGGTGGGGTTAAAAACCTGGGCAGATTGCTGAAATACTAAACCAATCTTTTTTTGCCTAATCCTCTGTAAGCTATCATCCTTACTAACACCTAAGTCAATAGGCGCTTCACCACCCATCCACACTATTTGCCCTGTTTGAGAATAGTGCTTGATATGATTATTGAGCCCAAGAATGGCTCTTGCCAGCATAGACTTTCCACTCCCTGATTGGCCTATAAGACCTACTCTATCTCCAACAGAGATATTAAACGAAATATCATTCAAAATAAGCTGAGTCTCCTCACCATTGGCAATGCTCAAATCCAGGTTTTTTATAGCTAACAACTTTTCCACGTACTCTAAACTAAGGTTAATATCATCGCTCAATCAAAGAATAAATTGAGAAAATAAAGAGAATTGGTAAGCAAAATCACCAATTTGCCTTAACGAAATCATAATTTATCATCTTTGTGCGAACTACCCTCCTAAAACTCGTTTTAGACCTTATAGAAAATAAATTCAACTTATAATCAAAAGCCATTTTCCATGAAAAAAGTGTTCAGAGTTTTGATATGGTTTGTGATAGGGCTAGTCATTGCTTTATTGCTCGTTCCTTTCTTGTTTAAAGGGCAGATACAGGAGGCAATCAAAACAGAAATAAATAAGCAGGTCAATGCGGAAGTCCAATTTGAGGATATAAGCTTATCTCTTCTAAAGAATTTCCCTAGCCTCTCTATAGACATACAAGGTCTGGGAATAATAGGTATAAATGAATTTAAAGGCATGCCACTCATGAAAGCTGAAAGAGTCTTTTTGAAGACTGATCTTAAGTCCATAATAAAAGCAGAAGAAGGCATCACGATCAATTCTATTATCTTAAATAAACCAGATATAAATCTCCTTGTAAATGCTGAAGGAAAAGCCAACTATGACATTTCCAAAACGACAAAAGAGGCATCTGAGACTGGAGCATCATTTTTTGGCCAAGTAGAATCTTACAAAATAGAGGATGGCAAGCTTAGCTATATTGATTCTCAAAGCAATCTTAAGACAATCCTTCATGACATAGATCATGAGGGTGCTGGGAACTTCAAAGATATCATCTTCGACCTGGATACAAAGACTGCTATCGCTTCTGTAGATTTTAGCTCTGATGGAATCACTTATCTGAATGGAGCGCAGATAAAAGCCGATGCTAATCTGGGCATAGACTTAGAAAAACAGCTCTATAAGTTCAATGACAATATTATTAGATTGAATGATCTGGACCTAGCTTTTGATGGAGATATCCAGATGCAGAGAGAAGATATAGCATTAGACCTCACTATATCAGCCCCAAACAATAAAGTCAGCTCTATCCTATCTCTTATACCTACTGTATATAAAGAAAGTGTAGGCAACATTACTTCGGAAGGTAATAGTTTTCTATCAGGCTCAGTGGTTGGTATTTATAATTCAGCAAAGAAAATCTATCCTAAAATATCTTTGAAAGCTAATGTAGAAAATGGCTCAGTACAGTATCCTGGCCTTCCCTTGCCTATAAAGGATATAAATTTAGATCTTGATATCTTCAGTACTGCGTCTGATCTCAGTGACTTACTCATAGACTTTAAGAGCTTGAGTTTTCTTGTAGATCAAGACAGGATGATAGGAAAAATGAAAGTTTCCAATGCCTTAGAAAATCCCAAAGTAAATGGTCTCCTAGATGGCACACTAAATCTTGCCAATATTTCAAAGGCATATCCACTAGAAGGCTACGACCTTAAGAAGGGAGTAGTGATTACAAAAATGGAAATAGATGCTGATGTCAAAGACATAGAAGCAAAAAATTTCAATGCGATTGGTTTCAATGGAAATATAACTGCAAAAGACTTAGATCTAGTTTACGACAAATATCCTGTAAAAGGAGAGGAAGTCAACTTTAAACTAAATCCTAAAACAGTATCAGGCAGTTTTGAGAATGTCTATGTAGGCGAGTCAGATTTCACTGGCACATTGAATATAAATAACCCGCTTGCCTTTATTTCCAATACTGCTGAGGCAAATTCGAAATTAATAGCAAGGAGTAAAAAATTAAATCTTGACCAGCTGATGTCATATAGCAACGGCGATGAAGTTGTAGCAGATACAATCATGCAAGATCTTAGCCTCTATGAAGAACTGAATATTACAGCTAGCTACCAAGCTGAACAAGTTGTATATGAAGACTACACTATTACCCAATTAAATGCAAAGGGCTCATATGAAGATGATAAGCTCACACTGAGCAATTCTACAGTGATACTAAACAATGAACCTATTGCACTGAGAGGAGAATCTCAAAATGTAAGTGGTTACATCTTTAAAGAAGAAAAACTAACGGGTAAGTTCTTCCTAGATGCTGATAAAATAGATGCCAATAAATTTCTCAATGAAGATCAAAGTTCTGAAGAGCTGACAGAAGTGGTAGTCGTCCCTAAAAACTTAGAAATAGACCTCTACCCTGAAATCAAAAAACTTAAATATGACACCTATGAACTAGACCAAGTAGAGGGAAAGATAAATATTTCTAATGGAGTTATGAGTCTGACAGATGGCAGTAGTAGAGCTTTGGGTGGCAAGATAAATATAGACGGCCTATATGACTCTTCGGACCCAACAAAGCCTTTGTTTGATCTTAGGTATAATATGAGTCAGGTAGACTTTGGTAAAATATTTGAAAGCTCCGAGTCTTTCAAACTACTTGCACCTTTTGCCAAATATATCAATGGCCTCTTTAATTCTACGATGGTGATGGCAGGCCCTTTAGGTCAAGATATGATGCCAGATCTCAATAAGGTCACTGCTTCTGGTTTTCTTGAAACGTTAAAAGGGCAGATTTCTGGTTTTGAACCTGCAGCAAAACTTGGTACTGCCTTAGGTATAGATAAGCTTAAAGACTTTAGTATCAATGGATCAAAGAACTGGTTTGATGTGAAAGATGGAAAGGTCATACTGAAACCCCACGAGCACATAATCGACGATATGTCCTTTACGCTAGGTGGTACTCACAGCATAGCTCAAGAACTAGATTACACTATCAATGCTGTGATTCCTAGAGATAAACTAGCAAAAGACAAGCTAGGCAAAAACCTAGAGTTCGGTATGGACTACCTGGAAAAAGAGGCAAGTTCTCGTGGTGTAAACATCGACTTAGGAGAGATGATCTACTTAGACATCTTTGTAACTGGAACGATAAAAAATCCAAAGTTTAAAATTACTCCAGTAGGTTCTGGAGGAAAATCTCTAAAAGATGTCGTGACTGATAAAGTCACCGAGCAGATAGGTTTACTGAAGGATACTGTGACTCAAGAATTAGAAAAGAAAACAGAAGCAATAAAAGATACCGTTACGAAAGTGGTACAGGCCAGAGTAGATACGATTGCAGATAAGGCTAAAGAAAAAGCAAAAACAGAAATCGACAAACAGAAAGATGCACTTAAGGACAAGCTCAAATCCAAACTAGATACCTCTGTCACAAAAGTGCTTTCAGATACCTTACAAAGCTCTATAGAGAACAAAGCCAAAGACATACTAGGCGATGATGCTCAGCAAGGCATAGACTCTCTGAAGTCAAAAATAAAAGACTGGAACCCGTTTAAGAAAAAGAAAAATTAGCTGAACGAATTTTGAAAGTAGCTCGGCTAGTTCTTCTAATTGTATTTATCCTAGTTGCTCTACTCATGGTATGGGCATGGCCTCAGCTTGAGATAGTCACTGGTTTTGCTGCAAAGAAGGCATGTTCATATAGTTACATCTCAGAAAGGAATATTGAATCTATAAATGAAATAGATCTCTCAGATTTTCCATTGAGCCTTGTGACGGTCGAGCTAAAGCCAGAACTTGCCAGTGCTTCTGCTTCTGTGCTAGGTTTAAAAAAAAGTACTGCAATACTTAGGAATGGATTAGGCTGCACCTTGCTCAAGGGCAAGGATGATTTCTATATAGAAAAGATGACCCCTACTCCCACGACTACCTCCACACCTCTTCCAAAAAAAGTATATCAGAACAATCCTTCCATCAGCAAAGCAATAAGTCTAGCAATGGACTCTGAAGGAGAATGGCAAAAAAAGACGACAACCTTTCTCGTTGTACACAATGACAGCATTATCATCGAGGCTTATTCAAAAGGATTTGATAGTGAGACAGAGATTCTTGGTTGGTCTATGACTAAGTCTATTCTCAATTTGCTTTTTGGGATGTTGATAAAAGACAGAGTAGTAGGGCTTACTGACAAAGACCTCTTCCCCGCCTGGGAAAATGATGAGAGGAAAGACATCACGATAGCAAATCTTCTTCGGATGGATAGCGGTCTAAAGTGGACAGAGGAGTATGAGTCAGTATGCGACATCACCCAAGGCTTATATAAAGAAGAAGACTTTGTAGCCTTTGCTAGAAATAAAAAACTCGAGACTCCTACAGGTGAGGTATGGGAATATGCAAGTGGCTCATCCAATTTGCTGAGCGGCATCATGAGAAGAAAATTCGAATCATACCAGGACTATCTCAACTACCCGCAGCACAGGCTATTCGAGAAGTTAGGCATTAGCGATGCCTATATTGAGACAGATGAAGCAGGCAATTTCCTCATGTCTAGCTACATGTATGCTAAGGCCCGCGACTGGGCTAAGCTGGGCCTGCTCTACTTGCATAAAGGGAAATGGCAAGGCGAAGAACTACTATCAGAAGATTATATTAATTGGTCTTTGACACCAGGCGTAGAGCCAACTTATGGAGCGCATATCTGGCTTAACACTGACCAGGCGCTCTACCCTTCTGTCCCTGCGGATGCATATAAGTTTAGTGGTTATGAGGGACAGTATGTGGTGGTGATACCTTCTCTAGAGTTAGTGGTCGTACGGACGGGGTTGAGCAAGGGGCCACCATTTGATATGGATGAGATACTGAAGGCTGTAATAACTTCCACTATCACACAATAAATTGATACGAATAGAAAAACTACTTCACCGAAAGAAACATCTGAGTGATACTCTAGAGTGAAGCATTCACTATTCATACAGTTTCTTATTCAACATCAATTGAGTCTTCGACAGTACAACCTACTGCATCTGTTACAGTGACAGTATACTGTCCTGCAACAAGATTTGTCACAGTAGGAGTTGTATCTCCAGTATTCCATATATAAGTGAATATTCCGGCACCACCCGTAGCTGAAGCAGTAGCCATTCCCGGGGTAGTTGTCAAAACCAGAACAATCCCACAAGGATTCCACCAGTCCACTAAAATGGAATCACGAGCTTGGCAGCCATTAGAATCAGAAGTTAGTACATCATATTCACTGTTCATTTCTATAGAAATACTCAGACTGGTTTCGCCTGTTGACCACAGATAAGTATATGGAGGCTCTCCCTCAAAATTAGAAGCAGTCAATTGCCAACTACTATCCTGAATGATTTCAGTAATAAATCCTTCACATATGTCGGTATACACATAAGAGCTTTCTTCCACGCATCGCATTGCATCTGTAATAGTAACTGTGTACTCGCCACTTTGCGTAGGCATAATGGTACTTTCAGATTCTCCTGATGACCACAAATAATTATAAGGAGCGGTACCTGCTTCTGGAATAGCTGAGAGAGTACCAATTGGATTTTCTTCAATTAATAATTCCAAATCGCACATTGGGTCTGCAGGAAGTTCATCTTCAATTCTATTTGAACATGAATAGACTAATACAAAAAGAATAAAAGAGACAAGAGTAAACTTTAGTTGTAGATAAGACATATGATTAGTCGTTTAGTATGAGATATATAATCTCTATGTCATGAGATACAAAAAGGTAACAACGCGGATCTAAACGTCTGCCTAATCCCTCTACTAATAATTATCTCACAACCACCACCTTCAACGTATCCAAGCCATACTTATTCTTAATATAAGACTCTAGCTTAGCTATCTCACCCTCTTTGGGTTTCTTCCACTTTGCTACAACTAGAGGTAAGTCTGTGGTAGTACTTTCAAAATCGCTGTACTGAGAAATAGCAACATCTATGCTTTCTATTTCAGGTAAGAATATCTTTACTCCTTCACATAGCTCTTTAAAATAGGCAGAGTCTTGACCCAATATATTTTCTTGTTTCTCTAGTTTAGAAAACATGGTGAGGCGCTCCTCCCGCTCTTTACTCAAGCTCGCTATCTGGTTATTGATTCTGTTTCCGACTTCAGATAACTGGCTTTCTATTTGCTGGACCTTTGTAAGATTAATTTCCGAGGTGGGAATAATCTCTAAGGTCGTCTTTGCCATACCTGCATTTTCGAGACCTTTCTGATAGTAACCTATTTTCTTTCTACTGATACTATCACCGTACACTTTAAGGATTAGTTTTTGAGAACCATCATCTAATTTCAATAATTGATAATCGTCTAAGAAAATAGAATTTATACCAATGTATTCCTCAAGGAAGGTCTGTACTCGTTGCTCCTCTTTAAATTCTTTATATACTTGACTAAAAATCAGAAAACTAGGTACTGTCATAATCAAACTGACCAAGCTCACAATGATCACATTTTTTCTTCTCTCTTGTGGTGAGGCATACTTCTTATGCGGAAACCTGAGGTAACGTACGATAACATAAGTCGCAAAGGCTACAAAAAAGCTATTCAGAAAGAAGAGATAAAAGGACTTAGATGCAATATCAAAAGATCCAGTTGCTATCCCATACCCAGTAACACAAAGCGGTGGCATCAAAGCCGTCGCAATGGCTACCCCTGGTAAAGTAGTGGAAATATCCTTACGTGCTATGGAGACGATTCCTGCTATACCACCGAACACAGCTATCAGAATATCTAAAAAAGTAGGTTCTGTTCTCGCTTGTATCTCCTCCGTAAATTCATTAAGTGGAGTGAGCAAGAAATAGAGGCTAGAGGTGATCAGCGCAATGAGAATGGCTGACACAAAGTGCATAAGCGCATTATATAAGGCATCCTTATCATTAATCCCTACAGCTACACCGACACCTAGTATAGGTGACATGAGCGGGGAGATAAGCATCGCTCCTATAATGACTGCTTGAGAATCTAGATTGAGCCCGATGGAGGCAATCATGATACTACAGATGAGCATCCATGCATTGGCACCTGACATGGATTGCTTAGATTTCACTTCATTGATGGTGCCCCACTTATCTACACCATGATCTAGATCAAGAATTTCCTTGACTAGATTAATAAAGTAGGTAAGGACATCTTTGCCTTTTACTGTAGTCTTTGGTGGTTCAGTTCCACTGGTCATAGTAATAAGTTATCGTGATCCATCCCACATTAGATAGGCTTTTAGAAAGCTTTCTATATCACCGTTGAGAACAGCATCTGTGTTACGATTCTCATGATTAGTACGGTGATCTTTCACGCGTCTGTCATCCAGCACATAAGATCTTATCTGAGAACCCCACTCATTTTTCATCTTTCCTGCTTCCGTTTCAGATTGTAAGGCTCTTTTCTCTTCTAAGGTCTTTTGATAGAGTCTAGACTTTAGCATTTCTATGGCTATCTCTCTGTTTCTATGTTGGCTTCTTTCGGCTTGGCACTCTACGACGATGCCTGAGGGAAGGTGTCTACATCTAACTGCAGACTCTGTTTTATTGACATGTTGTCCACCTGCACCACTAGCTCTGAAAGTGTCCCAGCTAAGGTCTGCGGGATTGACTTCTATTTCTATACTGTTGTCTATCAGTGGATGTACGAATACAGAAGCGAAGGAGGTCATCCTTTTTCCTTGTGCATTATAAGGACTTATTCTCACTAGTCTGTGGACACCATTTTCACTTTTAAGCATCCCATAGGCATAGTCGCCAGATATTTCTATCTCGACAGATTTTACGCCTGCCACATCACCATCTACTCGATTAAGTTCCTTCACTTTGTAGCCTGCTTTTTCTCCATACATAACGTACATCCGATACAGCATCTCTGCCCAGTCACAGGCTTCAGTGCCTCCTGCACCTGCATTGATCTCGAGCAGGCAGGAAAGTTCGTCTTCTTCTTGGTCTAGTGTAGATCGGAACTCTACATCTTCTATTATCTCAAGGCATTTTTCATACTGTGCAGTGACCTCCTCTTCGCTGACCTCGCCCTCTTTGTAGAACTCAGCCATCGCATCTAGATCATCAAAATTAACCTTGATTAAGTTGAATTTATTGACCCATAATTTGTGAATCTTGATCTCTTTCATGACGACTTCGGCCGCCTTGGAATCATTCCAAAAATTAGGATCTAGAGATTTCTGCTCTCTATCTTGAATTTCGTTTAGTCTATTATCGACGTCAAAGATATCTCCTTAACGACTCCAAACGACCCAACAAAGCTTTGTGTTGCTCTATAGTCATCCTGCCCTCGGTTTAAATTAGTGATGTGTATTAGCTAATACTTTTAGATATTATTGATCTTTTCTACGTTGATGAAAAAGATCAGGTCTGATTTTGCTGGAATAACTGGTGGATTGCCTGCTTCTCCGTAAGCTAAGTCATAAGGAATATCCAAGATGGCCTTAGCGTTTCTTGGCACTTCTGGAATACCTATATCCCAGCCTTTGATGACCATGCCCTTCCCTATCTTAAAAGTAAATGGTCTACCCGCTCTGTAAGAATTATCAAAGGAAGAACCGTCTTTTAGAAAACCAAAATATTGCACTGATACAAAGTCACCAGGTTTGGCTTTGGGTTCTTCTGTGTTTTCGATAATAGCGATTTTCATTCCATTATCCATTTTCGTTGTTGATCCTTTATATTGGCCCGCCATATAATTATCGAAGTAGCCTTTCATTTCATCTTTCATCGCTTCCTCTTTAAACTTGGCAGCCGCCCGCGTTTTGAGTTGTTCCTGCTTCACACGTTCTTTGTACACTGCTTCCTCTTCGATTGTCTTGAGCTTTATCACATAACTGATGAATGCACTTTGCTTAAAGTTATCAGGAGGATTAGGCAGAGAGTCAGTCGGAACGATCACTGTTGCACTATCTCCTATGGTCATATACTGGACCATTGCTAGCAATGGGTTTCTAGCCATAGCAGGACTTAGTGTTTCAGGAATCTTTATGGAAGGGGTATTATCACTGACTAATCTCGAATCATCCAGTACCGTCCCTTTGTCATCTATCAGTTCGAAATCTAAAGTGACAACTTGACCTGCTACCGGCTTAGCCCCTTCCTTAGAGGTGTGCTTAGTAAACTCATATCCATTAGGTAATACATTGTCTGGCTGGCCTTCCTTACAAGAATAAGTGAGCATGCAGCTGATAGTTAGGAAAAAGACAAGTAGTCTCATAGGTTCAATTACTAGAAAATATTAGAAAAGGTATAAATATAAGCTAATGGCATAGATAATCAGAGCCTATAGCCTCTTGTTTACGTATCTAGGCAAGACGGTTTTGAATCGGGTGACGATGTCATCTAGCTTAGCATAAGCTGCACCACCAGAGGCATTTTTATGCCCTCCTCCATTGAAATGGTTTCTACAAATTTCTTGCACTGAAATATCTCCTTTAGATCTGAGAGAGAGCTTCACTATCGTAGGTTGCTCTCTGATGAAAGCTGCTACTTCTATGCCTTGGAGCATAAGCAGATAGTTCACGATACCTTCAGTATCACCTCTCTGGATGTCAAAGGAAACATAATCTTCTTTTGTCAAAGCAATAATACCCGCGGCATATTCTGGAATAACTTCCATTCTATTAGCCAGACAATGACCTAGAAGGCGCATTTGCTTTTCAGTTACGGTATTGAATATTTTATCTTGAAGACCATAATCATCCACCCCTATCTTCTTCAGATCTGCTGCAGTGGTATAAGTTTCGGGCCTGGTACTATACTTGAATGAACCAGTATCTGTTATAAGCCCAGTGAATAAGGCCTCCCCAATTTCAGGATCTAATTTTTCGCCTTCACTGAGATCAAGTATGAACTTGTGTATCATTTCGCAAGTAGAAGAAGCATGAATATCAGAGAAGACATAATCAGCAAATGGCTCTGGGTCTAGATGGTGATCTATGAGGACTTTCTTTGCCTTAGAGTCTTGGATGAATGGACCTATCTTATCTACTCTATCTAATGAATTAAAATCTAGACAGAAAATAATATCGGCGGCCGCTATGAGTTCTTTTGACTTAGCTTGCTCATGGTCAAAAATAATACACTGGTCTATACCTGATAAAAAATGAAAGGTGCCGGGATAGTCACTCGGCAGAATAACTTTGCTATTGTGACCAAACTTATCTAGAAAGAGCTTAAGCCCTAAGCTAGAGCCTATAGCATCTCCATCAGGATTTCTGTGACTAATAATTACGATTCCCTTAGGATAAGCTATGGCTTCCTTTATTTCCGAAATATCTGTTGCTGACAATACCATTGAGCGCAAAAATGGTCAATTTATCTTAATTAGATAACTGTTAATTATAATATATAACCACACCGTCAGAAATGGCCTCATTGCTAGACTATATCTATGAATTTTAACTAAAATTCAGTTTTGGAATTCTGTTTATATCTGTGCCTCTGAGCTATTAACTAAAAATTACTCCAAGTGAAAAGCAATGTTATAGGCTATTTCATACTTTTGCGCCCTAAACAAAATAATAAGAGACTTATGGCAGGTAACATAACATTTACAATGATCAAACCGGGGGCAGTCAAAAATGGCCACATCGGAGCTATTCTAAATCACATCAACAAAGGTGGATTTAAGATAGTAGCTATGAAGTATGTACATCTAAGCCCTCAGATGGCTGGACAGTTTTATGCAGTCCACAAGGAAAGACCTTTCTATGGAGAACTGGTAGAATTCATGTCTTCTGGACCTATCGTTGCAGCTGTATTACAAAAGGATAATGCAGTAGAAGATTTCAGGACGCTTATAGGAGCTACTAATCCTGCTGAAGCTGCAGAAGGCACTGTGAGAAAGCTATACGCAACTAGTATTGGTGAGAATGCAGTACACGGTTCTGACAGCGATGAGAATGCACTCATAGAAGCTAACTTTCACTTCTCTGGAACAGAGATGTTTGCATAGGAATAAGAACATAACTTTTAAGGAAGCGATGCCGGTTGGTATCGCTTTTTTTTTGTTTTTTTTCTGTCATCCCTGTTGGTCGAGGAGTCATCCTTTAGTATTGTCATTGATAACAGCTAGGCGTAGGCATTAGCACGAGCATGTAGGGCTGCCGTCTACAACTTATCTCTACCCACCCACTTTAGCTTTTTGTCAGAATCAGAATATTCAGGATTAAAGGATTTTCAGGATTTCTAATCAATAATGAACTAATCCAAAAGATAGTTAGTCCACTATTCAACAACCACCACCTTACTAGTCCACACCACCCGCTCATCATGATCCCGAGGCACAAACTCCACACTATAAGTCCCTGCCACCAGCTGCCCCAGAAACAGCTCCACCTCTCCAGTCAGCACCTCCACCTTCTTAGTCATCACTATCTGCCCACTCATATCCACGACATACATTCTACCGCGCTTACTCTCAGGCACCTCTACCGTGACTAGTCCACGGGTAGGATTAGGATATACGGTCAGGTCTCTACGCCACCACACAGTCTCGCCGACTATACTTACGATACTAGGATCACACTTCTCTTCCTCGTCTACTCGGAAGCGGGGGAAGTTAGGGAAGGAACCTGTTGAAGAAATGTACGGTAATCTAATTCCTTGCTGGACCAAATCACAGGCAACACCTTTCTCATCAGGCTTATTAATAACATGAAAAGTATTAGTACTGCTGCCAGATCTTATATAGATGCGACAATCTGGTCCTAAGGTTGTCCTAAAGAATGCTGTTGAGAGAGGATCATTCACGCCATTATGTTCTGCAATAAACTCTAGACCATCTTCTAAGGGCACTACTCTTGTATCTAGCTGCCATAGAGTATCGGGCTGTGTCAGGTAGAGGAAACGAGAGTTAGGACTCCATTCGCAACTTTCTCTCCCTGAATTCCCAGCTCCCATGCTCCATGGAATATGTTGCTCATTAGCTAAACTGCCTTGCTCTCGATCAAAGTCATAGAGTAATAAGCCTTCTACTTCATTAAAGCAGGCATATTTTCTACCGTCAGGAGAAAACTTGGCGTCACCAGATGCACCTGAGTATCTTTCATCCCAGATAGGTCCAGCTTGAATAGAGGAATAATTCACACCTTCCTCTGTCAAGGCAGACACAAGGAACCCATGCGGATGCACTGGATTAATTATCCACCAATCCTTACCATTTGCATGGCTGATAGTCGTAAGATAGGACCAGAGCAGTTCGCCTTCATAAAAGGAGATATTTTTTTCCACGACATCCCCTAAGCTATTATCTTGAGACAAATCGACGTAAGTATAACTGAGATCTTTCATCCATCTTAGTTCAGTAATACTATCCATATGCCGGGTCTTATGGATAATATAATAGCCCATCTCATAAGCAGGATCTGGAAGTATAGTGATATCCTGACCACCAGGATAACCATTTCTGCAGTCACCACCCCAGAACGTATCAAAGAATAAGCCGGCATTAATGCTGTCCCCATTTGGCATCTGCTCATGTAGTCTATTAGCTACTGCACAGCCGTTGGTATAGAAAAGTAAGTTGCCATCACCATCGCAGATAGCACTATTATTCTGATCAAATTCTAAGCCTCCTTCTCTTTGTTTTGGTGAAAATGGTGAATTATTAAAATCAAATTCAATGGCTTGCACCCCTTCTACAGCATTATCTTGATCACTCCCAAATGGCCAATAATAATCCTGCTTCTGAGCTTCAGCAAAAGAAACAATGGTTAAGAAAAATAGGGTTACAATTTTTTGCATAGAATTTTAATAGAACTGCCCAAAATTAATTTCAGGCAGTTCTAAGATATAAATGTTTATCAATGAAAGACATTTAAAGATTCAGTTATTACGACCTTATACTCATTTTCATAACGTATGACATAATACCCGTTTTCTAGGGTACTTAGATCAAGTTGTATGGCGTTTTCATTTGAGATGACTTTATGTAATAAAGTTCTACCCGTAACATCTACCAAAGTTATATTTCCAGTGCCTAGTTTTTCACCTTTCACTCTTACATAAAAGATATCTGACACAGGTACTGGACTCAATTCCAGCGAAACTTCATTGTGAGACTTTGCGGTCCTGTCTTCTATAGGGTCGATACAATCTTTGTCATTATATTTTTCATTATAAATATCGAGCAATCCTCTTGCCCATCCTACCACTTCTCCATAATGCTCATAACAATATCCGGCAATTTGGGCTAAAAAGAAATATAAGTAACCCCATTCCCTCCATACTCTTCCTCAGGGTGCCACATCTTCTTGATGTCTTTATATTCCTTCGCCTTTTGCCATAGCGTTCTTCTCAGTACTCCTGTGCCCTTCCCATGCAGGACCTTCAGATTATTGATGCTATTAGACATAAGGGCATCATCTAT
>CALLAE010000008.1 GCA_938002665.1 uncultured Saprospiraceae bacterium | reverse complement strand
TTCAGATACTTGGCAAACGCAATGTTACCAGTATGGCCAGGACGCTTAGCAATAATTTTTCCTTTTATTGGCATCCTTAACAAATAGAGATCCCCTATCAAATCCAGCAGCTTGTGCCTAGCTGGTTCATTAGGATACTGAAGGGTAAGTCCATTCAGTATTCCATTATCCACTAACACTTCTGTGTCTACATTAAAATGCGCAGCGAGCTCTTTGACTTTGGACTGAGGGTAATCTTTCTGACTGAAGACAATAGCATTATCTACTCTCCCACCTTTTATGACACCTCTATTGTACAGCTCTTCTAATTCATTGACAAAGACAAAAGTTCTGGAAGGTGCTATTTCTTTTTCGTAAGAAACTCCTTCTTTGAATATCGCAACTTGTCTGCCTACTTTAGAATTATACTCTATGATAGAAGTGAGTTCAGTATCCTTGTGATCTTCTACTGGTATATAGATATATTCCGAACCGCTCTCAGGATCTACAAATTCTAATTTCTCATCTAGTTCCAGATATTCTCGGGGTGCCTCTAGTTCCTGAACCCCTGCTTTGACGATTTCTGAGACGAAAGGCTGAGCGCTTCCGTTCAGAATCGGTATTTCAGGACCATTGAGTTCTATGAGTAGATTATCTATTTCTAGGCCCGCGAGTGCTGAGAGCAGATGCTCAGTAGTACTGACTACCACTTCATCTTTACTGAGCACTGTACTTCTAAAAGTAGAGTCCACACATACAAGTGAGGAAGGCACTTCTGGACTGCCTTCTAAGTCTATTCTTTTGAATATAATGCCGGTGTTGGCTGCTGAGGGTTGACAGGTCATTTTGACCATTTTCCCAGTGTGGAGGCCTATCCCTTCAAGTTCAAACTCCTTCGCTATCGTTTTTTGATTCATACGGTTGATCTTGGGAATCTTGTAGCTCTCCCAGTAGTTTTTCCAATTTGCTGATTCGCGCTTGAAGGTCGGGCAAATTCTTGTATATAGCAAAGGATTTGAGGTAATTATTGTAAGCTATAGCTGGGCTACCATATAGCTTGGTTCCTTCTTTTTTAGTTGATTTAGTAACACCACTCTGGGCCTGTATCATAGTTCTGTTAGCTAGATTAAGATGGCCTACTATTCCTACCTGACCACCTATCTGGCATTGTTCACCTACTTTACTGCTTCCTGCTATACCTGTCTGGGCAGCAATCACAGTATTCTTACCTATCTCTACGTTATGTGCTACTTGGATTAAGTTGTCTAGCTTGACACCTTCTCTGATAAGTGTAGAACCCATAGTTGCTCTATCTACTACCGTGTTAGCTCCTATTTCTACATTATTTTCTATAACCACATTGCCTATCTGTGGAATCTTTACAAAAGTACCATCACCCTGCGGCGCAAAGCCAAATCCATCAGAACCTATGATAACATTGGAATGCAATATGACATTATCTGCTATGTGACAGTCTTTATAGACTTTGACACCAGGATACAGGATACAATTCTTGCCTACAGTTACATTCTTGCCTAAGTACACATGACCTAAAAGGTGGGTTTCTGGACCAATAGCAACATTTTCTTCTAGAATACTGAATGCACTAATATGGGCTGTCGCATCCACTTTTGCTGAACTATCCACGAAAGCCATCGGATGGATACCAGGATCTCTATCTTCTCTGGAGTCAAATAGCGTCAGTATTTCAGCTAGTGCTGAGTAGACATTGTCCACACAGATAGTAGGGATTGTAAATTTCTCCGTAGCATACTTTTGATGAACTAATATGGCTGATGCTTCGGTCTTCTTAGTATCTGCTATGTATTTATCGTTGGAAAGGAAAGTAATATGACCTGGGCTAGCTTTTTCTATCCCTGCTGCGCCTTTAATTTCTATAGTGGAGTCACCCTGAACAGACCCGCCTATTAATTCTGCAATTTTCCCAACTGTATACGTCATATATATTTCTAAGAGTGATTGAATATATGCAATAAAATACTCTAAACGACCTTACAAGTCATGCAACTTTGATACCGAAGTTGTTGATGGGTTTTTGCTAAGTCATCGCCTGATTCAATGACTTAAAGAGTAAAGTTTTTCCGTCTAGTTTTTTCCATTTAAAAGACTGCAAATATACTGAGCCTAATAAATTTCATTATCCAAACGCTAGCAATCCTCTACTTATTTAACTTACAAATAACAAAAATCACATAATATTTACAATTAATTGATTATCAATAATTTATGTAATTAAAAAAAATTCTTTGATATCTCCGCCAAGACATCTATAGGAATACCTCAGATGGCTTACCTTCGTGGAATCAAAGCAAAATGAGGTAAAATAGGTGAGTAGATTGATTAAAATAGGAACTCGAGGCAGTCGTTTAGCCTTATGGCAAGCCAAAAAGGTAGAGAGGGAGTTAGTACAATTGGGATTTCAGCCAGAATTAGTAATCATCAAGACTCAAGGTGATGCCATCCAGAATCTCAGTTTCGATAAGCTAGAAGGCAAAGGATTCTTTACCAAAGAAATAGAAGATGCTCTGCTAGCAAAACAAATAGACGTCGCAGTCCATTCTCTAAAGGATCTGCCCACTGAGCAGCCAGAAGGTCTCAGCCTAGCAGGCTTATCTACAAGAGCCAATCCCTCAGATGTTATACTCGTCCGTCCAGAATGCCATGACAGCCAAAGAGACTTTGGTCTAAAGGAAGGCTGCACTATAGGTACTTCATCCATAAGACGTAAAACCCAGATTCTAGATTTTATACCTTCTGCTACAGTCAAAGACCTCAGAGGAAATGTGCCTACTAGAGTTCAGAAACTAAGAGATGGCGGATATGATGCAATCATCTTAGCTGCTGCAGGCCTGGATAGATTAGAGCTGGATCTTTCTGATCTTGTCGCTATCAGGATGCATCCCAAAGAGTTTGTGCCTGCACCAGCACAAGGCGTCATCGCCTATCAGGTCAGATCAGCCGATACAGAAATGCGAAAAATAATCGCAAAAATCCACGATAAGGATACCGCAGCCCACACCAATGTAGAAAGAAAGATTCTCAAGCTGATGGAGGGGGGATGCCAGATGCCACTAGGTGTCTATTGTAATATAGATGCTGCAGGCAATTTTCACGTGTACACAGCCTATGCCAAGGAAGCAGATAAGGCCATCATAAGAATTACCCACTCTCAGAGTACCCAACATCAGCTAGCCGAAAGAGTCGTAGAAAAGTTATTGAATGCGGATCATACTGCTGATATTTAGACCATAGAATAGAAGGATGTACTTAATCTTTGATTGTTCCGCGATAGATAAACCCAAAAACTGGAAAGCCCCTTTTTCAGATACGTTCGCATGGCCGAGAATGATACATCTTTCATGGATCATCTTAGACAAAGACCTCAAGCCAACAGAAAACCAAGACTACATCGTAAAACCAGAAGGCTTCTCTTTCAATGAAGAAATATCCAAGAGATGTAGAATAGATCAAGAAGATATAGACAACAAAAGCCAGCCCCTAGAAGAGGTTCTGAAAGCTTTTGATGAAAGTCTAAAGAATGCCTACTATGTCTTCTCGCACAATCAAAATTTTAATGAAAATGTAGTGGCCGCAGAGTTCCTAAGGAAGGGCATAACCCATTCGCTCTTCAGAAAGCTGAGTTATTGCCTGATGCGCGAAAGCACTTTTTTCTGCAAGCTTCCTTCTAAGACTGGTGGCTACAAATGGCCTACCCTATCGGAACTGCATGCTATCATTTTCCAGAAAGCCTACTCACCTCCTAACAATGCTCGGGCAGATGTGATCGCCGCTACCCGCTGCTTCAAAGCCCTCATGATGGGTAAGCAATTAGAAGATCTCTTTGAGGATGAATAAGAGTGGAGCTAAGAAAATATTTATTTCTCGTCCACTCAAGACTGACTCCCCTTTTCATAAACTAACAGCTCACGGCCACACCGTCACTGGACAATCTCTTTTGAAGATTTCTTATCTTCCCTTTAAGACACCACCGCCACATGAGGCCATTTTCTTCTATAGCCAAAAAGCAATAGCGCACTTTCTACAGCACTGCCCCTACGATAGCAAAAAACAATACGGTGTAATGGGCAGAGCCAGCGCCGCAGTTTTCGCGCAGCTTACTGGAGCAAGACCTGACCTACAAGGTCAGGGCAATCAAGCAGAGCTAGCAGCTGAACTCAAGACTAAATGGAAGGGCTTATCCATCCTTTTTCCACAGGCAGAAAAGAGCATGAGAAGTCTAGATAGCTTTCTTACTGATCATACGATACATAACCTGATCGTCTACAAAAACGAACTAGATGAAACTATTCTACTAGAGGATTTTGACATCTATGCTTTCACAAGCCCACTGAATGTTAAAGCTTTTCTTTTGCGGCATACGTTCGGAGATAGTGCTGTATTTGTCATAGGAAAGTCGACTGCTATGACTATCAAAAAACTTACTGACACTGAGGTGGCGTATTGTGAGGAGCCTTCTGCGGAGGGCTTGTATGAGTTGGTTAGAGGGGCTTTGGAGGCTTAGGGGTGCTTGTTGGGGTCTAATTATAAATAGACTTTAGCTTTGAGCTAATAGTTGGAATTTTCCTGATTGGAATTTTCCTGTTTAGCTAAGTGCACCTGACAATCGTGCAAAGATCTCATCGATACTGCCGATACCTTCTATCTTCTGAGACTTACCTGTTTTCTCGTAATAAGCAAAGACTGGGCTGGTCTT
>CALLAE010000007.1 GCA_938002665.1 uncultured Saprospiraceae bacterium | reverse complement strand
GTTAGCCTCTACTATACCATTGACTCTTATCTTACCTAGTTTGACGAGTTCTCCAGCCTTCCGACGTGAGCAGACTCCAGCATGAGCAACATATTTATTGAGTCGCATTTTCATGGAGCAAAGGTAATCTTTTTCGGCCCTTTTCATTTCGTATACTCTCTTCTTTCCTTCCAACCACTAAATTCAAAATTCCAAATTCCAAATTCCAAATTCCAATCACTAATCAACCAATTCACCAATCAACCAATCAACCAATTCACCAATCCACCAATCACCAATCCACTAATCACAGAGTAATGAATGGGACTCTCACCCCACCTCCCACCTAAACAGTTGCTCATACTGTATACCCGTTATTTCCTCTTCTACTAGATGGTTCTCTTCAGATAGCTTAGTCTCTAGTACAGACATCAGTTCTGTAACTTCTGGCTGATCTAGCACTAACCCAAAAGAGTACGACCGCATCCCATGATCAAATCTTATCTTACCTGTATTCAGACCATAAGGAATAAGACGACAGCCGCTGAATAGATTCCCACATGTCTGATGCTCTCTCAGATTTTTAATTTCACTCTTAGGAATAGTGCGACGTTTACCTAGGCCAAATACTGTTTTCTGAAACTTAATGGTATCCTTATCTATCGTCAGTTTTTCCTTGCCGAATAGCCCCCAACCCACAAAGGAGATAACAGAACTACCACCTAGAAACCAGGATAATAACCATACGATAAGAAAGTAGTCTATGTTATCATTGACTAGGTGATAGTGTAAGAGTCTACCCACAGAGTAAAACCCATATACCCATCCTGTGAGCCAGAATATTGAGAAGCCTAGCACAAACCAATTCTTCTTCGATGGAATGCTTAGATACATCTTTCCATTCACGTTGCTGATGACTGTCTTTCCATTTTTCATGACAATAACTTTTAGTTATTAATAAAACAAAGCAGTCAGAATGCGCAGTTTCTGAGTATGAGGTCCTTGGTCGTATTACTCAGGATACTCGTCGAGAAAACGACCACGGCCATCATACCTAAGATGCAGGAAAGTAGTGAGGGGATGTATGTTAGAGTAGTTATCGCTATGCTACCATCTCTATGCCCTCTACGATAAGTGTTTTGATTTTAGAGTTTTCAGAGGCTATAGTTAGTAAGGTTTTGTTTAGCTCTGCTTTATAGCTATCTTCTTGTGCAAGTTCTAAGATTTCGAGCAACAGCAACCATTCATGAGGACGATGAGTAGCCACCCAGTCTGAAATCTGGCGGAGCTCTGCATCAGTAGCTAGCTTGTTTTCTCTCAGCTTTCGCACTTTAGAGTATAGCCTTTCCACTTCTAACTGTGAGTCAGATTTTACTTGCTGGATGGTATTTACTGTAGAGGCTTCATAGAGATTAGGAAAGGAGTCATGGTCGGCACTGCCGGCATAAGCAGAAATTATTTTACTGCCTATCGCCATATCATAAGTGCCATATTCTGGTTTGAATAAGACTTCATCTCCGAAGGTAACGGTGCAGTCTTTGAGTTGTATAAGCATCAGCTTACCTTGTATGTTTCTGATACCAGTTACATTCAGACCTTCTACTTTGACGCCACTCTCAAATTCGAAAGACAACCATTTATTGTCGTAAAAATTATATGCCTTCAGATCAAAAGGCCCCATGTCCTCTATGGCAAGATTGATGTTTTTAAGTTTGCCTAGTGGCGAGCTAAAGCCGTCTTTGTGATAAGCGGCACCATGTCCTATCAGCTCTTTTTCTCTATAGGCCATCGCAGTAGGGCCTTGAGTAAAGTAGTAAATGACTTCATTATTATCATTGAGGAGCACTCGGGAAAACCGTCCAGATATCTGTAAGCCAGTATTTATCTCTATAGTGCCCACCATATTGGACTCTATCAGTCTTTGTAGGCCTAGTGAGCCACCTTTTCTTAAGCTCAGTGTATTAGCAAAACCTTCTAGCACTTCCATCAGATAGGAAAAATCTGGAGTGACATAAAGTTGAGGCTGTGGTTTGGTGATATCGAAACTCTGCTGAGCAGCAGCTATAGAGTAGGGCAGTTTCTTGACTTCATTATTCATGCACCATTTGCTTTCTCCTATGGAAGACAGCAAGCCAGCACCATATATTTTCGGAGACTCTACTTCTCCTATGAGACCATACTCCACAGTCCACCATTGTAAGTTACGCATCTGTGCCATCTCAGATAATTCGACTTCCATTTCTTGCAAGCGATCTACCTCTGCAGCTGCAGCTTTGATTTCTTTTTCATCTGTGCCCTCTGCTTCCTTTAGAATAGATAATTTTCTGACAGCCTCATAGAGATCCATGTCGTGTTTAGACAAGATAGCTTTAGCGCCGATGTCTCCTAGTCGCCTTAGATACTCTGCATAATCAGGATTAGCAATGATGGGGGCATGGCCAGCTGCTTCGTGGACGATGTCTGGTGCAGGCGTATATTCTATGTTTTCTAGTTGGCGAATATCAGAAGCAATCACCAAGACCTTGTATGCCTGAAATTCCATAAAAGCATTAGGTGGGATAAAACCATCTACAGCTACAGCAGCCCAACCGATTTCTTTGAGTATCCTGTTCATGCCATACATGCTCGGAATTTGTTCTATGCCTATTCCTGTCTGAGCAAGACCAGCTACATAAGAATCATGTGCCACCTTAGAAAGATAGCTGATGTTTTTTCTCATCACATAGCGCCACACAGCTTGATTGATAGGAGTATATGTCTCGTAATTCTGAGGCTTGATAAATTGCTTAAGATGCTTAGGTAACTTATCTATCAGCTCATTACTTTCGTAGCTGGGTATCTCTGTCATGTGTACTTTTTTTTATCAAATAGCTTTGGACATTATGGCCTTTCTATTTCTCGCCGATGTATCTCAATGTATAAAGTGCAGTGCTATCTACTTCTGCAAGGTAGAGTAGCAACTGGTTGGTTTTAAAATGCTTAATCAAGTTATTATTTGAATCATAGAGTAAGTATGCTCTGCCCAGAGAGTCAGGCGCTTTGGCTAGTATGTTGATCATGGCCTTGGCAGTAAGGGGTTCATTAACAATAACGGGCATAGTATCATCGCAGTCTTCTATCTGAGCAAGAAATTCTGCACCCATAGCAACCTCAAAGTTTGCAGCCAGATCGATATCTATTCCTGCATTGTAAGTGATGTTTTGTGAAGAAGTAATCGTTGCATCAGAATCTATTTCTTCTTTTACGTGGTATTCATTCTGAGTAATAGTAGAGATATAAAGATTGATAGCATCACAAGCATCTAGGACATTACAATTTTCGTCTATAATACCATTACAATTATTATCTATGCCATCACAGAGTTCTGTAGCGTCAAGATTAATGCTGGCAGCTTGATCATCACAATCAGTGTTATCAATTACGTAACCAGCAGGGCTACTGCAAGAAGTAGTAGTCGTGAGAGGATCACCGTAGCCATCCATGTCTAGATCTCTATAAAAAGTTAGGAGAACGCCTTCGTCTACATTGCCATCGCAGTTGTTATCTAGACCGTCACAGATCTCAGTGTTGCCGGGGTGAATATTGTCATCTTGGTCATTGCAGTCTGTATAATCAGTCACAAAACCAGTCGGAGCAGTACAAGCCATAGCGGTAACATTTATATCACCATGACCATCTGAGTCTAAGTCTCTATAGAAAGTGAGAAGAGCTCCTTCATCTATATTGCCATCGCAATTATTATCTAGCCCGTCACAGACTTCTGCTGCACCGGGGTTAACATTAGCATTAGTATCGTCACAATCAGATTTATCTGTTACCCAACCATTAGGAGGGATACAGGCTTCTACTTCTGTGGCGACATTTCCATAACCGTCTCCATCACTATCTTCGTAGTATAATTGTATATCACAGTTCTTTATAATATTGAGTCCATGCTCCACATCTGAGACACAGATACATCCTGAATCAAAAAAAGGATAGGTACCCCAGGCGCCTTCATAACCACTATATGTACCTCCATTATTAGGATAGGTATCATAATAACCTACCAGCACAGGGCTACTAGGATTGCTGAGGTCGTAGGCTTTCAGCCCATCATGGTAGTAAGAGATGTATAGCGTATCATTGACTATAAAAGGGTTATGAGGTGTGGAGCCACCAGAGGTGCCCAGTGAATGTTGGAAGGTGCCCACTGACTGTATGTCTAAGATAGGATCGCCTAGATTAGCCAAGTCTATGACATGCATAGGACGACCTGTAGGAACTTCCTCTGCAAAGTAGGCATAGCTACCATCCTGAGTAGTCCAGCTACTATGATTATAACCACCAGCATCAAAATCGCCTAGCACTTCTATGTTATTGAGATCTGTAAGGTCCCAGATATAATAACCTTGGTTACCGTGAGACGCATAAGCTGTGTCATTGCGTACGTACACATCATGTATATAGAAATTTGCTGAAGGCCAGCCTATTTCATCATCTAGTTCTAGTTCTGCGATGAGGGTGGGGTCTTCAGGCGATACAGAAAGATCTAGAATGACGAAGCCTTCGTCTACGGTGTTAGTACCTACTGCGTAGAGTTTTTGTGTTGCGGTGTCGATGTAGATATTATGAGCCTTGTCAAAGAAGGCAGTAGTGGTTAGCTCATGCTGTACACTGCCACTTGGCAGGGCTGACATATCAAAAATGTGTAAGCCTTCAGTACAATTATCACAGACACTATAGGCATAAGTGCCAAAGGTTTTTATATCTCTCCAGATCGTTGTATTCCCACCATCATATCCATAGACACGAGTCGGGTTAGAACAATCAGTGATATCTACCACGAGTATAGAATCTACGTTGCCGATTATTGCATATTCCTCTCCAGTTGGGGTAGTATAGCCCCAGATGTCGTTATAGGTATTGCCTGCATATGACACCATGCCTGACGGATCCCAATGTCCTACCCGCACCATGTTGAGCGAGTCCTGAGCAGAAGAAAACTTCGGAACTAGGGCAAAACTGATAAGCACTATGATGATATGGATACGATCAGACATAACTATAAGCTTTAGGACAGCCTAAGTTAATTCATTTTATGGTATGCTGCTATCTAAATTAGGTCCATGCTTGCGAGACTTGCAGTACTTTTTATCCAGCTAAATCCATACTGCCCATCTAGATGCTTCGCCAGATATTCCTGCTCCGTCTGCCCTGGTGTCGGAATGAGATAAGCGCCTATACCTAATTGTGTATAGTCCATGATAGATGTATAACCTGATCTGCTGAGTATCTTATGACTACCGGTGATCACGTCGAGTAGCTGTTCGGAGTTTAGACGATCATAGATTTTCCAGTTTGAAGAAAGGGGAGAGGCGGTGCTTAGCTCCTTGGTGCCGCGCACTAGGCAGATTTTCTTAGAGCTAGTAGCTAAGGTTTTGATGAGCTCTGTCTCTAGTTTTGATCGCGCAGGTTCTGGTCCAGAGAGAATTATACTTAAGTCAAAATTCTTAGTTGCGTTTGTGTCAGCAGAATTACTCTCTTTATTAAATCTTGAGAGCGGACCGATGTAGCGCTGGCACTTAATTTTATTGTTCTGACTGAGTAGGCCGCTGAGCTTGTGATCAGCAGTATCTGGAATCCAGCATTCATCAAATTGATTGAGGAAGTATCTGTTGCCTCTTTCTAGTACGGTTTTCAGAAGAGAGTTGGCTGCTTGAGGACTGAGCTGGTGGCTGATAATGATGTTGTGTGCCTTCTGAGCTCTAAAGCCAAAACGACTATCCGAAATAATAAGGTCGGCGTCGTGCTTGTTGACCAGCTGCTTAGCTGCCTTTTTTTCTTTTCTGATGGCTTGTGCTATGTTGGTACTATTGCCAAGGACGATCTGCAATAGGCTGTCGGAGTCGTAGCGTACCTTATAACCAGGAAGCGATTCATGAAGAAGGCTAGGAAACTCTTGTTTCAGTAGTTGTAAGGCTTCTCCATCGCTTGCAAGGATGACTTTTTTATTGTTTGCCAGCAAGCTATAGATGATGGGGATACATCTAGTGGCGTGGCCTAGTCCCCAGTTGAGCGGGGCGATAATAATAGTATGGGCTGTAGATGGAATAAAATCCATCATGTCTTAATCAGTCTCTATACGTATCTCGTCGTCAAACTTGTTCATGAACTTATACTGATTGATATGTAGTTCTTGATCTGAGACGAGCTTGACCCATTTTTTATAAGTCATATACCAGCGCATTTGCTTAGTGATGATACCATTTTTGAAATAGGTATGTAAGAGAGGATTGACTCGAAGGGTGATGGCTGCATTAGGGTAGGCCTCTATGATAAACTTTAGATGTCTTTCTATTTCGTCAGGTAATAATTGCGCAGGTTCTACTTTACCTGAACCTTTACACGAAGGGCATGCTTCTAGCGTATTTATTTTCAGTTCTGGCTTTACTCTTTGTCTTGTAATCTGTATCAGGCCGAACTTACTGAGCGGAAGGATGGTGTGCTGAGCACGGTCTTCCGCCATGAACTCCTTCATCTTAGAGTAGAGGATGTTTTTGTTTTCTTTCTTCCTCTGATCTATAAAATCTATGACGACGAGTCCACCGAGGTCTCGTAGTCTGAGTTGTCTTGCTATTTCGCGGGCAGCATCTATGTTGACTTTGAGCGCAGCGGCTTCTTGGTCACGGCTCTGTGACTTAGGTCCACTGTTGACATCTATGACGTGCATGGCTTCGGTATGTTCTATCACTAGATAGGCACCGCTAGACATAGTAGGCGTTTTACTAAAGCTAGATTTTATCTGCTTACCTATACCATAGTGATCAAAGAGTGGTTTTTTGCCTTTGTATAGAGATAGAATTTTCACTTGTTGCGGAGAGACACTTTGCAGATAAGCTTTGGCATCTGCGTACATGTCCTTATCATCTATGACGATCTTGTTGAAAGATTCATTCATGATGTCTCTCAGGAAGCCTTTCGTTTTATCTACTTCACTGAGTACTTTTCTAGGTTTCTTGGATTGCCCCAGCTCAGTCGTGATAGCAGCCCACTTAGTAGTGAGATTGCTTATCTCATCATGAAGATCAGCGACCTTTTTTCCTTCAGCAGCAGTCCTGATGATGATACCAAAGTTTTTCGGTTTGATGCTTTCCACAAGGACTTTTAGCCTCTTTCGCTCTTCGGCATTTACTATTTTCTTGGAGACAGAAACATTGTTCTTGAAGGGGGTCATCACCATAAATCGTCCTGCAAGCGTAATCTCACAAGTCAGACGAGGTCCTTTAGTAGATATGGGTTCTTTGAGGATTTGTACTAGGCAGGGCTGGTTTTTCTTGAAAACCCGATCTATTTTACCATTTTTCTCGTTTTCTGGCTGGATCTTGAAGTTTTCAAGCAGGTGGCCAGACAGTTGTTTCTCTAAGGCTAGTCTTGTGTATAGCTGTAAGGACTTTATCTGAGGACCCAGATCAGTATAATGTAGAAAGGCATCCTTTCTAACTCCCACATCTGAAAAAGCAGCGTTGAGACCAGGTCTCAACATTTTAGTATAACCTAAGAAAATGTCACCTACTGAAAAATCGTTATCGTTTGTTTCAGTATGGAGTTCTACGAGTTTTTTATCCTCGATTAAGGCTATTTCTACTTCAGTGGGAGTTGATTTAATCAATAACTCCTTTTCCAAAGTCTGATGTTTTTACAGGTCCTGTGTCAGAATATTATCAGTATTGATAATTAGACCTTTGGGGATGGTCTACAACTTAATCTTGGAAATAATTGCGAATAGTACTGCTATTGAAAGCTTATCACAGTTACCTGATAGTTTTTAAATAAATAAAAAATCAAAAGCCAAGCGGCATATGCCACCTGGTCAGTCAATTATTTATTCTTTTTCTTATGTCTGTTTTTTCTAAGTCTCTTTTTTCTCTTATGAGTAGAGATCTTATGTCGTTTTCTTTTTTTACCGCAAGGCATATTTATCTTGTTTAATTATTATCGCAAATTGATTGGGCCTTCTTGGCCAATTCATTATCGCCCTTGTTTCTTAGCACTTCTGCCAGCATACAATGAGCTTCTTTTAAGGATGGACGAAGTTCTATAACTTTTGTCAATCTTACAATAGCTTTCTCCAATTGTCCTGTTTTTAATGATAATCGGGCTAATTGCATCAAAACAGGAACGTTCTCAGGATGTTTTTCGTTCAAATCCACCAACATCATTATCCCTTTCATTGGATTTTCTTCTAAGGGAGCATCCACATAGGTCAGTGCAAGGTTGATTTTACTATCTATATTATCCGGACTGAGTGATAATGCTTTTTCCAGAGCTACCCTACTTTTAGCTATTGCATGCTCTCTTTCATTTCCTTCTCCTAGCTTTTTTGAGGCTATAGAATAGGTCGTTCCAGCTATATTCCAGGAATCTGTATCATTTATGTGCTCAGCTATCTGCTCAGCATAATGTCCAGAGATCAAAGGATGGCCTTCAGCATACCATATCGACGCCAGGGCTTTTTGATAAGTGACCTTTTGGCTATCTATTTCTACATTCCTGATTTTCTGCTCGTATTGTTGTATCTCTGATTGAGCGACACCTGGTAAGGTTTTTTTGGATTCTGCTATTACCCTATCAATACTTATCAGTTCAAATTTTTGGGCCCTGGACTTTTCTAAGGCTTTATGTTCTGGAGACTTGGTCGAACAACCAAAATATAATAGCAGGAATAACAGGCAAAAGCTTACTATAGTAATGACCTGTGGTCTGCTCATCATATTAGTCTACAGAGGTTGGTTTATCATCAGGTAGTGAGTTCACTTTTTCCTTGACCTGATCTACAAAGATTTTTGCTGGCTTAAATGAAGGGATATAGTGTTCTGGAATTTCTATAGCCACATTTTGCTTGATATGTCTTCCTATCTTCTTTGCTCTCTTTTTGATTATAAAAGAACCAAAGCCCCTGATGTAAACATTTTCTCCTGACGATAATGATGTTTTCACTTCTTTGAAGAATTCCTCCATTGTTACCAGCACGTCGACTTTTGGAACACCAGTTTTTTCAGAGATGACGGCAACCAGATCAGCTTTTCTCATATTATCGTAAAATATTGATTAATAAGTGTTTATGAGATGTTTTTTCTCAAGGGAGGGCAAATTTCGCATTTTTTATCATTTAGTGAAATTATTACCCTTCTTTTTTGGACGTGTTTTTATCCAAACACCTAAATATAGCTAATTGTCTCACTTTCAATTATATATACCTCCGTTTATGATTTACGAAGTTTAAAATAATTAGCTTCGCGTTTTATACGATCTTGAATTCAATCAAGAAGAAAAAATTAGCAAATATGATCTATTCTATGACAGGTTTTGGTGAAGCTTCTAAGGAGATAGGAGACAAGACCTTCAGAATAGAAGTCCGTTCTCTAAATGGTAAAAACATCGACATCAGATTCAAAGCCAATTCTAATCTTAAAGATAAGGAACTCGCTTTGAGAAAATTGATTGCTGAAGCGGGTAAGCGTGGGAAGTTTGATGTCAATCTCACAATCAGCTCTGATGGCGAAGAAGATTCTAAGATCAATCCCAAAGTGATGGATAAGTACTACCAAGATCTTCTGAGTTTTGCCAGAGCTAATAACATCGAAACTGGAGATATCCTTCAGACTTTAGTGAGACTGCCTAATGTTGTTCAGATAGGTGACGGCGAGATCTCAGAGGAAGAATGGGAGATTATTTCTGAGCTGACCCGAGAAGCCATGCGTAACCTTATGGTATTTAGAAAAGAAGAAGGTGCCTCTCTGATGAAGGACTTCGTAACCCGTGTAAACGGTATCCAGACTGCGCTGATTAAGGTAGATGATTTTGAAGCTAATCGTATTGTCTCTTTGAAAGAACGTATCAAGAAAAATCTCAACCAGCATCTAAGTGAAGAAAACATCGACCGCAATCGTTTTGAGCAAGAGATTCTTTTTTATCTAGAGAAACTGGATATAAATGAAGAGAAGGTAAGATTGTCTCAACATTGTAAGTTTTTCCTGGAAGAGCTAGAAGTCGATAAAATAGACAAGGGAAAGAAGCTTAATTTTATCAGCCAAGAAATGGGAAGAGAGATAAATACCCTTGGTGCTAAGGCTCAAAATTCCGATATCCAACAGCTAGTAGTGAGAATGAAAGATGAACTGGAGAAAATTAAAGAACAAGTATTGAATACCCTGTAAGCAATAGATACTGTGCATAATTACGATATGATAGTCTTTACAGCGCCCTCTGGTGCTGGGAAAACCACGGTAGTTAGACATTTACTGAAGAAGTATGAGGCGCTTTCCTTTTCCACATCCGCCACCAATAGACCTAGGAGAGCTAATGAAACAGAAGGTGAGGATTACTATTTCATGTCTGAAAAGGATTTTAAGGATAAAATCAACAATCACGAGTTTATAGAATGGGAGGAGGTATACGAAGGCAGATACTACGGTACCCTCAGATCAGAAGTAGACCGAATAGTGGCAGAAGGCAAAAAAGTTGTCTTTGATATAGAGGTCAATGGCGCTCAGAATATAAAGGACAGGTACGATGAAAAATGTTTAGTTGTTTTTGTTAAGCCACCCTCCTTCAGAACCTTGGTTGAAAGACTTACTAACAGAGGCACTGAAACCCCCAAAAGCCTAGAGAAGAGAATAATGAGAATAAAGAAAGAATTGTTATTTGAAGATTCTTTCGATATGGTTTTGCTTAACGATCAGTTAGAAGTTACACTGAAAGAAGCAGAAAAAATCATAGATACATTCGTTCTTCCTACTAAAGGTAAAGATGATACAGCAGACTAAAACAACTGAGGGTATAACTATAAGAATAGTCTCATACTATGAAGAAGCTTCTTCACGACCACTCAATCAGTATTTCGCATTTTCCTATGTAGTAGAGATAGAAAACAATAGTGCTTTTGAGATTCAGCTACTCAGACGCTACTGGATAATCAAAGATGCCAATGCAGATATCAAAGAAGTAGAAGGCAAAGGGGTTATCGGAAAGACGCCTATACTCAAGCCTGGCGAAATGCATACCTACTCATCATGGAGTCCCTTGGCGACACCTATAGGAAAGATGGCTGGCTTTTATACTATGAAAAGGCTCATGGATGGCAGTCAGTTCAAGGCATACATCCCAGAATTTCAGCTGGTAGCTGACTATATCAATAACTAATCTCAGACCTTATAGCTCCTTTCTTATTGCTAAATCCAGAATTCATGATTCCTTATGCCAAAATTGTGTTTTTAACGAGCATATTTTGTAATGAATCTGTCAATTAAGATGTTTTTTTCTTCAATTTTTTAAAAAAACCTCAAAAATTTCCAATTTTTATTAAGCCTAAATAGCTGATTAACAGTTAGTTAGTGATTATTTTGTATATAACAAATTAAACTTTTTGCTTATACGTAGGGGTTCTCCCTGAAGTCTCTTGTCCTTATACTGTTAAAGTACCTTTTCATCGATCTCCTCACTCTGAGGCAGGTCACGTTTATTTCCTTTTATTTAAAAAATAGAAACCGATGATTAAACATCTCTTAGGTGTTGTGGTGCTTTTATGTGTTGCAACTACCTCATTTGCCCAAATTTGTCCCGGACCCCTGACTGTGACTATAGAAGGATCGACCACTGCGATTCCTCTTGATGTAGATGGGGTAGAGACACAACCTCAATGTAATGTTCTAAGTGGAACGTTAACAGGCGCAGTTGATATAACTGCCTCTGGAGGATCTCCAGTTTACTTTTATGACTGGGACCACATACCTACACCAGATCCTAGTATTTCGGACATCGAGGACTTAACTGGACTTGGCGCAGGCACTTATACGGTAACAGTAACAGATACACAAGGCTGTACTGGTACCGCACAGTTCGTTATAGTAGAACCTACACCAGTAGAGGTCGTAGGAACTCCTAGTGATCTAGCTTGTAATGATCTTAGTGGTGACCCTACAGGATCTATAGATATCACGGCTAGTGGTGGTCAAGGAACTGTGGAAGGAGATTATACCTACGCCTGGACAACTACAGACGGTAGTGGCCTCGTGGCATCAGATGCAGATCAGACAGGCCTTAGTGCTGGTACATATACAGTCCTAGTTACTGATGCTAATGGATGTACAGCTGAGGATAGTTGGACCCTAACAGAACCTACACCAGTAGAAGTTGCAGGTGTTACTACTGACTTATCATGTAACGCAGCTAATGGACCTGCTGATGGAGAAATAAATATTACTCCAAGCGGAGGACAAGGTATAGCTGAAGGAGATTATACTTATGTGTGGACCACTGCCGATGGTAGTGGTTTAGTTGCTGGCGATGCAGATCAGACAGGCTTGAGTGCAGGAACGTATGAAGTAACCGTGTCAGATGCGAATGGTTGTACAGCAGTAGGATCATGGACACTTACAGAGCCACCTATCATTTCTATACTAGCTTCAGCGACAGACTTAGATTGTAATGCACTGAGCGGACCTGCAGATGGTGCAATAGATATATCAGTTACA
>CALLAE010000006.1 GCA_938002665.1 uncultured Saprospiraceae bacterium | reverse complement strand
AATCCTATAGGATCAGAAGTGAAGTCAATTTCACAGTTGAACTCTACAAGCTCTCCTGGGTTGTAAGGTCCAGAAGGATTAGAGTCAGGGTATTCAGGTCGAGAAGGTGAAAGTGAAACAGAGGAACATGAAGCTTGTATTACTTCAGTGCTGACACATAAAGAAAATTCTCCGGGAGTCCCTTGGTTAGAAACTTCTAGATAATAATCTCTGCTACCAAAAACACTACTACTAAATTCATGCTCATCTGTACAGTCCACTACAGTCATAAAATTCTGACAGTCATCTACTAATCGGAAAAGAGGAATAAAATCACTTTCTCCTTCAAAGCTCACGTTCATCTTGGAGGCATCTGCATCTGTATTTATTTTAAACCATACGGCATTAGAAGCGCAGCCAGCTGAGGTGGAAAAATCATTGCAGTAAGTGATACACTGGTTGCCTCCGTTGGTAGTTACATTTTTTATCTCCGTGGCCGTATCGCAAGTGGCGGGGTAGTTAGGATCGGTAGGATCATCACATTCAGCACTGGTGCATTCTACAATAGTAAAGGTAAGAGAGTAAGATGATTCGCAACCATCTAGAGGGTTGGTGTACGTATACTGAGCAGTATAGCGTCCTGGTGCCAGACCATTGGGATCGAAAGAGGGGTCACTGCCAAATATAAAACCATCAGAAGGCCACCAAGGATCAGGTTCCCATACTCCTTCAGGTGGATTTGTCATGCCAAACACTTCTGCTCTTAATTCTACTATGCTGTGGTCTACACAAGTGCTAAAAGTATTTTCATTGGCACTATGACTGATTTCTATGGGTGGGTTTATGCTAATCCTGCAAGGTAGGCTTTCTATAATCGTACAGTTGGGACTATCTGGTGCTGAAGCAACTATTTTAAGAACAGCATGCTGACATGGAGAATTAAATCCTGTTACTTGAGCTATTGTAGGATTTTGAACTACTTCTAAATTAGCCGCCATCAAACTAAGATCTATTTCATAATCAGAGCCTGGTCGTTCATCCCAATTAAAGTATACAGTGTCAGCTGCGACTGAGCATCTCAGATTGATAGATGTTACCTGATTTTCAGGATTTATATTTGGATCATTATCATTGCAATCTCCTTCTTGGCAGGCGTAACCATCCGGCACTGTGCAATCAGAGGTGATGCCAGGCCCACTACCATAGCCATCTCCATCCTTGTCTTCGTAATAGAGGATGCCGAGATCATCTACAATATTTACAGATATGCATACAGGCCCTACCTTAACCTCGTCTTCGAATTCTATGAGGTCGAGACAGACTCTACTGAATCCCACAGAGTCGGGCATGGTTATGGGTTTAGAAAATCCACCACCGGCTAGATAGGGATTATGTACAAAATCTGGTTCTATATAGCTGCTCCAGACAAAGTTGGCATCTAGGTCTTCTGAGTATTCTTCACAGGGATCGACGTGAGCAGCAATAGGGTTGTCTGGATCACCTGCATGTATAACGCTAAATAAAATTTCTTCTCCCCTACAGACAGTAATAATATTATTGACATCACAGTTACCTGAGATGCTAGCATTAGAAGGTTGTGCAGGGTCATCATCTTGCTCTGTCAGATAGATGCCTCTACAGGTACTGTATGCTGTAATGGCATCTATTTCAGGTAAGGTTACTTTTTTTAAATCCTCTATGAAAATTTTGTAATCACAGACCTCTCCATTGCAACCATCTACAAACATATAATATGTACGACCTGGTATAAAGCTTCCACTCACTTCTTGACTTGAAGTTGTACAATCTAGAAGCTCTACTACACAGTTTTCCCAATCACAGCTTTCATAGATACCAAACTGCATTCCTAGACCAGCTTCGCAATTAGAAATTTCCAGTTTTATATCCAAGCTTTCACTACTTGCAACAAAAGCATACCAAGCCATATTATTAGCAACGAAAGCGCCTCCATTACATAATACGGCAGGCTGACTACCGTCACTCACTGGTGCGCAAGGAGGCGGACAGTCTGGGAGACGACCACTTAGTCCTGAAGCAAGGGGAGCAGGGTCCGTAAATTTGCAGCCATTAGAAAATTCTGCCGCTTCTTCACAAGTATCACAACCCTGGGCAATAATAAATTGAGTACTCAGAAGTAAGAGTACAGTTGTTAGGATTCGAATCATAGATAGATGATTTAGAGATTAATGAAAATTGTTCAAGCATATTCAGTTATCCAAGACTGATGAATAGGAATACTATATTTCTAATATAGCATTATCCTTTCTTTCTACCTATAAAAAGTAGAATCAGTTAGATATCTAATACCTTAATTAGATTAACGTGGTATTAATTAATGCAGAATTTGGATTGAGGGAATTACACTAAAGCAGCTTGAGAAAAGATACTTAGGCATCTTTCATAGAAAGACTGACACGTTTTTTTGCCTCGTCTATATCCATCACTTTGACTTTCACTTCCTGACTGACGGATAATACTTCTGCAGGGTCAGAGATAAATCGATTTACAATCTGGGAGATGTGAACAAGACCTGTTTCTTTGATACCGACATCTACAAAGGCACCAAACTTAGTCACATTGGTGACGATACCCGGAAGAACCATGCCGACCTTTAGGTCTGCTATGGTATTTATATTAGTAGAAAAATTAACCATTCTAGCTTTACCTCTGGGGTCGAGGCCAGGCTTTTCGAGTTCTTTTATGATGTCTCTCAATGTGGGAAGTCCGACTTTTTCATCTGTGTACTCCTGAAGAGAGATGCTAGAAAGAGTGCCTTTGTCACCGACGAGTTTGGAGACAGATTTTTTTAGGTCTTTACATATTCGTGATACCAGCTTATAGGATTCTGGATGGACGGCAGTGTTATCTAGAGGATTATTGCCTTCCTTGATTCTTAGAAAACCTGCAGCTTGCTCGTAGGCTTTTTTACCCATGCGTGGGACTTTGAGGAGATCTTTTCTTTCGGTATAAGAGCCTTCTGCACTTCTGTAGTCGACGATGTTTTTAGCAAGCACAGGACCGAGCCCAGAGACATAGGTGAGTAGATGTTGACTGGCGGTATTGATATTGATACCGACGGCATTGACGCAGGATGCTATAGTATGGTCAAGACTTTCTTTGAGTAATTTCTGATCTACATCATGTTGGTATTGGCCGACACCGATAGACTTGGCATCTATTTTTACTAACTCGGCAAGTGGGTCCATCAGTCTGCGAGCGATAGAGATGGCACCTCTTACAGTGACATCTTGATCAGGAAATTCCTCTCTGGCTATCTTGGAAGCAGAATAGATAGATGCGCCGCTCTCATTGACAAAGTAGCTCTCTACTGGATGGTCAAATTTCATTTTTTCTATCAGCTTATAAGTTTCCTTGCCGGCAGTACCATTGCCGATGGCTATAGCAGTGATATGATGTTTAGCAATAAGTGTCTGGATAAGGTGCTCTGCTTCTTGCGTTTTGCTCTGGGGTGGGTGAGGGAAGATGGTTTCATAATGAAGGAAGTCTCCGTTAGCTGCTAGCACTACCACCTTGCAGCCTGTCCTGAAGCCTGGATCTATTCCTAGTACTTTTTGCTCTCCTAGCGGAGCAGCCAAGAGCAAGTCTTTTAGGTTTTTTGCAAACACGGCTATCGCCTCTTTATCCGCTTTTAGTTTAGCTGCCTTTTTGGTTTCATTTTCTATAGAAGGAATGACGAGTCTTTTTAAGGCATCGCCGATAGCTTCTGTTATCTGATCTGCGCAGTCACCATTGCGCTGACGTATCATCATGCGCTCTATACGTTCTTGTGCATAACTGTCATCTATACTGAGCTTGACGCGAAGAAGGCCTTCGTTTTCACCTCTGTACATGGCTAATAATCTGTGAGAGGGGGTTTTGCGTAGAGGCTCAGAAAAATCAAAATAGCTTTCATATTTACTGGCCTTTTCTTTTTTGCTCTTGATGACTTTTGATGCGATGAGGGCATGGCGCTGGAAGCTGCCCCTGACGAGGTCTCTGGCCTTGAGGTTCTCGCTTACCCACTCTGCGATGATGTGGCGGGCACCTTCTAGTGCGAGTTCTGGATTGGGTACTTTTTTGTTGACATATCGCTGAGCATCAAAGAAGAGGCTATTGGTTTTTTGTGCCATTATTATTTTGGCGAGCGGCTCTAGGCCATTCTCTTTGGCGATGGTGGCTTTGGTTCTTTGTTTCTTTTTATACGGTAAGTAAAGATCCTCTAGGTCAGTTTTGTTCCAGCAGTCATTGATTTTTGTTTTGAGGGCAGGGTTGAGTAGGCCTTGTGATTCTATGGCCTTGAGAATGGCTTCTTTTCTTTTGATAAGTTCTAGGAGTTCTTTATAACTCGATTGTATATCTGCTATGGCGACTTCGTCTAGTGAGCCCGTCATCTCTTTTCTATAACGGGAGATGAATGGAACAGTGGCTCCCTCGCTAAGTAGCTTTACGGTGTTTTTGACACCTGATGCGGGGAGTTGTAGTTGTTCCTGTATGAGCTTATAGATGATGGTATCCATGTGTTGTTATTCTGGATGCAATGTTAAATATTAATCACTGCAATTTTTATTTTCATTGTGCATGTGTTTGGAGTTTATGTCTTGATTGAATGGCTTCAATCCTTGGTTTATTTCGCCCCGTTGGGGCTCTTCTTATCTATGTCACCCCTTTGGGGTTTTGTTTTTGTCTGTGATTGTTTGGGATTGAATGGCTTCAATTCTTGGTTTATTTCGTTCGGTTGGGGCTCTATTGAATGGCTTCAATCCTTCTAATAATTCGCCCCTTGGGGCTATTGTTGCGGAGCTACGTTGTGCCTCGTGCGCTACTATGCTAGAGCAATTCGAATGAAACGATGACTATGGATTTTATTTCCATCTGTCCTGGTGCAAAGCCTTGTGTAGCGCCTACGGAGGTGGCATCTGTTGTGACAATTGTACTGCCATAGGTTTCAGCATTGTAACTGGTTCTTTTATTTTGCACTTCGCTTATGAGCTTAGCTTTGCCTATAGTTTGTCCTAATTCTGCGACCATCATTTGTGCTTTCGCTTTAGCGTCTTTCATGGCTAATCTCAGCGATTCGACTCTTTTTTCATCTATGAGATCTGATCTAAAGTTAGGGCTACCCACTTTTGATACATCCAGATCTACTAAGCCATCTAGGATGTCATCATACTTGCTCATATCACGGATACAGATATTTATGGACTGAGTAGCATAATAGTATTCTAGAACTTTTGTCTTATGATGCCTTTTGGGATCGATGAAGGAGCGCTGCGTCTGAATGTGTCTTTCTGCGATACCCATTTTTTTGAGGAAGCTGATGATCTCTTTGGTTTGGGCTTTGTGGTCTGCACGTGTTTTGGCTAGGTCTTCATCTTGATTGTAAAGTGTCACTGAAAGTAATATTTCGTCGGGGTTAGCAAAGACGACACCTGACCCCTGTACTTTGATGAGGGGTAGGTCTAGTTGTTGTGTAAATGCAGGTAAGGCGAAAGTGAGAAGCAGTAGACAGTATGATAAGTTCATATAAGCTTTTAGCCTATAACCACATAACAGTGGAGGCTAGTATAATGAGAGAGTTAAAATTTTCGACTGCAAAGTCTCTTTGTGGAATTATTTCATCCAATTATTTGTCTTATTATTGTATTAGATAAACAAACAAGAAAATTATGAAAAACGATAATAAATGTACTTGTGGCTGCGCGCCTTGCCAATCAGGAGATTGCAAATCTTGCACATGTGAGAGCTGTGCATGCAGCAATTGTAACTGCTAAGGCCAGCAAAGTATTCAGAATATAAGAAGTCTTGTACCATTCACTTGGTGCAAGGCTTTTTTTGTATGTCTAAGCAAGCAGTATTTTATTTTGAGTCATTCACACTGAGAGCAAGACCTTCAATATTCTAAGTGATTCCCACATCATGTGGGTTTTAGTTAAGCCTGCCTTAAAAGTTCCTTATAAAATTAAATGGAAGGTTAAATATTGGTTTTCATGGTACTGATATTCGTAAGGAAGCGTTAATCACAGGTTGTTTTTCAAGAACAGCCTTTAGATTTAGAATCCATTAGTCAATCATTTTTAAAACTTCCTATCATGAAAATCTGTGAACAACTTCCTTGGACAGCACTTCTTCTCTTTTTTATTCTGAGTACACCTCTCAGTTCTCAAAAAAATACTTCACTAGAAAATCCTGCGCTCGATAAGTATTTTGAGTATTTGCCCTCAGATCAGAAAAGGAATGATTTAAATCTTTTT
The DNA here is from genome assembly GCA_938002665.1 of uncultured Saprospiraceae bacterium. Classification (GTDB taxonomy): domain Bacteria; phylum Bacteroidota; class Bacteroidia; order Chitinophagales; family Saprospiraceae; genus RFSX01. The sequence goes on along the minus strand of CALLAE010000006.1, from coordinate 19,374 downwards.
GTTGGAACAATTGAGGGACTAGGATTCCAATTGAGAAATTATAAGAACACAGAGAAAACTCAGTCGTCTTTTCAACTTACTACTGCTTATTCTTATGATTATAGTTCGTATAAAATTGGAATCAATCGACTACCATTTGTTATGGGGCTGAGCCATATTACTGAATTAGAGTATGATGGTAAGAATTATATTAAAGACAATTTATTTGCTGGCTTGCAGGCTGGAATCTCTTTTGCAAACAACGGAAGAAATATAGCTGCTCTACTAGAACTACAAGCGAAAGTAGGTTTTGGGCGAATCTACAGAGTAGAGGAAAAGGCATCTGCAGATAGGATCATTTCTGAACTGAGAAGAAGTGCTTTCCTTGCAGCTGAACCTTCTGAAGAGCAGCTTAGGCATTTTGCTTCCACTATAGGGACTCTGATGAATGACCGAAAATTTGTGAATAGGGGAAAAGTAAAATCTGAGTTAGAAACTATAATATCTTTCTTGCAAGCCCAAGGCTTGATTTCGCCTTCAGTAGATTTAGATCTTGTCTCTAAAATGATATCTAATAATTATAAGTACGAGTTCTTAAGCCCTAGGGAATCAGGAAAGACTATTTCCTTACTTACCCTTCAGGAGTATTATCTAGCAAACAACTTATATGATCAGAAGCTTTGGGATAAAAGAACTGGAGTAGGTATTAGCTTTGATAATAAAAAATATATCTCTGAAAAGATACAATGGAATAAATTTTCCAATGTTGATTTTTATCTGAATTCTATTCAGCTTCTTGAACCAAGAAGTATGATTAATTACTATTCTGCCCATGCTTCAGTCTCTACAAAAATGGACTATTACTTCTCTTCCAGATCTCAATTTGGTGCTCAGCTAACTTTAGCTTATGATCATTACGAAAAGCTATCTGGTGAGTTTGTTCCTTACTATTTTAATTTTGAATTAGAGGATAAGCTTTCTGCAAGACTAGATCTAGAATATGAATTTCAGTTTTCAAGGAAAAACAACATCACTTTAAGTAGCTATTTTGAATATTCTAGAAAGAATGGTTTGCTATATGGCTTAGGAGTGAAATTCAGATTATAACCTACTGACTGACGAGGTAAAGCAGAAATTTTAAATAGCTTTACTTTATGCAAGTTCACACGGTCAGTCAGCTCTACATCTATCCTATAAAGAGTCTTGGAGGTATTGCAGTACAAGAAAGTATGGCACTCCCTCGCGGCTTTCAGTATGACAGAAGATGGATGCTTGTAGATGGGGAAGGTAAGTTCCTGACCCAAAGAGAGAATGCTGAGCTAGCGCGCTTCGCCTGTCAGCTAGATGAAGGGCAGTTAGTGATTACTCATGATGCTGAGGACTTGCGTATAGACTTAGAGGAGAATAAGGCAGAAGCCATAGAGGTGGAAGTGTGGTCTGATAGACTCCAAGCCTATGGAGTAAGAAAGGAAATTTCAGAGTGGTTTTCAGATCACTTAAAGACGCCTGCTAGACTGGTGCGAATGACAGAAGCCTCCCTCCGTTCAAAGCAACTTAAAGTAGCTCCCCACAAGATAGAACTCAGCTTTGCGGATGGTTACCCCTATCTCATTCTGGGAGATGCTAGCATGCAAGCACTCAACTCTAGACTTGACCAAGCTCTACCAATGGATAGGTTTAGAGCGAATATCATTGTTACTACAACTGAAGCCCACGAAGAAGATACCTGGCAAGATGCCTTCCAGCTAGGCCGAGCCCAACTCAAAGTCATCAAGCCTTGCGCAAGATGCCAAGTCACCACCATAGATCAGGAGACTGGCGTAAAAGGGATAGAACCTCTCAAGAGCCTCGCTACCTACAGGCAATGGGATAATAAAATATGGTTCGGAGCCAATGCTATCTGCGCTCAGGAAGGTATAGTTAAGGTGGGGGATAGAGCGGTTATCACCTAAAAATAGCTGTCAAATACAATGAGGGCCCACATTATGCAGAAAAATTCTTCTTTTCTGCAACGCTTTAGACAGTTATAAGATAGTAGGGTTGTTATAGAGCTCTAATTATTTAGTAATTTATACCTAACGATTATACTATGCGAAACTATCTTGCATTCATATTATTAGCTGTACTAGTTGTCTTTAGTAGTTGTAGAAAAGATGAGATAACTCCTACGGATCCCATCTTCATTCCGGATAACCCTGAAACAGAAGTAGAAAGCTCCTTTTTTGGACTTGTAAAAGATCAAGATGGACTGCTCTTAGAAGATGCCTTAGTTACCACGGAAGAAGGAGACCAGAGGACTGATGAAAATGGCTATTTCTCTGTAAAGAATGCCCGTCTAGATTTCGATGGCAGTATCATAAAAGTGAGAAAGTCTGGCTACTATGATGCCTATCGTTTTGTCATGCCTTCTGCAGGAACCAGTGTCTATGTCGAAATAGTAATGATAAAGAAAGAATCAAAAGGAACGGTATCAGCAGCCGTAGGAGGTCCCATAATTATAACAGACAAATCCTCACTTACCTTTTCAGCGAACACTATAGCCAATGAAGATGGAACAACTTACAACGGTGACTTTGAGGTGTATGCACATTTTTATGATCCCTACGCTTCAGGTTTTGTAGAAGAGTATCCTGGTGACCTGAGAGGAGAACGAACCTCCGGTGAAGAGGTGCAATTAGTCTCTTATGGAATGATAGCAGTAGAGCTGATTTCTAGTGCTGGAGATCCTCTTAACTTATTAGATGGAGCCTCTGCGAGATGGGAAATAAAAGTAGATCCTACTCTTAATGACCTGCCTCAAGAAATACCCTTGTGGGCACTGGACGAGACAACTGGTGTATGGGTAGAAGAGGGTAGAGCAGTTTTAGGAGATGGTGTCTATGTGGGTGCGCCTACTCATTTTTCATTTTGGAATTGTGATGTGCCTTATCCACTTGTAGAGTTATCTGGAACAGTCGTGGACCAAAACAAAACGCCTTTGCCTAATGTAAGAGTGGTTATCACTACTGAAGATGGCTTGACTAGTGGTTATGGGATTACGGACAGCGAAGGAAAATTTAGAGGCAAAGTCCCGAAAGAAGAACCGCTTAGATTAGAATCGCGTGGGGATTGTATAGATTCTATCGTATATGAAATTGGACCTTTTCTGGAGGATACGGATATGGGTAAGGTAGTATTCAGCAGTGGTTATACCCTCAGTCATTTCAGCGGAATATTTACAGATTGTGATGGCGCACCTGTAGAAAATGGTTATGTAACACTGTCTTATGAAAGAAGAATCATACAAGTCATACCTGTAGGAGAGATGGGACAATTCAGTGGTGTATTGGTTGCCTGCCAGCCTGGCAAATATACGTTCAAAGGTGTAGATCTAAATGGTCTGACAGAAAGTGAGGAATTGGTTTTTGATTTGAGTCAATTAGAGGAGTCGATGATACTTGAGGACTTAACTGCTTGTGATGAGCTGGATGAATATTGGAGGGTCACAGTAGATGATGAAAACTTTCCAGTTATAGATGTAAATGCTAGTCTGTTCTCAAATACTTTTTTCGCTACATCAGGATTCAACCAAATAGGTTTTTCAGAGTTTTTTCAAGACTTAACTTTTCTGTCTGTCCAACATTCAAACGCAATAGGTTCATGCACAAATGGACAAGACTGTTCAGACTTAACTTTTGAATTGACAACTATTCCTAATGCTACAGGAGAGTACTGCGAAGGTACAATATATGGCAATTTAGAATTTGACGACGATGTAGTGAGAGAGGTTGTTGTGGATTTTAGAATCAAAATAGACATTACTTTTTGGAAGGTCAGTGGAGTCTTTTGGTTGGATGAAAATGAAAATGGTATTAGGGATGCAGGAGAATCACCTTTCTATCATCCAGATATTGCTTTTAGTAATAATGGAAAGCCTTCATCAGACGGAACATATGAGTTCGTATTGCCAGAAAACGAAATTTCTTTCCTTAGGGTCACCCTTCCACTTGGATACACTTTTACAAAAAGACAAGTAGGTTCAGATGTAACATTGGACAGTGATTTTGATTCTAATGGAAGCTGGAATGGACTGCCGATAACTGAAGATATTACTAACATAGATGCGGGACTCATTCGTATAAGTCAAGCCACTGATATTTATGTAGAAGCACAAGCTAAATTTTGCGACGAAGGCATGGGAGGAGGTTGTATCGTAATACGACTTGATGAGTCAGATGTAGAATATTATGTCGAGATAATAGATGAAAGTGGTAGTCCTAGTCATACAGGAACTTATCTTATGCCAGCCGATTTTAGTACTTGTGGACTAGAGCTAGGTGATTATGAAGTCATAGTTAGTAAAGATGGAATAGAGGCCTTTAGGAAGAGCTATACGATTATAGAAAATAGTATTACTATCGAGAAAACTACAAGCTTAGCTTGTGTGGATGGAGAAGTAGAGGCAACTATGTCTGTCGAGATAATAGATGCTTTTGGAAATAGTATTATCTATCCTTTTGGTCCTCAATGGATGGATGCTGTAAGTAATAATGTTTTGGAGTCAGGCCCAAAATATGTTGCCGGGCCCGGCAACTATAATTTTACGGCTTCTTATCGTTCTTGTAGTGAGTCTGTAGAGTTTGTAATACCCGAAACGTTTAGAACACTGAACGGTATTGTATGGGATGATTCTACTGGGCAAAAACCAAATGAAGGGGAGGATGGCGAACGAGGAATAGCAGGTGTAAGTATATTTCTTCGAGATAATAATACAGGATCAGAAACTTCTGTTATGACGGATGAGGAGGGGCGGTATGAATTTCCTGAATCTGTATTGATCTCTGATAATATAACTCTCACTATAATACCACCATCAGGGTATACCTTAGTAGAGAAAAATGCTAGTACTAGCAATAATACTTTGTCTTCTGCTGCAGACCCTATTTCAGGTGCCACAGATGTAATATCAGTATTTGAAGATTCGGGTGCTTTTACCAGTAACTGCCAAGAAGTTAAGCGTCACTTCGGACTAAAGTAATGATGAGTTGAGTAGGTCCTACACAGATATAGAAATCCTGAAGGGCTGTCTTAAAGGCAGGTCCGAATATCAGCGTGCCTTAGTCATGCAGTATTCGGATATGCTAAATGCCACCGCTCTCAGATACATCAAAGATAGAGATGCAGCTCAAGATGTTCTTCAGGATTCTTTTATCAGAATATTTAAGTACTTACCCAAATATGACCCTGCCAAAGGAAAGCTGTCTTCGTGGATGTGTAAGATTGTTATCAATGAATCACTGAAGGTTTGGCGAAAAAGGAAAGACAGGGTAGCCTATGATGATCACTTTGAAATGGCTGCCGAAAGACCTTTAGCACTTGATGAACTAGAAGTGGAAGACATCTATAAGTTGATACTAGAATTAGATGAGCCCTACAGAACTGTTTTCAATCTTAATGTTGTCGAGGGCTACCCGCATAAAGAAATTGCAGAAATGCTAAGCATAAAAGTACCCTCTAGCCGGTCTATACTCTCACGGGCCAAGCAAATGATTAAGAACAAAATTAATTCAGTCAAAATGAATGAATCTTGGATATGAAGGATAAGCGAACAGATAAAATAAATCAGCTAAAAGAGTTCCGCGTCCAACTGGATAAAGAAGCTTTGTGGGCTGAGCTCGAGTCCCGTCAGAAAAAAGAGCAGCGACGATGGATATTCTGGCTATTGCCAGGAGTAGTGCTTTTAGGATGCTTGCTTTTGGGACTTAGCCAAATGAATGAGAGCGCTATGCAGCTACCCGCTACCACTTCCGAGAAAGTGAACGAAGTAATAGTAAAGGATCAGAGAAAAGAGGAACTAACAAGCTCAGCTAAAAAAAGTGATGAGAATATAGCCAGCTCAAACTTACTAAACAACTCTAAAACTAGTTCAATAACCAATACGTCTATCAATACTACTATACTAGCCAATCAAAATAAGCAACCAACAATTCAGCAAACTCAAAACGAAAATCTAGAGAGTCCTATTCTAAAAACGAGCTTGCCTAGCACCACTGCCCAAAGTACAACAGCATGGAAGCGTGACGCAAAATCTAAGCTCTTATCCAATCATAATTCTGACAATCTAGCTACTACGAAGAAAGCCAATAATAATATCGATACTAAGGCGCTGAGACATCAAAGTCAAGCAAGCCTCCCTCTTGTAGAAGCTATAAATTCTGTGATAACAGAAGCCTTGCAAACCTTGCAAGGCCTTACTAGCTACATAGAAACAGAGAACCGTAGAGAGGTGAAATCCCCCTTCCTTAGTTATAACCCAAAAACTAATATCCTTCCATCAACTCTGCTCCATAGCCGTTCTTTTTTAGAACTCTACACTGGGGTAGGCTCAGTGCATAGAGAACTAGCTGATCCCACAAAGCCATATGACAATTATACCAATATCAGGGCTGCTACCGAGACTCCTCTAGACGCTTTTCATCTAGGAATTAATTATGGTCGGCACTTAGGAAAGCAGTTTTATATTTCTGCTGGGATGGAATTTTCTCAGATCACCGAAAGATTTTCTTTCACGAATTTTGAGCTAACTGGGACTGAGACTAGAGATAGTCTCGTGACTAATCTATATGTTGATGCAGCAGGTTTTGCTACATCTACGCTAGGCACGGGTACTGGAACTGTCTATTCTAATGTGAATTATGTACTCTATAATCGTTATAGAAATGTAACTATTCCACTCACCGCGGGATGGAGAATAACCACTGGCAAATGGGCTATTGGCTTGAGTGCAGGGGTAGACTTTAGTTTGGCCTTTGGATTCAAAGGGACGATACTTGATACCCATCTTGACTTTGATTCTAATCCTAGTTTGTTTAGGAATAGGGCAGGGCTTTCTTGGACTGCCGGTCTGGATATAGGATATAGAATTAGCGAAGACTTCAGTTTGTTTTTGAGGCCATCATTCAGAAGTGTTCCTAATATTATAGACGATACACAGTCTTCCGCAGAGCAGCTTTATAAGTTATATAGAGTAGGACTTGGACTCAGATACTGCTTATAGAAGAACCCTTAGCGCAGTAGCAAAAGATCATCTGTAAAACGATAGGTATTACCATCTATCAGTTCTATCTCAAGATTATACACGTAGACGCCGGGCATTGCTCTTGTATTATTTATACGACCATCCCATAATTCTAAGGAAGAACTATTAGTACTGTAGTGAATGAGGTTGCCCCAGCTATTATAGACTGAAAATTCTTTGATACTGGTAATCAGACCTTCCTTGGCACCGATGGTAAAGCTATCATCCACGGAGGAGCTACCAGGAAAGAAAGCGGTAGGCAGATAGATTTCTAAGTCATCGACATCTATAGTTATATTCATAGATGCCTGAGCTGTACAGTCATTACTATTATATCCTGTGACACTATAAGTCTGAGAGCTGAGCGGCAGAAAACTAAACTCGGTGCATAGGCCACAAGGGCTGGTCTCTGGTGGATTCCATTCTAGGTTATTAAGGCTTTGATTAGTCATTACATTGATATCTAAGCTTTCGCCGAGCTCTATTATCGTGTCGTTAGGCAGAGCAATAATAAATTCTTCTGGCTCGTCCAGAGAGATAACCGCTGTCTGGCTACAGCCAATAGAATTTGCTATGGTGAGCTGATAGTTGCCAGCCTCTAAGCCTTCAAAAGTATTTATCGTGGTCAGCACTTCATTGATACCATAGCTATAAGGTCCGAAGAGACCATTTACGATATCTATTTTGATAGAGCCGTCAGAAAATCCGAAACAAGAAGGAGCTACTGTGCTGGTGTCTAACTGTAGTATTTCCTCGTCTAATACAAGAAGTTCAAGATCCACTATAGAGTCACAGCCTCTCGACGAAGTAAAAGTATAATTATAGGATCCACTAGTAGACAATACCTGGTTTCCAAAATCTAGTGTCTCTCCAAAACAGATTGTGTCTCGCTCGTCAGGATAATTAATCGCTAATATTTCTATGACTAAGATATCTGATATTATTCTGCATTTTTCATTTAGTAATTCAGTATCAGTGCCTGCTGTGATGTAGCGATAATAGTATCTACCTATATCAAAGATATCGTGCACCACAAATTCTGTCATCTGCCCTCCCAGATCTTGCCAGCTGATACTATCGTAGCTGATTTGCCATTGAAGGGACTGATTAGCTGCGCCTATTTCTGCTCTTACTTCCACTGGTGTATTCTCATCCTCACACAGAAAAATTGTTTGTTCTGCTGTCACAAAGGCATCAGGCCCGCAAGCCTGAAAACTGATATTGTCTAGTGCTAGGTCATTGCCATTTCCACCAGGTGCATTGTTTCTTAGAGATAGCTTGACAGAAGTTTGCCCAGGAGCAGTCGTGAAGGAAAAACCATAGGTGTTCCATTTTTCATCTTGTGGAATATCTCCAGATGAAAATTGTACAACTTCATCTATAAGAAAACTGACATTAGGAAGGATGTGATCGCCTATGCTAGTTCTGACGACATTAATAATGTCTGCCGAAAACTGATACAAGGTATTCTCACAGAGCCCATCTATATTTTGCTCATAGAATTTACCGGGATTGAAGTCTGCATTGACCAACATAAAATAGCCCTCGGGATCATCGCTGTTGTCTGACAATCTTAACCAAGTCGGAAACCAAAAACTCCAGTTCTGCGTACCATTTGTTATGGTGTAGAAGCCATCATTGGGTGAGCCGGGATCAGATTTGTAAGTGTAACCTGGGGCTATCATAGGATTTACAGGAATAACATTCTCAGAACCTGAACCAAAATCACCATCCTCAAAAATATTGATACCGAGGTTGCCATCACATAATCCTTGGGCGGAAAGAGAGTTTGAGCTTAGCCAAGTAAGTAAGAGTAATAATAGGTACTTAATGAATCGGTTTTGCATTTAGTTTATTATGGGAGTTCTTTGTTTTCAGAGAATTTTTTGAATTGGTCCATCCATTTTTGTGTTTGCTTTCTGGGAATGCTTGGAAAAACCTTGGTCATCAATTTCATTATAATACCGTTTGCTTCCAGGTACTCCAACTCTGCCCGCCATCTAGTTTTATCAGATCCCAGTTCCTCAAAGAAGTTATGCATCGTATTTTTGCCAAAATCTCCTTCATATGTCCCACGAAAGGTATCAGGCAGGTTGTTTTCAGTAATAGTTTCTACTAAGACCATAGATTTCCTACCCATCTTATAGGTGATATTGGACTGTGCGCCTACTTCCCCCGGAATACCAGCCAGATGCTCAAATGAAATAAAGCCATCTTGCCAATATTTCATATTTTCTGAATTATCAAAAAGCGCGACTACCTTAGCTCTAGGTAAGTCTATATCTACAGAACAGGTAAATTTCATCGCTAAAACTTGGAAAAAATTTAAAATTAAGAACTCAAATTAATGAATTCGGTACCTTCGCAATATTCTTTCGTCTACAAAGAGACTAATTAAACTAACTAACTAATAAATATTACAAGAGATGGCTATTAATCTATTAGATACACTAAAATCGAAGTTTGGCTATGCACTAGCTGAGCATTCTGCTAATTTTTTCGGTGAGGAGCAAGCCAACACAGGAAAAGCAGTGGATGGGACCTTTGCTGCAATCCTAGCAGGGATGATTCAGAGAGTTTCCTATGATAAAGGAGCTAAGGATCTGCATAAGATTCTGAAAAAAGAGAACTACAGAGATTATGATATAGAAGACATATTTACTAGGAGTCCTCAGACTGTAAATGGACTAGTCAATAGAGGTCAGCATTTTCTTTCCAGTATCTACCCAGGAAAACTAAGAGAAGCAACTAATAGTGTCGCTGTTGATAGTGGTATAAAAAAAGTTACATCATCTAAAATGATGAAAATATGCGCGCCAATGTTGCTGAGCACCTTAGCCAAGGAAGTACAAGAAGGTAACTTAGATATCAATGGTATGAAGAGTCTGCTCAATGCACAGAAATCTGCTGTAGAATCAGGTGTGCCAAAAGGATTTATGGATGAAGCGGAGCTTTCAGCTTTCGGGTGGACGAAAAAAGAAGTGGTTGTAGAAGAAAAGCCTAAGAAAGTCAAGAAGGAGAAGAAAGAAAAGGTTGTCAAAGAGGCTGTAGTAGAAAAAGTTGCCGAAAAGAAAATTCCAGTGAAAGACGCAGTTGCTCCTGTGGGGCAGGCGGCTTCATCAGGGTTTAGCTTTTTGAAGTGGGCCATTCCCTTTTTACTGATCTTATTAGGTCTATGGTATTTATTAACTAGAGTGATGGGTTGTGGCGCGGTGACGGATAAGGTTGCAACTACTGTAGCGGCACCTGTAGAAAAAGTAACTGAAGTTGTCAAAGAGGCACCAGCTGCTATTACAAATGTTTTCGGTAAAGTAAATGATGCAGCGATGGGTGCTCTGAATAGTATCAAGTTTGCCGCTGGCTCTGCTGGAGATCAGATGATGTCATTTATAAAAGGTGGTGCTAGTGGCGATGGAAGATTTAGATTTAATAATCTAAATTTTGCTTCTGGCTCAGCAGTTATAGATGGGGAGTCTGGCATAGAAGTCGATAATCTATCAGCTATCCTCAAAGCATATGAAGATGTAAAGGTGAGTATAGAAGGTTATACAGATAGCAAAGGAAATCCAGATTCAAATGTTACTTTGTCTCAGCAAAGAGCAGAGGCTGTAAGAGCGAGGCTTATAGCTGCAGGTATAGCGGATAGCAGAATCACTACCCAAGGCTTCGGAGCTGCTAACCCAGTTGCTGATAACGAAACAGCGGAGGGGAGAGCACAGAATAGAAGAATAGAAGTGGTGATAGTGAAGTAATAGTACCTTACAAGAATAAATTTTGAAAGCAGAGTAGCCCTGGTGGGTGCTCTGCTTTTTTGCTTCCTATTGTCTGAGACAGGATTTTTATGATTTATAAGATATTCAGGATTTATGCTTCCCACTGCTTCCTATTGTCTTGAACAGATTTTTAAGATGAATAAGATTTATAAGATTTTTAGGATCCTTCCTACTGCTTCCTTTTGTCATAAACAGGATTTATAAGATTTATAAGATTTGCAGGATCTTACCATCACTTCTTTTCATTTTGACAGAGGAACGAGTGGTAAAATCTTCTGTCTTGTCTGTCCTAGTTTATGTTCAGGTTAGCTTATAGGAGAATAATGAGCTAAGCCATCTACATTGCTTGATTAATCACGATTCTGTCTTGATGGTTGGGTAATCTGCTTCCCACTACTTCCTCTTGTCTTAAACAGGATTTATAAGATTTATAGGATTTGCAGGATTTTCCAACCTTTTCATTTTGACCGAGGGACGAGTGGAAAAATCTTCCGTCTTGTCTATCCTAGTATGTGTTCAGCGTAGTTTGCAGGAGAGCAATGAGCTAAGCCGTCTAGGTTGGATGATTAATTATGATTCTGTCTTAATGGTTGGGTAGTCTGCTTCCTACTGCTTCCTTTTGTCTTAAATAGGATTTTTAAGATTTATAAGATTTGCAGGATCTTACCATCACTTCTTTTCATTTTGACAGAGGAACGAGTGATTCCATTTCAAATTATAGCTAACTTTAATGTGTTATTGCTCTTGTGGTAGTAGCAACCCTAGAATTCTCAGCTTTAGCTTTGAGAAGCTCAGATAAGAGGCCAATAAAAAAACCTGCTATGTCCACGACCACCACCACTACAAATTCTTTTCAGTCTGATCTTATCAGCCTCGCCGTGCTTATCGAAATAGGGAAGGGTTATGGCTCAGGTCTTTATCTAGCGACAGAATCAGCTATCTATCTCGTAACTGCGAGACACGTTTTCTGGAAAGCACAGGTGGATGCACAAACTAAAAAAGTAAAGGCCTTTAATCTTATCAGCCCTGTTGTAAATATCTTATCCTATTCAGTAAATTCAGATTTTGAATCTGCGGATCAAGTGCAGGTGGACCTACGTGTCTTGTTTAATAATAAGCAGCTGAGTTTTAGCCATACACATGATGTCTGTGTTTTTAAGCTAGGGGATATTGCCTCTGATGGCAAGATGAATCTAGTGCAAGGCGTCAATAAAATCAGCCCCAACCTCAACATTAACTCTGCTCACCTTAGTATGATAAAACCCTTTGCCGAAATAGAAATCGCGGAAGACCTCTATGTAATCGGCTACCCAAAGGCCTTGGCTATGATCCCTACTAATGCCTTCAATTTCAATAAGCCCCTAGTAAGGAAAGGCATCGTGAGTGGAAAAAATCCAAACCGTACTATCGTCATAGACTGTGCGGTCTATCCAGGCAATAGTGGTGGGCCAGTTTTCATCACAGAAAAAAGGATAGAACAGACAGAGCGCGGCATGCGGATGAGTGATAAGAGATATCTTGCTGGCATCGTTTCTAAATTTGTCCCCTGGCTTAACAATCGTTTTAAGCCACCACACCATGTTGAGAATTCTGGTTATGGGCTGATGGTAGCTTTTGATGAGGTGCAAAAGGAAATACTGAAGTTAGGTTAAGCGGAGTACTGAGCGAACAAAGTTGGTCAAACGTATGAGGTGCAACATACTATATGGTTTTTGAAATAGTACTTTAGCCCACTATTTCTATTTGGCTATAGCCTTGAGCATTCTTATTGAGCTTGATCTGGACATGTATCCGTTCCTTCAGCGCTTCTACGTGGGAAATTACGCCTACAGTCTTCTGGCTTTCTGATTGTAATTTCTCTAAAGTCGTCATGGCCAGCTCCAAGGTGTCAGGGTCTAGTGTCCCGAAGCCCTCATCTATAAAGAGGCACTCTAGGGCGACATTTTTAGAGGCCATATCAGATAAGCTTAGTGCAAGAGCTAAGCTGATCAAGAAACTCTCACCACCTGATAAAGTTGTCACTGAGCGACTCGTATTACCTTGGTATTTGTCTATAACTGTAAGGGCGCCATTGTTCTCTGGTTTGCTAAGGAGGTAACGGTCAGTGAGATTCGTTAGTCGGCGATTAGCGTAGACGAGGAGATTTTGCAGGGTAAGACCTTGCGCGAAGTTGGCGAAGGTGTTGCCAGTCGCATCACCGATCATCTTATTGAGAAGAGACCATTTTTCTAGTTCTTGCTTTAATGCAGAAATGGCTTGCTCCTTAGCTTGTATTACTTTTAGTTGCTCGTCATCTTGCTTCAGCTTCTCTAGATTGGTGCTGAAAATGTGTTGGTGTTGATCAATTGAGGTTTTCTTTTCTGCTATGCTACTGAGTAATGCCGCATAGGTCAATTCCGGCTTGTCGTCAGCTTTCTGTTTTTTGTCCAGCTCCTGACGGAGGGTCTTGATTTCTGTTTCGTTGCTGGTTTGGAGTTTGCTCAGTTTATCACGCTGCTGGGTGAGTCTAGTAAAGGTCGCCTCGTCGAGTAGCTTGGCAGATATTTCTCCTAGATCTGAGAAGCCTAGTTTAGTTATCTTCGGCTTGAGCTCATTTCCTATAGAGGTGACTAAGTCTGTATCTCTTTTTAGAGAATCTGTTTCTTTTAGAATGACAGCAGATAGTTCTGTCATCTTTGATTTACTTTTTTCAAACGCATCTTGGAGTTTATTTGTGACACTATTTACATCTGCACCATCAAATTTTGAATTTCGTTCTTTTCTTAAAGATTTATATTGTTCAATAGTGGCCTGCAGTAATTTGAATTGTTCTATGAGTGCTTTGTTGAGCTTTGCTTCTGTGATAGCTTCTATTGCAACTTCTATGGCATGATTGTTTTGGGCAAGCTTTGTGATGCTGTTAGCAATTTTAGCTTTTTCTATTTTATGATCTTTATTGATAGTGGCAAGTAATTTCTTGAGTTCTATATCTGCATGGGCTATTTGCTGGGTAGTTTCTTCAATTAGTTTTTGTGTGAGCTCAGCCGAGGTTTCCCATTCTGTGAGCTCTTTATTGAAGGCTTGGATCTCTAGTTGATATTTTTTGGAATCAGCTTCGAGCGCTTTTATTTTTTCATCTATTTCACTTTTATGGTCGGCAGGATTGTGTTCTGCGAAGGGATGCTCTGTCGAGCCACAAAGCGGGCATGGGGCACCATCCATTAGGGCTTTTCTAAATTCTTCCAGCTTAGCTATTTTGATAGCATCTTCTTTCTGCTTGCGCAGCAATACTATCTGTGAGTCTGTAGATTCTATGAGTGCCTTACATTTTTCACTGAGTGGTGTTTTCGTTTTTATGGACGAGTTGTACTCCTGAAGTGCTTTCGTTTTGGATGCTTTTTTCTGTTGAAGTTCATTCATATGTACATAGTACAGCTGAATCTGCTTTAGCTCTTCTAGTTCTGTTTGTTTCTGTTTTAGCTCTTTCTTTACTTCATCAACTGACTCAGAAGCATCTAGCTGAGCGACTTTGATAAGCTTTGTGATTTCTGTCGCTCTTTCCGTGAGTATTGCGATAGCGTCCTTTGGGCTTATATTGTCGTCGAGGTTTAGAGGGTAGTCTGCTTTTTGTTTGTTGATTCTGACACGAGCTTCTTTGCCGTTATTGAGTAGGTTTTTTATGTCTCTATCTGCATTGTTGATTTCAGTTTCGAAATCATTCATTATTTTTTTGAAGCTACTTTCTTCGACAGACAGTTTTGTGAGCTCAGCCATTTCTGATATAGCGGATTGATGTTTCTTTTGAGCATCCGCTAGCTCTGATTGATATTGCTTTAAGTTTTCTTGACTTTTTTGGGCATTAGTTACTGCCGCAGTATATGTTGCTAGTGGGCCTTGTACGGGGCTGAGCTTCTGGTGTAGGTCTAGCTTCTTTTGATCAGTTTTGAAGGCAATAGACTGATTTTTTATGGCTTGGGCTTCTTCCTGTTTGGTTGTCAAGGATGATTTGAGGGTAGCGATATCAGTTTTGACTTGTTGTAGATGAGCTAAGCTGTCTAGAACTATTTGCTCAGTTGCTTTTTGCTTTTTTGAGGCTTTTAGTTCTGTTTCTAATTGTAGTCGCTTTTCTTTATCTAAGGTGCTCAGGACGCCTATGATTTCTTGTTGCTGGTCCAGATCGGCTTTAACTGCTTTATATTTTTCGTAGGCTTTCTGTCCTATGACTCTATAGATGGAGGTGCCGGTCAGATTTTCTAGCAGGGCTCCTCTTTCATTTTTATCAGCTTTGAGAAATTTGGAAAATTCTCCTTGTGACAGCAAAATAGATTTTATGAACTGGTCATACTTGAGACCTATTATCGCTTGATTTTTTTCAGGGACTTCGCTGCGTTTTAGATCTGCGATAGAACCATCAGGATTGTAGAAGGTCATTTCATAATCCTTTAGTTTGCCATTTCTATTTGTCGTGACAGACCAGCTGGACTTATACTTGCGCCCTTTTATTTCGTATGTTATAGCTGCAGCAGCTTCTGTCGTGTGATGGGTAATGACAGAGCCTTCATTGACTATTTCATTTTTTGATATGGCTTTCTTGAATCGTGGTATCCTATTGAAAAGGGCTAGGGTAATGACATCTAGTATGGTAGACTTTCCTGATCCTGTAGGCCCGACGATAGCAAAGATACCTGCGTTAGACAGTGGGACATGGTCAAAGGAGATGGTATGTTCTCCTTTAAGATTGTTGATGTTTTTAAATTGGATCTTATGTATTCTCATAATGCATCTTCTTGAGTCGCTTTTTCAAGAAGTTCTATAAATGCTTCTTTGAGCTGAGTTTGTTGTTCTGTGGCTATTTCTTGCTGATACATCAGTTTGGTAAATACATCTATCGGCTTGAGATCTTCTATATGCGCTCCTTCTTCAAAAAGTGCTGCTGTATCTCGAGTATCTTCAGTGAAAGTTGTTCTTGCTTTGAGAATTGTAAATTCTTCGCTATGCTTAGCGACTATCTCGTCCACACTAGCTAGGGTAAGGGCACTGTATTTTTCTTCTATCACTTCTATTTCCACAAAGGAGGAGAGCACAAAATCTGGCTGGAAAGCCGCAAGTTTTTCGCGGATGGAAACTAAGTCCCCTGAAATTTTTTTCAGTGATCTAAATTTCGGAATAGGAATGACCTTGGGTTCTGCTAATTGTCCAGATTTAAGTTCTAATAGCACTAAGCTTTTGTTATCTGACCTTTCAGAAAAACTCAGAGCAATGGGAGAACCAGAGTAACGAATATTGTTATTCTTACCGATGACCTGAGGTCTGTGGATATGTCCAAGTGCCACGTAGTCAAAGGTCTTAGAAAAAATATTAGACTCTACGGCTGCTGCATTGCCGACATGGATGTCTCTTTCGCTTTCACTGGTCAGGGCCCCTTTTGTGTAAAGGTGACCCATGGCGATGGCTGGTAGCGTCGAATATTTCTTTTCACACATTACTGCTAACTCCGCATAGTGTTTTTTGATACCTTCTCTTATGGCTTCCGTTCTATTTTTATATAAGATATCTGTTTCTTTGGATCGGAGGTCTTTGTCTCTGAGAAAGGGGACAGCTGCGACGATTAGTTCTATTTCTCCTTGCTCGTTTTTTATTTCGATGAGTTCTTCCTCTATGTTTTCTTTAGCGCCTCCGACAACTGTAATGTTGAGACTATCCAAGATGTTCTTCGGTGCATTCAGTAGCCCGACAGCATCATGATTACCACCCGTAATAATGACTTTTATTTTCAGGTGTATGAGCCGACTAAGAAATTTATAGTACAACTCTCTATCCTTCACAGCTGGGTTAGCCAGATCGAAAATATCTCCTGACACTAACAATAGATCAATATCCTCTACCTTTAAAAGCTCTATCAACCAATCAAAAAATAATTCCAATTCCGCCCTCAAGCCCTGCTTATGCAGCACCTTCCCTATATGCCAGTCGGCTGTATGAAGTATTTTCAAGTTTAAAGTTTTAAAATTTAAGGTTCTAGGGCTCAGTTGTTCACCATCAAGTTATATAGTCTAGAGTCCTCCCAAAGCGCAGCACTCTTATGCCTAATGTCTGGCTTCACTAATCACAAGTTCCCTATGCCAAATCATCATAGCTAAAATCATGTTCCTGCATATCCGGTTTTAGCTTATAGTTATCAGCTACAAAGTTACACCAGCGGCAAGCTTCTTCCTCACAAGTTGTGTCAAACTTGTAGGTTTTTATATTTTCATAGGTATCAGTAATTTGCTGGCCTACTACTTGTAAGTCTTCTTCCAGCACAGCAAATTCTTTAGTGGTAAAGTCTCCTGATTTTCTATCAGGTTCTATAAATGAAATTTTACCTGCGGCCATTTTCCAGCCATTTTTGCTATCGCTATCCAGTAGCATTTTATAGAAGACAATCTGTCTCCAGTAATCTCCTCCTTCAGGGTCTTTTTCACTGAAAGCTCTTAGTTTTTCTGATCTATATTTTCCTGTCTTGTAGTCGACCACATTTACATGATCCTTAAAGACCTCTACCTTGTCTATAAATCCTTTTATGGGTACGCCTTTGTATACAGCGTGGGAAAGTTCTTCTTCTAGGGCATACTTAGGAACTTTTATCCATTCGTCTAGCTGATCCTTGTATAGTTTTTCTAAGGTCATCTGTCCATGTGTCAGATAACTCTTGAATTCCTCTTCAGTAAAGTGGGATCTGTGCTTCACTAGATTTTCTTCAAAGTGATAGAGCATTCTATCCAGACCTCTCGTGGCAGGATCATGTATCTTTTCAAAAAACTTATTGAGCGCATGGTGCATAGCTGTACCGAAGCCTGTAGAAGCATTTCTTGCGCTAGGTACTTTGAGTATAGACTCGAAGTAAAAACTAAGTGGACATTTCAGATACTTATTGAGATGTGTGACAGATAGCTTGTAGCCATCCATCCATCTATCTATCAGATCTTTTTCTATAAGAGGAATCGTCAACTTATTACGTTCTAGCAAGTTGTAGTAAAAATCAGCCAGCACGTCCTCGCTCACTTGAGGATGGTGTACATCTATATTTTCATCGACCCTGAGTTCATCTACAAACTGCGAAGGCCCTAGCTGCTTGCCCTCCTCATTGGTTTGAGAATAAGAAATAATCAGATCTGTTTCTGCTCTAGTCATGGCGACATAGAAGAGTCGTCTTTCGTCTTCGGTATTAGAGGTATTGTCTGCATTGATAGTTTCTGGGAAAGAATATTGGTTTTGGAATTTCCCAGACCCATCCCATATTTTTTTTGTGCAGCCTATCATATACACTTGCTCAAACTCTAAGCCCTTAGCGGAGTGGGCTGTTATAAAGTTTAGCCCATCTTCCGAGGAGATGGTTTTGTTTATCGGAAGCGCGATGTCATTTTCTTCCATCTTTTTTACCATCGCTAGCAGAGCCTTTAGGTTGAGCTTCGGATTTTTGGCCGTTTCTTTTTTAATCAAATCAAAGAAGGTGCTCACGACTTGAAGATTCCATGCCTTATTTTCTGAGACCATAATATGTTTCAGAACACCACCTTCATTCAGTATCCTTTCGAAGAGAGATTGCAGTGTGATGATGGGAATCTCTGTCATCAGCGTATCTAGTAACTTAGATGTTTTTAAGACTTGTGCTGGGTCACTAAGATTGAGGCTGGTGAGTAGTGCTTCGTCTGCGATGACTTCTCGCCACTTAGGATATATTTTTTTCTGTTTCTTTTCTGGATTATTGTTGTCTTCAGACCCTTCAGGGACAACTCCCTTCTGGCAGTGTAGGGCTATCTTGCCTACATCTAGTGGATTGATCCCAAAGTACTTGTAATGAAGTATTTCAAAAAGGCGGTGCTGTCCATCTTCATAGTTAATGAGTTCTTCGTTGAGATAGCTCAGTATATTGAGCAGGTTCCTGATGATGGGATGCTCTAGTATGTCTATGCGTTTTTTGATGTTGAGTGGGATGCCTAGTTTTTCTAGGACATTGACTAGGTCTTCTACTTGTCTGTGCTTACGATAGATGATAGCCACTTTATTGAGCTTGGCTGGTGCAGAGTCATAGAGGGTTTTCAGTCTGTATACGATATCAGCATACTCATGAGATATTTTGGAGTAACTCAGAATAGTCGGAACAGTTTTGTTGTTCTTGTTAGGCCCATCTGCTTTTAGCTCTTTGGTCAGGCCTTCCACTTGGACGACCATTCTTTCTTGATTGTATTGTATAAGGTCTTTGGCTTTATTTAGGATGAGCTGATTAGACCTGTAGTTTTTTTCTAGGACTACAGTGAAGGGTTGGTGTTTTTTCTGAAAGTCTAGAATGTTATTGAGGTTGGCACCTTGAAATTTGTAGATCGCTTGGTCATCATCTCCTACAACAAAGACATTCGGCTTTTCCCAGTAAGAAATGAGTTGATCTAGTAATTCGTTTTGTGCACCGTTAGTATCTTGGTATTCGTCTACTAAAAAGTAGTGATAGCGTTCTTGGTATCGGGTAAGGAGGTCTTCATTTTTGTGGAAGTGTTCTAGTACCCACAGTATCATATCATTAAAGTCATATCTGGAATTGTCATCCAT
>CALLAE010000005.1 GCA_938002665.1 uncultured Saprospiraceae bacterium | reverse complement strand
GGGCCCTAATGGTAACGACGGATCTCCAGGTCCACAAGGTCCATCAGGACCAGCAGGTTCTACAGGTCCCGCAGGTCAAAATGGAGCTACAGGTCCAGCAGGTGCTGTTGGTCCACAAGGTCCAGCAGGTAATGATGGAGCACCAGGTGCTACAGGTGCCCAAGGACCAGCAGGACCAGCAGGCGCTGATGGTGCTCAAGGTCCACAAGGTCCACAAGGTCCAGCCGGACCAAATGGTAACGACGGTTCTATAGGTCCAGCCGGACCACAAGGTATAGCAGGTCCACAAGGCCCAGCTGGTCCACAAGGGCCAGGCGGTCCAGCTGGACCAAACGGTAATGATGGTTCTACAGGTCCAGCAGGACCACAAGGAATTGCAGGAGCTATGGGTCCAGCAGGTGCCCAAGGACCAGCAGGACCAGCAGGTGCACAAGGACCAGCAGGTAATACAGGAGCTATGGGTCCAGCAGGTCCAGCCGGACCAGCTGGTGCTGATGGTGCTGCAGGTACTGATGGTGCTCAAGGTCCAGCCGGACCTGCGGGTCCAGCCGGACCAAATGGTAATGACGGTTCAGTAGGACCTACAGGTCCTCAAGGAGATATTGGTCCAGCCGGACCACAAGGACCAGCGGGTGCTGTAGGTGCAGCCGGTCCAGCAGGCGCTCAAGGACCAGCAGGTCAAGCTGGTCCAGCCGGAGCAGCAGGTCCCCAAGGAGAGACAGGAGCCACTGGTGAACAAGGACCCCAAGGAATTGCGGGACCTCAAGGTGCAGCCGGCCCAGCAGGTGCTGCTGGTGCTGCGGGTGCACAAGGACCAGCAGGCCCGGCAGGAGCCAATGGTGGTGTAGGTCCCCAAGGACCTCAAGGTGATGTAGGCGCTCAAGGCCCTTCAGGCCCAGCAGGTGCAGATGGAGCTCAGGGTCCCCAAGGTCCTCAAGGCCCACAAGGTCCAACAGGAACAGCAGGTGCTCCAGGTGCTCAAGGTCCAGCAGGAAATGATGGTGCTCCAGGTGCACAAGGTGCTCAGGGTCCTCAAGGCCCAGCAGGCGCACAAGGTCCAGCAGGACCAGCAGGAAATAATGGATCACAAGGACCACAAGGTCCACAAGGTCCAGCAGGATTTAGTTGTTGGGATGCAAACCAAAATGGCGTTGTAGATCCAGGAGAAGATGTGAATGGCGACGGAGTAGTAAACACAGCAGACTGTCAAGGTCCACAAGGCGTACAAGGACCACAAGGTCCTCAAGGTCCGACAGGAACAGCAGGTGCTCCAGGCGCACAGGGACCACAAGGTCCAGCAGGAAATGATGGTGCTCCAGGCGCACAAGGTGCTCAGGGCCCACAAGGTCCAGCAGGTGCTCAAGGTGAGCAAGGACCAGCAGGATCACAAGGTGCTCAAGGCCCACAAGGCCCAGCAGGACATGATGGTGCTCCAGGCGCACAAGGTGCTCAGGGTCCACAAGGTCCAGCAGGAAACGATGGTGCTCAAGGGCCACAAGGTTCACAAGGACCTCAAGGCCCACAAGGTCCACAAGGTCCAGCAGGAAATGACGGTGCTCCAGGCGCACAAGGTGCTCAGGGTCCACAAGGACCAGCAGGAAACGATGGTGCCCCAGGCGCACAAGGTGCTCAAGGCCCGCAAGGTGCTGCAGGTGCTCAAGGTGAGCAAGGTCCACAAGGACCTCAGGGTGCTCAAGGAGCAGATGGTGCTCAAGGCCCAGCAGGTTCTCAAGGTCCACAAGGCCCAGCAGGAAATGATGGTGCTCCAGGTGCACAAGGTGCTCAGGGTCCACAAGGTCCAGCAGGTAATGATGGTGCACAAGGTGCTCAGGGTCCACAAGGACCGGTAGGACCAGCAGGAAATAATGGTTCACAAGGTCCACAAGGCCCACAAGGCCCAGCAGGATTTAGTTGTTGGGATACAAACCAAAATGGCGTTGTAGATCCAGGAGAAGATGTAAATGGTGACGGTGTAGTAAACACAGCAGACTGTCAAGGTCCACAAGGCGTACAGGGTCCTCAAGGACCGCAAGGTCCAACAGGAACTGCAGGTGCTCCAGGAGCACAAGGTCCACAAGGCCCAGCAGGTAATGATGGTGCACAAGGACCAGCGGGTTCTCAAGGACCAGCAGGTTCTGACGGACCACAAGGTCCACAAGGAGCGCAAGGCCCTCAAGGACCGCAAGGTCCTCAAGGTGACCAAGGTCCTCAGGGTCCAGCAGGTTCTGATGGTCCACAAGGTCCTCAAGGTCCTCAAGGACCAAGAGGTGATCAAGGAATTGTAGGACCAGCAGGTCCTCAAGGTATTCAAGGTAATGCAGGTCCAGCTGGAAATGATGGTGCACCAGGTGCTAATGGAGCACAAGGTCCACAAGGTCCAGCAGGAAATGACGGTGCGCCAGGTGCTAATGGAGCACAAGGTCCACAAGGTCCAGCAGGAAATGATGGTGCACCAGGTGCTCAAGGAGTTCAAGGTCCGCAAGGCCCTGCAGGAGCTGATGGCGCGCCAGGAGCGCAAGGAGCACAAGGTCCGCAAGGTCCATCAGGAAATGATGGTGCTCCAGGAGCAGCAGGTCCACAAGGTCCAGCAGGTTCTGATGGTCCACAAGGTCCTCAGGGTCCACAAGGTCCTCAGGGTCCACAAGGACCACAAGGTGATCAAGGAGCTGAAGGTCCAGCTGGTCCTCAAGGTGCGCAAGGCGCTCAAGGCCCACAAGGTCCTCAAGGTCCTCAAGGTCCTCAAGGAGCTGACGGTTCGGCAGGTCCACAAGGAAATGATGGTCCACAAGGTCCACAGGGTCCTCAAGGTCCTCAAGGTCCTCAAGGTCCTCAAGGTGACCAAGGAGCACAAGGTCCTCAAGGTCCTCAAGGTCCTCAAGGCCCTACTGGTAACACAGGTGCTGCAGGAGCTGCAGGAACAAATGGAGTGAATTGTTGGGATACCAATAATGATGGTGTAGCAGATCCATCAGAGGATGTAAACAACGACGGTTTATATAACTCAGCTGATTGTGCAGGAGCACAAGGTCCACAAGGTCCTCAAGGAGCGACTGGAAATGATGGAGCTCAAGGTGCACAAGGTCCTCAAGGACCAGCAGGTTCACAAGGTGACCAAGGTCCACAAGGTCCTCAAGGCCCACAAGGCCCACAAGGTCCACAAGGCCCTCAAGGTCCACAAGGTGATGCTGGAGCTGATGGAGCACAAGGAGCACAAGGAGCACAAGGAGCACAAGGAGCACAAGGTCCTCAAGGACCACAAGGCCCACAAGGTGATGTTGGTGTTCCTGGAGCAGATGGTGCACAAGGTCCACAAGGTCCACAAGGTCCACAGGGTCCACAAGGTCCTCAAGGACCACAAGGTCCTCAAGGTGACCAAGGAGCTGATGGTGCACAAGGTGCCCAAGGTGCCCAAGGAGCACAAGGTCCACAAGGTCCACAAGGTCCACAAGGTCCACAGGGTCCTCAAGGAGCGGATGGTTCACAAGGTCCTCAAGGACCAGTTGGACCGATGGGTGCTAACGGTGTGCCAGGAGCTCAAGGACAAGCAGGAGTTGCTTGTTGGGATGCTAATGAGAACGGATTTAATGATCCTGCGGAAGATGTGAATGGTGATGGTAACTATAATACACTTGATTGTGCAGGTACTCCGGGACCTGCTGGTGTTCAAGGTCCAGCAGGCGCACAAGGTCCACAAGGACCACAAGGTCCACAAGGAAATGATGGCCCTCAAGGTCCTTCAGGTTCTCAGGGAGCTGATGGAGCGCAAGGTCCACAAGGTCCACAAGGTCCAGCAGGATCACAAGGAGATGCAGGTCCACAAGGAGCTGGAGGTCCACAAGGTCCACAAGGTCCACAAGGCCCACAAGGCCCTCAAGGTCCACAAGGTGATACTGGAGTTGCAGGACCACAAGGTGGTCAAGGTCCACAAGGTCCTCAGGGTCCAGCAGGCGCACAAGGCCCTCAAGGTCCACAAGGTCCAGCTGGTATCCAAGGTGAGATAGGTCCACAAGGTCCTTCTGGTGCTCAAGGTAATGCAGGTCCTCAGGGTGCTCAAGGTATCCCTGGTCCTACAGGTGCAAATGGTGGATTGAGTATTAAGAAAGACTCACTTTGTATTCCTGCACTAGTAGGAAGTAGTGTAGGTGACACTGGTGTATTCTCAACTACTTGTTTCGGAAACGTAACATGGGAAATTGAAGCAATAGATTCAGCTAACCTAAGTACAGGTCAAATGGCAGGAATGAGAATTAGATATACATTCCCTAGTTTGAACTTGCCTATACAATGTGCTTTCTTACAGTGCTTTGATGACGGTACGGATAATGCTTCTTTCTCTCTATGTCAAGTAGGAGTTGCTGCAAATAATGGAATCACGGTATATGTAAATAGAACTGATATGATAGATGATTGGACATCTGCAGAAGCAGGTAAATTCTATTTATCTTATTTCTACGGTTTATAAGATATCAAATTGTAATTGTGGGAGAGAGTCTTGTACTCTCTCCCCTATTCTTAATCTTTTAATGAACTGTATAATGATGAAATTTAAATTAGTGCTGATAACCATTTTTAGTTTAACTACAATGGGTTATCTAAGTGCACAGTCAGGTATCAACCTCACAGGTAATGGCTATGTCCATTCTAACTCTGAGGTCGGAGTACATGGCAATTTGATTTTTAATAATAACGGAGCTGGAACATATCCTGGAATTATTATAACGAATAGAGATTCTCAGAATCCTGGAGCAATTGCTTTTGGTGAGAGAGGTTCTTGGGAAAATGCTAATGATAGCCAACACGTTGATGGTTTTGTTAGTGTATATAATAATAGTGCATTCACTTTCCCTATTGGGAATCTAGGATACTATAAGCCTGTATCAATTAGCGGTGGATTCGGAACGAAAGCATCTTATACTTTCGACAATCCATTTAAGTTAGCATCTATAGGTAATGCAGTTACAAGTAGAGCTGCTGAGAACCATTCTGAAACCTCAGTTACTGTTTCTGAAGTTGAATATTGGGATATCAGAGGCGATAAAGAAACTGCCATTACATTATACTGGGATACTAACAGTGATATTGAACTGCTTACCAATAATGATCTTTCTAATCTGACTGTAGTTGGATGGAATGGTTCATCTTGGGAAACCCTATCTTCTTCTGTCGATCAAAATGTGTTAAATATTTCTCAGTCCCTTAGTGCTAGCACTGGAGGTGAGAGCAATATGTACAGTGGTTCTATTACTACAGAATCTATTGTGCCCAATAATTATGAAGTATTCACTTTTGCAGCAATTTCTGGTGATGAGAATAATGGAAATGTGAAGTTCGGTTCTGAATTATCTAATAATGAAAGAATAGAATTAACCTTATTCCCTAACCCAGTGAATAATATTGCTGACGTTAATATAGACTATAATGTATCTGAAGTAATCTCAGATTCTTATCTAGAAGTATTTAACGAAGTAGGTGAAGTTATTTATAGAAAGCAATTACTAGAAGATAAAGGCTTCTTACAATTGCCTCTTAATGTAGCTACTTCAGGTATGTATCATATAGGAATTTCTACTGAATCTGGTTCAAAAGTTTTTAAGCCAGTAGTTATAACTAACTAATCAGCAAATTTCTTTAAGACATATAATAATTGAAGAGTCCGAGCTAACCAGCTCGGACTTTTTTTTTAACACCATGTTATGTTTTGTATGGAATACTATTAAGTTTATCGAAATTTGGTTCCATTCAGAACTCTTTACGAAGAATTGTTATTTAACATATAGAACTTAAAATACAAAAATGAAAAACACAAAATTCAAACTTCTATTTTTTACTTTGTTAGTTTTTGCCGGAAATCTATTTGGTCAAAGTGAGATTTCAGAAGGTGTCATAAAGATGGAGATTTCCGATGTTAACTCTGATGATCAACAGATAGCAGCTCAACTAGAGATGATGAAAGGAACAGAGACTAATTATTACTTTAATAAGGACAAATACTTAGTTTCTGCAAATATGATGGGGGGAATGATTACAATGAAGAATCTATTTAATGTATCTGACGAGCAATTGACTATTCTTTTCGATGTTATGGGGCAAAAGATGATGGTAGAGAGTTCTAAAGAAGAAAGAAAAGCATCAGAAGCTGAGCAGATGGAAGCAATGGAAGGTATGGAGGTTGTGTATGATAAAAGTGATACAAAAGAGATAATGGGCTATAAGTGCCATAAAGCTACAATCAAAGGAAATGATGAGATACCTATGAGTTTTGAGATGTATGTATCAGAAGAGCTAAAGGCAACAAACAAAATGATACAAGGACTGCAGGCTTTCGATATAGAAGGTTTTCCAATGGAATTTGTGATGGATATGGGTAAAATGTCTATGACGTATACTACTACTGAAATTTCTAAAGAGCTGGATGCTTCAGTCTTCGAAATAGATTCAAATGGATATAAAAAGATGACCTTCGAAGAATTCCAACAGCAGATGGGTGCTATGGGTGGCGGAATGGGATTCTAGAAAGAAAATTTAATAAATATAAGAATGGGATGAGTATCTAGCTCGTCCCATTTTTTTTGGTTTAGGCCAAATTAGTTAAAGGTCCATTCGTCAAAGTATTTGAGAAATATCTTAGCAAGATTTTCAGCATCAGAAATAGCTCTATGAGGAATGCCTGTAAATTCAAAACCTTCCTTAATTACTATTTTCTTTAAATTGCCTTTTATACTCTCTCCTTTGAGATTATCATACTCACTTTTTAGGTTTATATAATAGTCTAGCCATCCTTCTTCCATCTTATGCAGCCTGCAGTCATCAGCAAATAATTTCTTATCATTTTGCCCCCATGAGCAGACATAAAAATCTTCATCATACATTTCTGACCATAACTTGAACTCTTCAAGAACAGTGGGGAAAGTTCTGGCGGTGTTAACTTGAGCCTGTGTAATAGATGTCAATTTTTTGCAGAAACCAGAGAGGATAGGGTTTACTGTAGGCTTTACAAAGCTTTCAAAAGTACCAATGGTTTCGCCATATTCATTTATCCTAACTGCTCCTATCTCTATTATTTCATTATAACCTTTAGGAGGTCTTCCTAACCAGCAGGTTGCCTCTAAGTCATATATGATGTAGTTGACTGCCATATTATTTGATTCTACTCACTTATTACTAACTACCCTACTTAATCAAAATTTGGCAATTCGTACTGTGTCATTTTATTGTGATAGTAATATAGTAATTTGAGATCATCTGTACCCACTTTCGAATTTTTCATCATTTTCAGGACTCTATTGTTATGATAGATCCCCACATTTAAGATTCCATCTTTTAGACAGTCTTGTGGACTCAATCTGATCGCCGAAGATAATTTTACCTTTTCGTTTTCGCGCTGCTCAAGAAGAACTTCTTGCAAGCACTTAATCTCTGTATAAAGCTTTTCTTTACTGATGACAATTTCCTTTGGTTTAAGTTTCAGGATTTCAAATATATCAAGTTCAGGATTTTCTCTTTCTATTATTCTAAATGCAGCAAATGAAACTAAGTGACTAGAGAGAATAATATTTTCTTTCTTGAAACTCTCTACTATCTTATCTGCAAGTATCCTTGTGTAAATAGATTCTCTTTGGGGGTCTACATTTTTTATCTCGCCCTTAGTAAAGTATGAGGCAAGATCTACTGGTTTGCCTCTAGAGTCGAAACTGTTTCCCTCTTGGTCTACTGAATTTCCCAAAACGTCCATTGGTTGCCCAAAAGACAAAAACACTTCAGAATCATTTCTTCTAAGCTTCCTCAGAAATTTGAATACACTTTTAAGCTTTGAAGTTTTTTTTCTGGTACGGTTATATTTCTCTTTTCCTATCTGCTTCAGATGTTGATCTATCAGAGAAGGTGCTTCTAAGACAAAGTGGTAGCCAAGGGCTAAGGGTACTATAAATATTTTTTGATCTATATCTTTAAGAATACAATGTCTTTGTGCATCTATAACTGAGTTTAGTAGGCCTAACTTAAGCTTATCCTCAACTGCCCCGCTCCTAGATCTAGTGCCGCCAGGAAAGAAAATATGATTCAGTCCTTCTATTAGAGATAGACTGGCCATACTCTTTAGAGTTTCTAGATATATAGGATTCTTCTTTCGGCGGTCAACCCTATATGCACCTAGTCTGCTCATATAGTATGCAAGAATCTCAGTATCATATAAGTTAAGACCTGCGCCGTACGAAAAAGCAGGAACGCTGGCTTTCATATCTAGCCCATATCCAATCAATATAGAATCTAAGTTGCTGTAATGGGTCGGTACTATAACCACTGTACCTTGAGTAAACAAGGTTCTCAATTCATCTATATGGCCGTCTACATGAATCTTTTTCAATAAGCTAGATCTATTTCCCCAGAAAAGTCTGTGACCCCTACCCCAACCATTATTGTATAGTCGCTTAAATAAGCCTGTTAGAAACTTCCTTGCAAAAAGGTGAGTCTTAGGGACAAAATGACCAATGATCTCTTCAGAATATCTATGTATTATTCTTCTGAGAATTTTTATTTGAGCTCTTTCAGGATTATCTGCATTTTTGGTATCGGCAACTTCTTTCTCAATAGAATTCCAATAGTCTTTTTCATCACTGGGGTCTACTTTCCAAGGGATAGTCCTGACCCTTTTTTGTTCTAGGTATACTGTCTTGTTGAGTATTTCTAAAACAGGCGATTTAGAAGAAACAACTTTAGGAAGGACGTAGTCTATAAGGCGTTGTATGAAAGCCTCTCTATCTTGAGAGAACTTAGTAATAGGCCAATTTTGTAAATCTGGGATGATATGTTTGTAGTTGCCCTTCTGCGGCTTCATATCTCGTAAAAATCGCTATTTATTATTGATTTCTTTTATAAAATCTAGTATCTCTTCTTTACCTATTCTGTCATTTGATGACGTGATAAATTGTCTTGGGAGCTCTTCCCAGTGTTCTAATAAAGAAGTTCTTATCGCATCTATATGATTTCCTAGTTCATCGGGTTTGACCTTGTCAGACTTAGTATAAGCTATTACATAAGGCAAGTAGTTCTCCCCTAGCCAATTAATAAATTCTAAATCATTAGCTTGTAGTTCATGTCGGCTATCTAGAAGTGAAAAAATGCAGTATAGGTTTTTTCTCTCTTTCAGATAAGTCTCTATCATCTTTTTCCATTTTTTTCTGTCCACCTTTGAGACTCTTGCATAGCCATATCCTGGAAGATCCACCAAATACCATTCTTTATTGATAAAGTAGTAATTGATAGTTTGTGTTTTGCCTGGTGTGGATGAAATTCTAGCGAGCTCTTTTCTATCCAATATCATATTGATGAGTGAGGACTTACCTACATTCGACCTGCCTATAAAGGCATACTCAGGAAGACTGGTAACGGGACACTGAGATAGTTTCTCAAAACTTCCTACGAATTCTATACTGGTAATCTTCATTAAAAGTTTTTTATGATCAATCAGATAGCAATATTAATCAAAGTATAGAATAGAAATGGACTATGATTACTCCTTCAGCTTCCTTGGTATGATATTAGCAATAGGTCTAGTGTAGTATTATACTGCAACTGTTAAAACCAAATAGGAGTTCTAATAACTTAGGACTCCTTTTTTAGTTCAGATTTACAGTCTGAAAGACCTCTGAGTGCTCATACTCTCTGAAATCAACTTGTGTTATGCCAGAAACCCCTTGCTCCTGCATGTATACACCATAGAGTAGGTCCATGTTAGCCATGGTAGACTTGTTGTGAGTAATGATAATGAATTGTGACTCATCAGCGAACCTCTTTATGAGTCTCGAGAATTTTTGAATATTCAAATCATCTAAAGGTGCATCTACCTCATCGAAAATACAGAATGGAGCAGGCTTTAGGAGATAAAGGGAAAATAATAGAGCAGTTGCTGTTAAGGTTTTCTCTCCCCCAGAAAGCTGCGATAGCACTTTAGGTCTCTTTCCTTTTGGCTTAGCTATAATTTCTATTCCAGAGTTAAGTGGATCTTCAGTATTAAATAAGACAAGATCACAGTCATCCTCCGAAGAGAACAAACTTCTAAACACTTCTTTGAAATTATCTCTTGCTTTGTAAAAGGCCTCTAAGAATTTCTCTGTAGCATCATTGTCTATTTCCTTAATGGTTTCTAATAAGGAAGATTTTGCCTCTATGATATCGTTCTTCTGTTCTTCCATACTCTCCCACCTCTGTAGAATTTCGTCATAGGCTTCTACAGCCATTGGGTTTATCTCACCGTAATTATCTAGACGCTTCTTTATTTTTTCAAACGAAACAGTCAGAGCTTCCAGATCTTCTATTCCAGCCAGGACCTCCTCGGTGGATATGTTTTTAATATCTATATTAAATTCTATCATCAATCTATCCATGCTAGACCTGAGGTCAAATTCGATGCCTGTAAGCTCGTCTTTCAGATTATTGATATTTAGCTGACTCTCTTGAATACCTTTATTGAGCTTTTTCAGTCTGTCCTCCTTATCTGTAATTACAGATCTCTTACTGAAGAATGCTTGTTCTACTTCTCCTAGATCTTTTTGCTGCTCATCTCTAGTTTTATACTTGTTTATCAAGTCACCCTTAATAGTCTCAAGTTTTTCAATATTTTGAGAAGATTTGGCTTCTAGATCATTCAGTTCCTGAGAAGAATTATTTATTCTTGTTTGTAACTCTTCCGTTTGATTCTGATAATAGCTGACATCTTTAGATAAGGTATTGATATCATTTTGATGTTGTACCCAAGCGAGCTGCGAAGCATTATAGTGACTGCTGGTCTCACCAAAGTCTCTTGCAATTTCCTCTATCTGACCAGACTGACTCGAGATCAATTCTTTTTTGTTCTCGATTGTAGCTAATAAAGTTTGGAGGTTTGATTTGAAAGAAATGACTTTTTGCGCATTAGACTCAGTAATGTTTCTATATTCTAGGATTTTGGAATCTAGTTGGGCAAGTGAAGTTTTAGCAGCATTCACTTTTGTAATGATTTGTGCCTTTGAAATCTCTACCTGATTCTTGCGAGTATTTTTTTCAATAAGGGAAGCCTCGATAGCAGTTGTACTAGCTTGTAATAATCGCTCGTTATCTTCTGCTATAATGTTCTCAAGTTCTGTTATTTGCTTATCTAGTTCTTTAATCTTTTCTTTAAGCTTAATGACTGATTGCTTTCTACCTATTCTTTTTCCATCAAAAAGCCCTATGGATCCTCCCGCTATAATATGCTTTGATCTATTGGAATCCCCAGTCTTAGAAACGTAGATGACATCCTCATTGGGAAAATCACTGGAAAGGATTTTTTCATTTTCTACTATTACGACATTGCTGAGGAGGTAATTGAGTAGCTGATTGTACTTACCTTCTGAGCTTATAACACTTAGCGCAGGAATACCTAGGTGATCATATAGAATCTGGGTATTGGGTTCTTCGTGGAAACT
>CALLAE010000004.1 GCA_938002665.1 uncultured Saprospiraceae bacterium | reverse complement strand
ATGAATGAGTACCTGATTACTTCATGGTACTCAGATGGAGTTGTTATAACAGATGCTGCTCGACCAGATAACCTGATCAAAGTGGGGTCTTTTGATTCATGGCCTGGTGAGGATACGGGTTTTGTAGGTTGCTGGGGAGCTTTCCCCTATCTGCCTTCTGGACTTATTCTAGCTAATGATAGAGCGACAGGTCTGTATGTTCTGCAGCCTAATTATGTAAGAGCATGCTATCTAGAAGGAGTAGTAACGGATGCCGCAACAGGCGCTGAAATAAATGGTGTAGAGGTGAGCATTCTTGCTGATGAGCTGAATGGAGGTATGACTAATGCTACTGGTGCTTATAAGACAGGGTTGGCGACAGCGGGAACATATCAGGTGACATTTACACATCCAGTTTATAATGAAGTTACGGCAGAGGCCATCTTAGAGAATGGAGAACTCACTATACTAGATGTACAAATGACAAAACCACCTTTTCTTATAAGTGGGCTGATGGTAGAGGCAGGTACAAATGCAATCATTCCCAATGGTGTAGTCTCTATAACCACTGCTGATAGAAACTTAGAATTAGAAGCTGATGGTACTGGAAGGTTTACGATTAATGTCAATCCAGAATCTCATGACATAATAGCAGCAGCCTGGGGCTATAAGCATCTGGTACAAACGTACGAGCCAGCGGGAAGTGAAGACCTGGTCTTAGTTATGGAACCAGGATATATGGATGATTTTGTCCTAGATCAGGGCTGGTTAGTCACAGGTGATGCTACAGCAGGAATATGGGAACGTGGTGTTCCAGTCAGAACCGAATTCTTAGGTGTAACATCTAATATTGGTGCAGATGTGGAAGGTGATATAGGTGTACTGGCTTATGTGACTGGCAATGGTGGAGGTGAAGCTCGTGAAGATGATGTGGATGGAGGAGCGACTAATCTTGTTTCACCTGAAATGGATCTTACCATATATGATGATCCTGTTATACAGTTCAGAACCTACTTCTACAATGATGGAGGCAATGATGATCCTAATGATTCTCTGAAAATATGGGTTACTGATGAGAGTCTCGTAACGGAAGAAGTAATAGTGATCACTGAGAATACGGTAGACTGGACAGACAAGCTACAGATAAAATTGAGTGATTATCCATCTTTAGATCTGACTACTCCTGTCAGGATCATCTTCTCTGCCTCAGATGTGCCAGGTGGTAATTTGTTAGAATGTGGTCTGGACGTGTTTAGAGTTATAGAAGAAGGAGAACCATCTAATCTTACTGACATTGAAGAAAGTACCAAAGTAAAGGTCTACCCTAATCCTGCTGAGTCAATACTTCATATAGAGACAGAAATTACAGATGTAATCAGTGTCGCCTTGATTAATGAACTAGGCCAAAGAATATATTCTTCTAAGCTGGTCAACAATATTGACATTTCAGCCTATGCGGAAGGTGCTTATATACTGAGTATATTAAGGGAGAGTGGAGAAAAAATCACAACGAAAGTGCTTATTAAATAAGCATCTTGTTGAAAAATTACAATTAGTATGAGGCTGGCTCAAGGGTACGAGTTCAGCCTCTTTTTGTTTGTGGAGACATATGTCCATATAAAAGCGTAATGTGATTTGATTAGTTCATTCTTATGCAATAGCTTACATGAAATAGAACATACTTAATGAGACAACTATTTATCCTATATATAATCTTCAATGTACATCTAAGCTATGGACAAGAAGATTTCAATCTTGAGTGGATAGCTAATGTAAATTATTCTGAAGAAGGGAATGATATCTGGGGCTACGTTTCTGAAGATGGTATCGAATATGCTATTGTCGGCACTGTAAAGAATGTTAGAATTTATGATCTCAGTATTCCTTCCGATCCTCAACTTATCAAATTAATACAGGGTTCTAGTTCTATCTGGCGAGATATCAAATCATGGGAAGACCATATCTATGTTACGACTGGAGATGGAAATGATGGACTGCTAATAATAGATATGAGCAGTATTCCTGATATTAAATTTCAATTCATAGCTCCAGAAATAAATAATGAACTCTTACGAACTTGTCATAACCTTTATATAGATGAGAATGGGTTTATGTATTTAGCTGGCTGTAATCCAAAAAATGCCAATAAGGCAATAATCTTTGATCTAAATGAAGATAAGTGGAATCCCAAGCTTGTAGGGATACATGGGGGTAGCGAAATGGAATATGCACATGACCTAATGGTTCAGGAAAATGTTATGTACAGTTCTGAGATTAGAAAAGGATCACTTGTGCTATATGATGTCTCAGATAAAACTGATATCAAACATCTCGGAGAGACAACAACTTCTTTCGAGGCTACTCACAATGCTTGGGTTTCTCATGATGGAAAATATGTGTTTACCACAGATGAAAGAGCTAATGCCTTTGTAGACTCTTATGACCTTTCAGATTACTCAAATATTAAGAGATTAGATAAATTTCAACCTTCTGAGACCAAGAATAAAAAGGTTGTTCCTCACAATACACATTACAAAGACGGTTTTCTGATTACTTCCTGGTATAGTGATGGCATTGTTATAACTGATGTTTCTCATCCAGACAATATAGTAAAAGTGGGTGCTTATGACACATGGAAAGGTCCTCATGGAAATTTTGAAGGCTGCTGGGGTGCCTATCCTTATCTGCCTTCAGGCTTGATCCTGGCTAATGATAAAGCCACAGGCCTTTATGTGCTACAACCTAACTATGTCAGTGCCTGTCATCTAGAAGGTCTAGTTTTAGATGACAAGAATTGTCAAGTCATCAATGGTGTCAAAATTACCATAGTAGCAGATCAACCCAATAGGGCAACATCTCTTGCAACAGGTCAGTACAAAACTGGTATAGCTGAATCAGGTAGATTTAAGGTCAGATTTGAACATCCAGATTACTATGAAAAAGAGGAAGAAGTGGAACTTAAGAATGGTGCGCTCAGAATTCTCAATACAAGTATGCAAAGGAAAGAGCCAGATTTGGGTCCTATAGCGCCTACCTCTGTCGAGATATATCCAAATCCTGCAGATGATGTTCTCCATATTGATACTGATATAGAACACTTGAAATCTATAGAGTTATTTGATGTATTGGGCCGGAAAGTTTATGTCACTGATAATCACAGAGTTATAGACATTTCTAGCTTTGCTCCTGGCGCTTATTTATTAAGAATTGAGGGATATTGCAGTAATATCTTGAGTAGAAAAGTGATTATCAATTAAATAGGAACAGATTTTGCAAAACATTTACAACAAATACCAATTTTTATATATTTGTGCCGCTTTAGTAGTAAAGCGATCTTAACTAAAATATTGGCCCGTTCGTCTAGGGGTTAGGACGCCAGGTTTTCATCCTGGTAGCACGGGTTCGAATCCCGTACGGGCTACTCTTTGAATAAGGCATTGTCCTCGCATTTTCGTCGATGCGGGGACGCTTTTTTTCTACCCTACCAGAGATTATCATTTTGATGTCCTCACTTCACTCCTAATGCCTCTAGTGTTTCATAATCAAGTTGCCCAACAGGCAGACTTCTATCTTTTTGGAATTTTATCAAGCTTGCATTCAAACTGCTATCGAAGTCATTTTCATTCACATCAATGTGATAGCCCATTAAAGCTAGTGCTTGTTTAATATTTGAAATAAGCTGCGGGGTTCTATCAGCTTCGCAAACAACTTCGCGCCATTCTGTAAATCCTCCAGCTTTTACTAAAGAACGATTATGGGCAGTTTTGTAAGTAGCGGGAATAGTAACCAGCTTAGAGCTCTGTAGTTCTAAAACAGATGTTCCAATAATCACTTCAGGTTCTATTTTGAGATTAGGGCAGAGCTTGCTCAATTCCAGTATTGCGAGACTATCTAAAGTGTATGTGTACTCAGCAACTTGTTCATACTCTCTAGCACAGTCACCTCCTCTGTCCTCCCAGCCATCTTCACATCCTACTCTTTCTAGAATTTCTACTATTTTATATTCTGCTGGTGTTTCTGATAGACACCAGACTAGACAATCATTAGGATCAGGAGACAGGCAGTTTTTATCGGTTTTCTTCTTGATCCATTTAGTCGAAGCTGGTGCAATCTCAATTTCATCTTCCCATATTTCATATATTGCCTCCTTTATCTCTAATCTTGTTTCAGCATCAGATATTTTCACTTTGGTTTTTAGACTATCTATAATCTTCTGATCGCAATCTGATTCTCCAGCTACGATCTTGTAGCCATTGATTACTTTTTCTTCGTAGACGGCATCGATAAGTTCTAGCTTGGTCGATTCTTCTTGGTCACTGATAGTTTCATATATATCTTCGTATTGATCTTGAATAAGACATCTAGCGTAGCACTTGCCTGGCTCATGAGGCATGTCAGCATCACTTACATTTACTTTTCGAGTTTCTGCATTCCTGACAACTGGTTCTCTATTCCTTATTTTGATAGGGATATAGCAGCCCATATAGCCTAGGTGCTTTATTTCATTCCACTTGTCATAGATGCCTAGGAACTCGATTTCAGGATGTTCTTCTGATAAGAACTTTGAAAGAATGAGGTTGCGAGGTTTGATTTTTTGTGTCTTGTAGATTCTTGAAAAATCAGAAGCTTTCATTGCGAATTCTTCATCCTCTGCTTCGAACAATCCAGCTTCATACCTAAACTGAAAGTCATCTAAAAAACGAACTTTATGAATGATAGAGACACATTCACTTTCCGATATATCAGCTTCTGAGGATAAAACTATTTTTGAATAATCATAAGTGTACTCTATGTTCTACGCTTTAGAGGAGATGATTAATGATAATAAGGAGAATAGAATTGCTGCTAAACCTTTCATGATTGTTCTTTAGAATTTATATAATGGATAATCCTAAGATAGCTTTTTGTCAGGAAGAGATAGAACATTCATTAAAATACTTAGCAAGGTATGCACCCATTGAAAAGCAGCCTTGGAGCAAGTAACCTCCAGTCGGTGCATTCCAATTGAGCATTTCTCCGATGCAGTATGTTTCTACTAAGTTCTTGATTTTGAAATCTTCGTTTATAGCTGCTAGATCTATCCCACCCATACTGGATATGGCCTCATCTAATGGGGCTGGGCTATAGACTTTAAGACTAAGATTCTTAATGGAGTATAGTAAGTGTTTTTTATTTAAGAATTCATCTTTGGTTAGCTGAGCTTTCAGCAAGGCCAATTGAGTATTATCCAATTTTATGCTTTCTCTAAGAATGTCAGATGTTTTGGAAGCATTCCCTCGTTCGTATTTCTGTTGTAGTTGAGCTAGGCTGAGTGAAGGCTTTAGATCCAGGAATATATTGGCAGTATTATTTTCTTTTATTTGATTCTGGATTTCGGAACTGACAGCATAGATAGCATTGCCTTCTAGACCAAACTCAGTTATTACTAATTCTCCTTTTTGAGACCTGCCTCCAGCGGATATTGAAATATTTTTAAGCGGTTGACCAGCGTATTTAGTTTTTAAATCCTTCGGCCATTCTACTCCAAAGGCGCAATTCCTTGCTGAGAACGGAATGACTGCAACCGACTTATCTCGAAATGCACTTAGCCAACTCCCATCAGATCCTGTGATCTTCCAACTCCCTCCTCCTAAGGCAAATACCACATAGTCTGTAATAACTTTATTCCCACTTTCGAAAAGTAATTGATTTTGATCTGACCACCCTACCCACTTAGAGTCATAGAGAATAGTTGTTCCCTTAGAAACCATATGTTGCTTCACCGCATTCAGCACTTCTATGGGCTTGATACCTCTTTCGGGAAATACCCTGGAGCTGCTGCCTACGTAGGTAGGTATGCCTAGCTCTGCCAACCACTTTCTGAAAGCCTTATTATCAAAATATCTGAGTGCAGGAGCTAGGAAAGCTGGTGGTTCATATCGTTGTAAAAGATAGTCCAGATCTTCATGATAAGTCAGATTAAAACCGCCCTTCCCTGCTACTAGAAATTTTCGTCCGAGTGCCTTGTTCTTTTCATAGATCGTTACGGTATATTTTGTAGTATCCAGATGGCATGCTAAAGACATAGCTGCTGGCCCTCCACCTATTATTGCTATAGACTTCGTGGTCACAGTGAGTCTAGAACTTTACCGGGGTTGAGTATGCCTAGAGGATCCATAGTTTTTTTTAGTTGTTGCATGAGAGCTATTTCGGCTTCTGAGCGACAAAGGCTTAAGTATTTTTTCTTGTGTAGCCCTATACCATGTTCTGCGGAGACAGAGCCACCTACTGAGGTCAGTGGTGAGTAGATGATATCGTTTATCTCATCCTTTAGTTCAGTACTCTCATTGGCTTTTCCGATAATAAAATGTACATTTCCATCAGCCACATGTCCGAAGGGAAAAACCTGCTCTACACCTTCTACTTGCCACAGCCTGTCAGTCATAGAAGCTATAGTAGGTCCTATGAGAGGAATAGGCAAACTGATATCGAAATGCTGGTCATAAGTGCAAGCAGTAACCAGAACATGCACATCTTCTCTTATTTTCCAGAACCAATCCAGATCACTTTGAGTATCGGCAAGTACCGCATCAGCAATAAGTTCTTTTTCTAAGGCTTCTTCTAGCAAGTTTTCCATCACAGCTCTATCTGTCGCTTGGTTGCTACCAAG
This sequence comes from uncultured Saprospiraceae bacterium, assembly GCA_938002665.1. GTDB lineage: Bacteria > Bacteroidota > Bacteroidia > Chitinophagales > Saprospiraceae > RFSX01. The sequence goes on along the minus strand of CALLAE010000004.1, from coordinate 96,195 downwards.
GCTTTCCACCAAGACATAATAATTGTAAGATTGTTCTATAGGGGGCTTAGCTAAAGCAGGAGCTGAAGTCATAGTAACATAGGTATTTTTCCATATCAGTTCAAAGCCACTCATCGTTCCTGCAAGACCAGCATCCATGTGCTTGAGCAAGGCAATGACTTCTGTATAAGTATTAACTCCTATGAAGGCGCTGTTCCTGCTCTTGGGTGCTTCTGAGAGTCTTAGGACAGCTTGAGTAATAATCCCTAACGTCCCTTCTGATCCTATAAAGAGTTGTTTCAGATCATAGGCGGAATTATCCTTAATAATCTTTTTCATAGAAGACAAGACTGTGCCATCTGCAAGGACTACTTCTAGGCCTAACACTAAATTTCTTGTCATGCCATATCTCACGACTCTGAGGCCTCCTGCATTGGAAGCGATGATTCCTCCTAGCTGAGCAGAGCCTTTAGCACCAAAGTTTAGCGGGAAGAGTAGCTGTGCATCATGAGCTGCTATATGAACATTTTCTAGAATAACTCCTGCCTCGACTGACATTGTGCGGCTTGCCTCATCTAGCTCTATGATCTTATTCATTTTCTCCATGGAGATTATAAGTTCATGGCCTTTTGTTTCAGTCCCTCCTACTAGATTGGTTCTGCCACCAAAGACAATGATAGCTTGGCCCTCAGCATGGCATAGACGCATAATGGCTGATACATCTGAGGTGCTTGTAGGTAACAGTAGTGCCTTGGCCTTAAGTGGCTCATCCATTTTCCAAATGTGGTAGTAGCTTTCCGCTAGTTGCGATCCTTCCAGCACTTTGGTCTCGCCTATTGCAGCTTTTATTTTCGTTATTATAGACATAGCATTAGTTAGTGGGAAGGTTTTGGCCTAGCTTTTTACTTATCCGTTCTGCAGCGGCTGCTATAGTGTTGTCACTTTTTGCAAAACACATTCTAACTACTTTTGAGTTGTATCTCTTCCCACAGAATGGAGAAATCGGAATGACTGCCACACCTACTTTTTCTACCATGTACTTACTAAAACTCATGTCATCCACTTCAGTGATAGCACTATAATCAAATAATTGAAAATAGGTCCCTGAACAAGAAAGAGGTTTTAGGCCAGTTCCGCTCAAGGCAATTTGCAAGTTGTCTCTTTTTGCTTCAAAAAATGAGCCTAGGTCTTCATATACATTAGGGTCGGATAGATAATTCGCTATACCATACTGTACAAATGAGCTTACACAATAGACATTCCATTGATGTATATTTTTAAATTCCTTCATAAGGTGTGGTGGTCCGATAGCATAACCCATTTTCCATCCAGTAGCATGTAAGGTTTTCCCGAATGAATACACCGCAATACTTTGGTTATATAGTTGAGGATATTTCAAGACGCTTTCGTGCTGATGTCCATCATAGATCAAGTGCTCATAGACCTCATCGCTGATGACTACGATGTTAGTTCTTGCAACTAGTTTTTCTAAGGCAATGATATCAGCACTTGCTAGTATACTTCCTGTCGGATTATGTGGTGTATTGATAATAATCATCTTAGTTTTCTCACTAACCAACTGAGAAAAGGCATGCCAATCTATCTTGTAATCTGGACTTTTTATTTCATAGACTACAGGAATACCACCTACTGAAAATATAGTCGGTTTATAGCTATCGTAAGCCGGCTCTATAATGATGACTTCATCACCTTTATGGACAAAAGCTGTAATGGCTGTAAACAAAGCTTGAGTAGCTCCAGCTGTAACACAGATTTCAGTTTCTATGTCTATATCTACCTTGTACGTTCTAGCGACCTTTTGCTTAATAGTTTCACGTAACTCAAGCGCCCCAGCCATAGGGCAATATTGATTTTTGCCTTTATTAAGAGCAGTGGCTACTAAGCTCCTCAGTTTCTCATTACAATCATAATCTGGGAACCCCTGCCCTAAATTAATAGCTTCATGTTTTCTGGCCAGCTTGGACATAACAGAAAAGATAGATTCTCCTAACTCTGGTATTTTGGATGGATGTGTCATTTCTTCCTTTTCTTCCTCTTCTTTTTGCTATCGAACTCTTCTATCTCATTTAGCAGGGCATCTAAATCTTGCCTGCGGTCTTTAGCAATGTTCAAGGTGTCCTTATAATCATGCTGATTTACTTCTAAGACCATTATCTCTTTTTCCAGATAGTTTTGAATTTCTTCGAGAACAGGCTTTTCCTCAGGAGCACAAAAGGAATAAGCATATCCCCTCTTACTTGCCCGTCCTGTTCTTCCTACTCGATGTACATAATTTTCAGATTCTGTAGGCAGATCATAATTTATCACGATAGTTATGTCAGGGATATCTATACCTCTTGCAGTCAGGTCAGTGGTGATGAGAAGATTGGTTTTCCCTTCTCTAAATTCATTAAGGATCAGGGTACGTTCTTCCTGCAGTTTGTCTCCATGCAAGGTCAGCGCTTCTATGTCAACTCTTCCCATTGCTTTAGCTACCCTCTCAGCACGTACTTTGGTTCTTACGAAAGCCAGTATTTTCTTGCCTTCGTTTTCAGAGATAACGCGTTCTAAGAAAAAACGCTTATGATCCATTTCTGTAAACAAGACATAGTGATCTATCTTCTTTGCCACAGGATCTTTAGGTGAAAGTTGTATACGTATTGCATTTTGATTGACTATGGAGTAGGCGATTTTTTTGATCTTATCATTGATGGTAGCCGAGAAAAAGAGGGTCTGACGACGCTTAGGTAATTTTCTGATTAGGTCTTTGATATCTTTGATAAAACCGAGATCTAGCATGTGGTCAGCTTCATCCAGCACCAGTAATTCTATTTGATGTGTTTTGAGATAGCCTTGGCTGATAAGGTCAAACATCCGACCAGGCGTGGCGGTAATGATGTCCACTCCTTTTTCTAGCTGAGCTATCTGTGGTGCTTGATCTACTCCACCTATAATTGCGAGAGTCTTTACAGTGGTGTATTTTCCTATAGCATTGAAGACTCTAGAGATTTGTTCTGCCAGTTCATGTGTGGGCGCTAGGATAATGCATTTGGTTCCTGTCTTCCTGCGTTCATCTAACTTTCCTTTGTATACTCTATCTATTACAGGGATAGCAAAAGCTGCAGTCTTTCCAGTCCCGGTCTGCGCGACGGCCAAAAGATCTTCCCCTTTTAGAATATTAGGAATGGATTTGAATTGTATATCTGTGGGTCTCTTAAAGCCAAGTAATTCTAAGCCTTTTTTTATTTTTGGGTGGATGCGGTAATCTTCAAATTTCATATAATGATAGAGAAATCTAGTTTTGAAAAAATAGTTTTTCTATCATTATCCCATGTGACAAAGTATGAATAATTGCTATAATGAGTCCAATGAAAAAGAAGATAACAGACACTAGAATCATCTTCTGTTTGAAAGCAATTGTTTTACCTAAGTAATACAAATCATCGATCATTTCCTTGTATACCGTTTCACCAGTTGAAATTATCCTTTGCATTTCATTTTGGAATTCTGACAGGCTCATTTTTGAAAAATTTGAAGCATACAAGCTGCCTTTATAGGAAGTACCATTCATTTTAAGACCTATGTACTTGTGAGGGGCCATTGCAATAAGTGCAAAAACCATAGACGCCATACCACAATTCAGTAATACTTTAGAACCGGTCTCTAGCACTCCCTGACTATCTTCTGGTGCCATATATATAACTCCCATCATTAGTGAGATTATAATCGAGTTTACTGTCAGAATAATGCTGGCTTTGTTATCTACCATTTTCAGAAGGTTATAATGATTTCTCATCAGCGTTCTGAATAAAGTCTGGATTCCCCTAGGGTCAAACTTTTTCATTTTTGCTTTCTCCTTTTCTGCGATTACTTCAGGATCTTTTTTCTTTTTCTTTTCTTTACTCATGCTTGAGAATGTATGGCAAGGACATATTTCCAACTGCAATTTAATGATTGTATCTCACAAGCTCTCTTCTTATCAGCAAGGTTATAACTTGTATACTCAGAAATATTAAAGCAGTTTCCCATCTGTAGATTAGAGTAACGACTAAGAAACTCAACAAAAACCAGATAGGAAACACTATTAAGAGTGAAGCGAATTTTATAGATACATGAAAAATTTTCTGACTTACTTTTTTGTGCAGTATATATTTAGTGAGTAAGATGGGTGGTAAGTTGAATATGCCAAATAGCTCACCTAAGTATGCTAAGAGTGGATATTTTTTTTCAGGAGCGACTGAAGAAGAATCATATCGTAACTTTCTAAGTTCATTAAAGCTTCTCGATTCATTTTTACGTTGGAAAACACCTTTTTCTGAAAAGTAAGTATCAGATTCTGCAGGTATGATCAGAGTCTCTTGCATTTCTGGAAAGATTTTACGCGTCAGTTGTAAGAGTCCCTTATGACTGTGTGCAGTATAAGTGGATAGAAAATCACTTACTTCGATAGGTGTGCCATAGTTGATTATAAACTTATGACCAGCGTGAAAGTGGTTGAAATAATTTAGTCCCACTGGAACAATTTTGATAGGAAATTCCATCTCTGCTTGTGACTGTAGTGCTATTCTAGAAATGCCTTTAGTGAGAGGTCTCAGATAATATTCTAGTCCGTGATTACCTTCTGGAAATATAAGTATGGCTTGCTTCTTTTCCAGTAATTCTTTGCAGGTTTCGAAGATGGCATTGTTCTTATTTAGCGTTTTGTATCCATCTCTTATTCTATATATGGGCATCATCTTCAGCGCACTTAAGATCCATCCAAAGGGTGGCTTGAAAACATCTGATCTCGTCATAAAGTAGGTAGGAACAGGAGAAAGAGCTCCTACTAATACAGCATCTAAAAAGGCATTCTGATGATTTACAGCATAGATAAAAGGACCCTCGCTAGGTACATTCTCTTTACCTACTTGCTCCACACCTCTGTAAAAAAATGTAATACAGATTCTCGTTAGATACTTAACATATAAGTATATATATTCCTTTATCTTCTCTTCCATATATATGCTAAACTAAATCCAGACACTATATGCCATATTCCCCACCATGCGGTAATGATAGCCATACCACCTAGACCATTAAAGTAACTGAATATAATCAATAAGCCCAAACCTGAATTCTGGATACCTGTTTCTATAGCTAATGATTTCCTATCCTCAAAGGTCCCACCCACAAGTCTCCCCATCCAGTATCCTATTGCCAGCGCTCCTCCATTATGTAACAGAACCAAAATAAAGACAGCTGCTACACATTGTATAAAGTAATTAAGATTCGTATATAATGCCCCTACTACGATCAGTAAGAAAAGAAACATAGAGATTCTTTCTAAGGGTTTGGAGACTTTTTCAGCAAAGAACGGAAATCTGTTTTTTACTGTCAGACCTATAATAATGGGTATTATGATTATCATACCTATCGTCTGCATTACTTCTAGCCAGTCTAAACTTATTAGTATAAGTATCTGTCTGGCGGGCTCATATAGCTTGCCATAGAAATTGAAATTGAGAGGCGTGAAAAGTATAGATAGAATGGAGGTAATAGAAGTCAATGTAATAGACAAGGCAACATTGCCCCTAGCTAGTGAACTGATAAAGTTAGAAATGTTACCACCTGGGCAAGACGCTACGAGTATCATCCCAAGGGCAATAGAGGCCTGAGGCTGGAAAATTACAATGAGCACATAAGTAAAGAGTGGCAGAAGCAAAAGCTGAGAGATGAGGCCAGCAATGACTTTCTTGGGTTCCTCTAGAACTAAGCGGAATTTCTCAAGTGATAAGTCTAGCGCAATACCAAACATTATAAATGCCAAAGTGACATTTATTAAGGTAATACTAGATTTATTAAAATTGAGAACTACTTCATCCACTGTAAACTCCGCTTATGATACAAAGCTAAAAATACAGACTAAGAATGATGTGTTTTATTTTATAACAGTAATGGTTCCTACTTCATATAGAGTATCGAAATATTCTCGTATCACGAAACGATAAACATATACACCAGGAAGGACGTCTCTTGATGACCATCCACTAGCAGCATCATTGATAGGTAATTGCTTACCATCAAAATGCAGCGAACCCCATCTATCCATCACTTGTAGATCATAGGTGACTGATTCCAGTGCTTCATCTAAAGTCTGCAGATAAAGATTAGTCTCTTCTCCTGCACCAAAGTCGCTACTCAAATTGGTAGGAAAAAAATAGCTCTCTGGCACGACAACAAAATCTACCGCTACCTGTGCAGAGGAAATGCAATCTGCTGAAGTATATACATTTACCTTATAGGTTGTGTCAGTATTGGAGTTGAGGATGGGATTAGGACAATCTGTACAACTCAGACCTATAGCTGGAGACCATTCTACTCTGTCATAGTTTCCACTAATAGTTATAGGAATACTGTAATTCCTATTTCCAGCGACAACTACATTTGACTCCAAGGAAATCTGAGGATCCTCTTGCACCTCTAAAGAAAGCTCATAGATAATGCTGTCACAACCACTCTCGACTGACGAAATGGAATGCAAGAAAGAACCACTCTCGGTATATTCTACGTCAAAAAATGTTACCTGTTCTCCTGTGCAGATCATAGTATCCTTAACTGGAGCAATATCTGGTAAGGGATAATACTCCAAAGTAAGAGCTCTACCTACAGAATCGCAGCCTGTAGAGACATATTGTAAGACATCACCATAGACACCTGCAGTGCTTATCCATTTTTCATCAAAGAAAATAGAGTCTCCGATACAAAGTGTGGTGTCTATCACAACTGCATCTTTTGGTGGATGTGGAGGGTCATACATAATACTCGTCGTCAAGGTATCAGAACAATTATTATCATCAATGGTGATAAGGCTTATGCTCTTTTCTCCAACGGTGGGGAAATCATAAGTAAAATTCTGATCTGTGGTCATAAATTCTCCATTCACGTCCCATTCCCAGCTAACTATCTGAGCCTCTTCTGCCACAGATTGGTCTATGAATTGTATTGGTGCTTCAAAGCAACTATCTACTTCAGCTGAGAAGGCTGATACCACACCTGGAAATCGGCCTATTCTAAAAAAGGCTGTATCTTGACAATCTGATCCATCATTTACAACTAGGTAGCCAAAGTACTCTCCTATATCATTAAAGGTCAGACTAAAATTATCTAATTGTGAACCCTCTTCCTCATAAAAGACTGAACCATCAGGATGCGTTATATTCCATTCGAAATTTGTGGCTGTTGCTCCTACTCCGCTACTCTCAAATTCCACTATACTATCACCACAAGATTTCAATAATTCAATAACATCGCCATCGCTAACTTCTGAATCAGCAAATAAACTAGCGGCAATAGTCTTTTCACAGGGAACCACATTGAACTGAAAATCTCTTCTGATTCTACTCAGCAAAACGCCATTTCGTCTTTCTTCTACACAGACTCCCACCACATATTGTCCTACTAGCTCGGGCACTCCTCCCAGTATTCCAGTTTGATTATTTATAGATACAGCTGGATTACCTCCCATAGGGTTGGCAGGTGAAAAAGGTGGTATAAAATCTACAGTTTGGAAAGGTGGTAGGCAACCGTCTACTGCAGGTTCTATGGCCTGACAGGGGTCCGGACTAGTAAACATAGCCCCTCCTGACTGGAAAGGCGCACAAAAGGAATAGCTAAGTTCATCACCTTCTGCATCAACTGCGGAGACATCTACAGAAAGAGGATAATTGACACAAATGAAGATAGGTGGATACTCTGTAAAGGTAGCACTGTTGTTACCCGTCCGCTGAGCTTCTGGAGTGATAATAATATCGAAAACAGTTCCTACTATATCATTCTGTATATTATTAGAGGAGGTGTTTCTACAGCAACGCTGATAGGCTATCATATAGTCTCTGTCTATGATATCCAGAGTGACCAAGATTTCATAAAAAGCAGATTCTACACCTACATCTGATCTTTCTTCTAGACATGGATCGTCGACATATGCAATGGTGTCTATGTTCTGCGGGTCGGCTATGGCCATATCATAATAAGCCCAACTACCATCATTCTGTTTCTGATAAATGCCAAACTCAGCCCCTGGATCATAGGGAACCCCTGTTGCAAATCTATCTCTGTACATATTAAAAATGACGCGGAAGGTTACCTTAGTATTGTTTTGGGAGAAATTTACAAATTGATATGAAACATCTCCACCTACTATATGCCGTGCAGTAATACCTTCTGAATTTGCCATGAAAAATATCAATAGCATTAAGGGTGCAAGGACTTGTCTAATCTTCTTCAATAGCTCGCTTCTTTCTTTCAGTAATTAATCAATGACGGTAATCGTACCGACAAGAGATTTTGTTTCAAAGAACTCTTCTATTTCCATCACATATACATAAGAACCTGGCTCAGCCAATCGTGCTGAAAAGCCTTCGTTGCGATCATTGATAGTTAGATTTTTACCATCATGCATTAGTCCTCCCCACCTGTCGTAGACCTTGAGACTATAGCTTACATCTTCTGATGCTATTTCCAAAGTCTGCAGAAATAAGTATCCATCATCTCCATTAAGAGTATTCTGGTTTATAATGGTAGGGACATAATAACCATCTGGTACAACTTTGAACTCAATAGAAATCGAGTCACGTATATGACAACCATCATCTGTTTCTAGATCTATAGTATAGGTATTGTCCTCATCAAAATTTAGAGTAGGAAAGGGACAATCAGTACAACTAAGGCCTTCTGATGGTACCCAGACTGTATTCTGATAATCACCGATTATTCGTATAGGTAGACTGAAATCTTTATTAGCCGGTACATAGATGAAATCTTCAGAAAAAGTGATCTGAGGTAACACTTCGTACTCTAATTCAAGAAAGTGATATATGCTGTCGCATTGATTAGCCCGCGTGAAAGTGGTATGCATATATACCCCATTTTCAGAATAAGTTTCACCAAAGAATTCTATCACTTGTCCCGGGCATAGAACAGTATCAATACGATTGTCTTCGAATGGAGGCTCTGTCACTGACAGGCTCAGAAAGCGTTCTACAGAGTCACAATTCGTTTCTATATATTGTAAAGTATCAGAATAATCTCCAGCAGTTTTTATCCATCTTTGGTCAAAGAATATGGAATCACCGTAGCAGAGTGGTACATCAGGGCTACTCGTAAGCAATCTATCATGAGGAGGGAAATACTTCACCTCGTAAATTGCTGTGTCTATACAAGAATTCAAATCCTCTGAAATTAATGTAACTACTTTATCTCCTCTAGAATCAAAGTTTACCAAGGGGTCTTTTTCGGTAGAAGTACTTTCATTAGAAAAATTCCAGTCCCACTTTATAATTTCAGATTGTTCTGCAGTGGAAAGATCAGTAAATTGGACAGGTCCTAGATAACAAGAATCCAAAACCTCATAATCAAAGGCTGTTTCCATATCAGGCAAACGAAGCACAGATAAAAAGGCTGTATCTATACATCCTTCAAAGTCTCTAACTATTAGGATACCGCTATATTCACCTAGCTCAGGAAAGTATACTTCTAAGGTTCTCACCAAAAATCCAGAGGTATCTATTATCAGTTCATCATTGGGATCTGTTATCTGCCATGTATAATCTACTATGGTGGTATTGAGATCTAGCCCTTTGAACTGTACCAGGCTATCGCCACAAGCTTTCAGTATGCTGGTAGGACGACTGATACCAGTAGAATTATCTATAATTACTTCATCTGCTTCTAGACTGGCGGATATTTCTTTAATACAAGTAAGGGCATTAAACTGGAAATCTCTTCTCATCACTGATAAGAGTTCTCCGTCACGATATTCCTCTACACAGACACCTACTACATATAGGCCTGTTGCCTCAGGTACCCCAGTTATTAGGCCCGTGACAGGATTGATATTTACTATTGGATTACCAGCCATAGGGGCTGTCTCTGTATAACCTGGATTATATAGTACTTCATCATAAGGTGGTGGGCAGCCACGTGGTGGAGGTTCAGGACTTGAGCAACCACCTCCAAAATCTGGTCCACCCTCTGTGATAGGTGTACAGAATCTGTAAATAATCTCATCTCCTTCTTCATCTGTACAGCTCAGATCTACATCCAAATCAAAACCCGCACAAATAAAAATGGGTGGAAAAAAATTAAAAGTAGGACTATTGTTTCCTGTTCTTTGTGCAAGTGGCGTAATGATAAGATCTATAACAGCTCCAGCTTCATCACCCACCATATTAGTGATCCCATCATTTCTACAGCAACGCAAGTAGACCACCATATAATCAGTATCAATGACATCTAAGGTGATTTGTTCCTGATAGCTTGCTCTCTGCACGCCAACAATATCTGAAGGCGGTTCAGTTCTGCATGGTTCATCTATAGCTGGAATTTCTTGTACTCCTCCTACTCGGTCAAAATCTCTGGTATCAACATGCTCCCAAGAACCATCGGGCATCTGCCTGAAAATTCCGAACTCCTCCCTAGGATTCAATGGAGCTCCAAAGTTTGAATCTTTATACAGCGTGAAAACAAAGTTAAAAGTCACTTGAGTTGAGTCCGGATTGAAACGAACGAAAGAATAAGTGCCATCTCCACCTACTAAATGAGAAGCATAAGTTTTAGGACTTAGGATTACAATTGCGATAAATGCAAGAAAAAGTTGACTGTAAAATCTCATGAACGACTATCTAGGCTCTATAAATTTAACAATTAAATGATTCACTAATGGTAGATACAAACTACTAACGAACTCATGATAGTTTTCACGACATAACTGAATTTACAGCTAGCTCTTTGGTATCTTTGGGATAACCAAAGTAGTCATATATACACTACTCACCTAAAAATAGACTAATCAATAAAGTTGAGAGCTAATATTTACTTTATCTTATCTGTAATTTGCTGTTTATCAGCTTGTTCTACATCTAAATCTATAAAATTTGATGAGGTAGTGGAAGCAAGGATCATTAAATCTGTATTAACAGAACAGCAAAAGGCCTGGAACCGAGGAGATATTGATGAGTTTATGAATGGTTACTGGAATAGTGAAGCACTTTCATTCATCGGTAAAAAAGGTGTAACACGGGGATGGTCTAATACATTGGCTAATTACAAAAAAAGCTATCCAGATACAGCAGCAATGGGTAAATTGAATTTTGAGGTTATAGAACTCAGAGTACTCTCTTCTGATGTAGCTTATATGATTGGAAAATATACGCTTCATAGAGATAATGATAGTCCCAGTGGTCATTTCAATTTGTTATGGAACAAAATAGATGGTAAGTGGCTGATTGTTTCTGATCATACTTCAGGATAATTAAAATACTAGGTATCAATAAATACATTCCTCTTTTAGATTCTTTTTCTGGCTATAATGGTAAGGCATTTCGTGCGGACTTATTTGCAGGCCTTACAATAGGGACAGTTCTTATTCCTCAAAGCATGGCTTATGCCTTACTGGCAGGTATGCCACCTATATATGGTTTGTATGCTTCGCTCCTCCCTCTTGTTGTCTATGCATTGTTTGCTACTTCTACAAAACTCTCGGTGGGTCCGGTTGCAGTAAGTGCACTACTTATTCTAGCAGGTGTGAGTAATCTAGCAGAGCCAGGCTCTGAACTTTATATTTCCTACGTCATTACGGCTGGTTTGCTTATTGGTGTTTTTCAGCTGTTATTAGGCTTCTTTAGAATGGGCTTTTTGGCCAATTTTCTTTCACATCCTGTTACCGCTGGCTTTACTTCAGCTGCAGCTATTATTATAGTTATTTCTCAGCTTAAGGATGCTCTAGGTCTACAAATGACTAATTGCCCAGATACTGTAACAAATTTGCTGTCGGCATGTGGATCCTTAGGAAGTATACATTGGATTACAACATTCATATGCCTGAGTGCCTTAGCTAGTTTGATTATATTAAAAAAAATAAGCAAAAAGATACCGGGACCTCTTATCGTTGTTGTGGTAGGAATACTCGTAAGCTATTTTTTTAATTTAGAAAGTAAAGGAGTAGAGCTTGTAAGAAATATTCCTAAAGGCCTTCCTGCTTTTATAGTTCCAGATTTTTCCCTTGCTACTCTGAAGGTGCTATATCCTACAGTGCTGACTGTTACGCTGATCGGGATAGTAGAAAGTATAGGAATAGCTAAAGCTTTAGAAGCAAAACACAAAGATCATTCTGTCAATGCAGACAAGGAGCTAATTGCTCTAGGCTTAGCGAAAATAAGTGGTTCTTTTTTTCAGGCTCTTCCTACTTCAGGGAGCTTTTCTAGGTCTGCTATAAACAGTAATAGTAACAGTAGAACTCAACTAGTAAGTGTTATCACAGCGATAATGATAGCCATCACTTTGTTATTTCTAACCTCTCTATTCTATTATCTACCCAAAACCATTCTGGCCGCAATCATTTTATTAGCTGTGCTCAGCCTCTTTGACTACAAGGAAGCGAGATACCTTTGGGAGACAAACAGGAATGACTTCTACATGATGGCTGTTACTTTCATTGCCACCTTAATTTTAGGTATTGAGCCTGGTGTAATATGCGGGGTGATACTCTCTATCCTACTAGTTCTTTATAAAAGTGCTAACCCTACGATGGCAGAACTGGGGAACATTTCAGGAACGCGGTATTATAAAAACTTGTCTCGTTTTGATCAAGCAGAGGAATTGCCTAATACTGTAATCTTGAGATTTGAGAACCAGTTGTTTTTTGGAAATTCTGCTTATTTCAAAGACTCTGTCTATGAAAAAATAGCCAGCCATTTTGAGCAAGTTAAGTATGTTATACTAGACGGTACTCAGATCAGTGATATAGACAGTACAGCCATGCATATGCTCCAAGAACTGGATGAAGATCTTAAGAAGAAAGGAATAGAACTGCACATGTGTGGAGCGGTAGGCAATGTTAGAGATAGCTTGCAGAAATCTGGATTACTAAAGGAATTGGACAAGCATCATGTTAATGTGCACGCGGCAGTAGAGCTCATACATAGCAGTAACTCGGTTATCATTTGTAGACCGATAGACCCTCTCCAAACTAATGTCAAATGACCGCAGCGACTCTGGATCATCTACTAGCTATTATTAGAAAGAGTTACACTGATAGCTCCTTGGTTAAAATAACCATATCTGGTCCACTAGCAACTGAGGTTCCTTATCAAAAAATAAAGGCTAAACTCGTTGTTGTCAAAAAGGTATTGAAACTTCAATTTGTCTACAGCTACCCAAATAAAGATGTTACAAAAAACTACGATCTGGAAGAGGCTTGTGATATAATCAAGGAAGAACTTTCTGGCAGATTTAGAAACATAACTATAATAGGAACTGATACTATATCTCAGTATAATCCTAAGTCGAAAAAAATCGATACCACGCAAGCGATTATTAAAAGGGCAAGTAGCAAAACTAATGATAAGCGAAAACAAAGAATAGTAGCTAAGGGTCGTCCTTTCCTTAATTTATTGGGGATATCCAATGAAAATGGAATTATAAAATCTGCAAAACAAAAAAAGTACAAGCAAATAAATAAGTATGTAGAATTACTGGCAGCTGATATTAGAGCGGCACAATTAACTAGTCCTTACACTATAATGGACATGGGTAGTGGTAAAGGCTATCTTACTTTTGCACTCTATGACTATCTCACTGAATCATTGGGACATCAAGTTAAGGTTGTAGGGATAGAACTTAGAGAAGCACTTGTGGCTAATGGTAACAGACTTGCTCAGGAACTTGGTTTTGAAAGATTAAGTTTTCAGTCAGGCTATATATCGGATATAGATGCAAGTGCTTGCCGGGTCTTGATAGCCTTACATGCTTGCGATACAGCAACAGATGATGCTATAGCGGCTGGGCTTGCAGCTAAGGCACAACTAATAGTTTGCTCTCCTTGTTGTCATAAGCAGATAAGAAAACAGATGCATGCAGAAGAGACTATGCAAGCTGTTACTCAGTATGGCATATTGAAAGAGCGGCAGGCTGAACTCATCACTGATACTATAAGAGCGCTTATCTTAGAGTATCATGGGTACAAGACAAAAGTGATGGAGTTTATATCTACTGAACATACCCCAAAGAATTTGCTTATTACAGCTGTCAGAATAGACAAGCCTAAAGCAAAACAACAGATACTAGCCCAGATTGCAGCACTAAAAAAGGAGTTTGGGATAGAGTATCATTATTTAGAAAAAGCCACTGGCCTAATATAGAAATCAGATAAAAGCTATAAATGATAGAATGGAAAACATCTAAAGCATATGAAGACATTACTTACAAGAAGTGTCATGGTGTGGCTCGTATCGCCTTCAATAGACCAGAGGTAAGAAATGCTTTCAGACCACAGACAGTATCGGAGCTGCTGGAGGCCTTTCATGATGCACGGGAAGATAGAAGTATAGGAGTCGTATTACTTTCTGGGGAAGGACCTTCTCCCAAGGATGGCATCTATGCTTTTTGTTCAGGCGGGGATCAGCGAGTCAGAGCCAAGACGGGTTATAAAGGAACTGATGGCATTTCTAGGTTGAATATTCTAGAGGTTCAGCGTCAGATACGATTTATGAATAAGGCAGTTATTGCTGTAGTACCGGGCTGGGCAGTGGGCGGAGGACATAGCTTGCACGTGGTCTGTGATCTGACACTAGCAAGTAAAGAGCATGCTATTTTCAAGCAAACAGATGCTGATGTAGCTAGCTATGATGCTGGCTATGGTTCTGCTTACCTTGCTAGACAAGTCGGACAAAAGCGAGCGAGGGAGATTTTCTTTTTAGGTCGGAATTATTCTGCTCAGGAGGCCTTTGAGATGGGGATGGTGAATGCTGTTATTCCACATGATGAACTAGAAGATACAGCCTATCAGTGGGCACAAGAGATACTGGGGAAAAGCCCAATGGCTATCAAGATGCTAAAGTTTGCTTTTAATCTCATAGATGATGGACTGGTAGGACAACAGATTTTTGCAGGAGAAGCCACTCGTCTAGGATATATGACAGATGAAGCAGAAGAAGGTAGAAATGCCTTCCTCGAAAAGAGAGATCCTGACTGGGATAAATTTCCTAAATTCCCTTAACCATTTACATATTGTACGATTATGAAGTGTCTCATTGTTATAAGTTTCTTTTTCAGCATGGCTTGTTATGGGCAGATTCCTCCTTCGATTGATTATAGAATGTATGATATCATCGATGAGGTGTCAGAAGAAAGAATAGAGAAGGATATAACTAAGCTTGCGGGATTTGGAACTAGGCATACCTTGTCTGATACGACTTCTGAAACCAGAGGAATAGGAGCGGCTCGTCGTTGGATAAAGCAAGAATTTGAATACATCTCTGAGGCTTGTAATGGCTGTTTAGATGTGAAATTTCACAAAGGCTTAGTCAAAGCTGGAGAGTCTCGTAGAATACCAGAAGATACATGGATAGTCAATGTGATAGCTATTAAGCGGGGGAAAACCTACCCTAATAGATACATACTGATGTCAGGAGATATTGATTCTAGGGTAAGTGATCCTCTAGATGGAACTTCAGATAGTCCAGGCGCTAATGATAATGCATCGGGCATGGCTGGTGTACTGGAGGCTGCAAGAGTTCTCAGTAAATATGATTTCGAATGTAGCATCGTTTTTCTCGGCTTGTCTGGCGAGGAGCAAGGCTTATACGGAGGAAAACTTCTCGCTAAAGATATACTTGCTGAGGGATGGGAGGTAATGGGCATACTTAACAATGATATGATAGGCAATATCTCAGGTATAGATGGTGTCGTGGACAACTCTTCTTTTAGGGTTTTTTCTGAGCCCACACCTCCTGAGCCAAACGAACAACAATTGATATGGAGCCGTTTTTATGGAGGAGAAGTGGATGGTCCATCCCGACAATTAGCCAGATACGTGGATAGAATGACCAGCACATATTTTTCTGATGTAAAGGCTAAGATGATATATAGGTTAGATAGATTTGGAAGAGGTGGACATCACCGACCCTTCAATGATGTAGGCATTCCTGGTGTAAGAATAATGGAGACGCATGAGAATTATAATAGACAACATCAAGATATAAGAACTGAGAATGGCATTCAGTATGGCGATGTACTGGAAGGTGTAAATTTTGATTATGCTAGAAAGCTTACTGCTGTCAATGCCATAGTGCTGGCTGGGCTTGCTTGGTCTCCTACTCCACCCTCTACAGTCATGATAGGTGGTGCAGTGCAACCTTCTACCAAGCTACAATGGGAATCTTCTGATGATCCTAGACTGGCCGGATATAAAATCTATTGGAGAGAGACGACTTCTCCACAGTGGGAATACTCTAAGTGGGTAGGCTTGACTGATAATGCTACTCTTGAAAATATCGTCATTGATAATTATCTATTTGGGATAGTTTCTGTAGCAAAGGATGGCAATGAAGGCATAGTTGTCTATCCTAAAACTCTCATTCCAAGAAGATAGTTAGTAGCTATACACTTGGGCAGGAGCATTATTGTTAGCGACAACTAGTAGATTCATGGTTCCACTTTTGACTGTGCTTACTCCTCTTACATCCTTGTCTGCTGAGATGCCTAATTCCGCAGACCTCTTGACATTAAATTTGCCATCCCGATAACTCACAAGACAACCTTTTCCTGCATCACTTCTTGTAGTCTCCACTTCCCTATTGTACATATTACCAGCTAAGAAAATATCGAGATTGCCATCCTTATCGAAATCATCTAAGGCTATCCCATAGACAGGTGAAATTTGAGTTTCGTTAGGCAGAGCTATTCCTCTGAAGGTGCCTCCCTCATTTAGGAAGACGGTAGTGGCAAAAGTTTGAGCTTCTTGGACAACTGTTTTTTCAGATATATGGTCTTGTAGAACTTGGTCTATAGTAGCTAGACCAAATTCCTGATACGTCCCAAACTTCTCCTTCACAAAAGGCAGTTGCTCAGAAGAGCATTGTCGTCCTCTCACTGGGAAACACTGACCATTCTGATAATAGCCTAGGTAGACATCATGCGTACCATTTTGATCAAAGTCATCAACATATACTTTAAACGGTTCTTCCTTTGATGCTTTATACTTAATATTATAACCAAGGTTTCCTGCGACTATATCTGTATCTCCATCATTATCTACATCTCCTAGAGCTAAGGTATTCCACCAGCCTTTTGTATCAGAGAGTCCATACTGAGACGAGATATCTATCATTTTACTTGCTATGGTAATGACTTTTAAAGGCATCCACTCACCAGCAATTAATAATTCTTTCTGACCGTCTCCATTCAGATCTGCTACCTGCGCGGCAGTCACCATTCCCACCTCTTTTAGCATTGGCGCGAGAGCTAAGGTCACGTCGGTAAATTTCCCCTTATCATTTTTTAAGATATAGCTATCAGTGGGCAGTCCATACTTCCCGGGCACCTGTCTTCCTCCTACATATAAATCTAAATCTCCATCCTGATCATAATCTAAACTAGTGACCACAGAATTACTTGTGACCAATGAAGGTAATGATCCAGATCTTGTGAATAGGCCTTTACCATTATTGAGGTATAGCCTATCTTGATAATTCATGGAGCCTATGGGAAATTCATTGCCCCCACTGCTGACGTAGAGATCCTGATCTCCATCCCCATCTGCATCAAAAAAAAGTGCGCCACCATCTTCGTGAATCGCATCCTTTGCAAGGCTTGGATTGACTATAGTTTTAAATTTGCCATTACCCATATTTTGCATGATGGTAGAACTACTACCAGTAGAACTTCCATAAAATACATCTTCTAATCCATCGTCATTCACATCTCCTTTACATACCACCGGCCCTAGTGTAGAAGTTTTATAGGGCAGTAGAATTTCTTTCTTATAGTCGTCGTAAATATTTTCTTTATGGACTAGTGCCATTTCTCTGTGCGACTTAAAGACTTGTCTGTCTTGAAGTCCTTTTCTAGTATATTTTTCATTGGCTTTCGCATATGAAACTGTGATAGATTTATTTGCCTTTTGTCCAGTTATTTTATTCATTTTATTATCCGGCCAGATAACTCTTATTTCATTTATGGTGGTTGCGGTCCCTAAGCCAAAATGTGCTATTCTCTGAGAGGAAGACATATACCCTCTATAGGGCGAACATTCATAAACCTGTATCTGATCGTCATATTCAATTTCTATTCTCGCTCCTATACCAGATTTATTCAAAGCTGGGCCGTCTAATTTTAGACATAAATAATTGTTGAGCCCTTTATCACTTGCAGTATTTTTGTAGAGGTCTGCTTCCATGTTGCAATTATTGATCACAAGATCTAGATCACCGTCATTATCGAAATCTGCATAGGCTGAGCCATTTGACCAAGTTTTTTTGGATAAGCCCCATTCCTCAGAAACTTTCTTAAAACCTAGATCTCCTTGGTTCTGATACACATAGTTACTAATCTTTTGACTAGGTGCTTTGTCTCCTATTTCTAAAGGACTGATAGTAATTCTTTTGTTGGCAGATTTAGAGGCTTCTTCTAGTTTGTTCTGATAAAATTCTCTTCTCCATATCTCAAAATCTTTATTCCTAATATCCTTTATGAGTCCATTTGTGACTGTAAGATCTTTATATCCATCCTTATCAATATCCATGAATAGAGGGCTCCAACTCCAGTCGGTATTAGATACACCGGATAATTGTGCGACTTCACTAAATGAACCATCTCCATTATTCAGTTGCAGAGCATTGAACATATATTGGTAGTGGTATCCAGCATTCACAAGCTGAAAAAATCTCTCTGGATTCATTCCACTCATATTTGTTTTTTGCCTAAGATTATCTTCGGCAACCATGTCTGCGACATAAATGTCCAGATGACCATCATTATTGATATCTGCTATATCCACCCCCATACTGAAATTGCTCATGTGCTTTAGTGAGGTTTTAGAGATATCAGTAAACGTTCCATTACCATTGTTCTTAAAAAACATATCAGGTTCATCGTAGTCTACGGCTACATAGATATCAGGCCATCCATCTTGATTATAATCTAAGGTGGTTGCCGAAAGACTGTAGCAATAATTTTTAATACCAGCTTGCTCAGTAACATTTACAAATTTTCCATTATCATTTCTATAGAGCTTATCTGTGTATTGGTAGTCGACTTTACCTTTTAAGTTCTTTTTCGCTTTGAGAGAATTTGGGGGTTGATTAGCAATATAAAGGTCTAAATCTCCATCTCTATCATAGTCAAAGAAGTTAGCCATGATAGAATAGCCATTGTCATTAATCCCTATTTGTTTTGCACTTTCCGTAAAGGTTCCATCTCCGTTATTAAGATAGAACATATTTGCTCGACGATCCTGTTGATCGTAGAGATATTTGCAGACATATATATCATCATGACCGTCATTATTGATGTCCACAATAGCTATACCTGTTGACCAATTTGTTGGTGTAATTCCAGCTTTTAGTGTGCTGTCTTCGAATTTGAAATTACCTTTATTGAGAAATAGCTTATCGCCTTGCATGTTAGACCCCATGTATATGTCAGGGAGTCCATCGCTATTTGCGTCTAGAATACCTACACCAGATCCGTGCATCATACCATCAAAAAGAACAGCATTAAGCTCTATGTTTTCAGTAATGGTATTAGAAAAAGTTAATCCAGATACAGAAGATGGAATATTTTCAAAGAGTTTGATGGTAGAACTATCTTGGAAGGTAGACTTTTGTACTGTTGATGTTTGTAGATCTTCACAGGCACTCAGTACCAGTAAAATCAGAGTGAGAGAGAGTAGTTTATTCATTCGAAAATCAGTTTTCAAAGTAAATGCAATATAATCACAAAAGACGTAAAGGAAAACTGAGCACAATTAGAATTGCTCTACGAGACTAGCTGCGAACTTTTGGGGAAAAGCATATTAAGTGAGGCAGGTACAACCTCAAAGTGAAGTTCTGACTCAAATTTTCGACTCTCACCATCTATATGA
Organism: uncultured Saprospiraceae bacterium; assembly: GCA_938002665.1. GTDB lineage: Bacteria > Bacteroidota > Bacteroidia > Chitinophagales > Saprospiraceae > RFSX01. Next base: position 76,316 of record CALLAE010000004.1, on the reverse strand, counting down.
TAGTAACTGGGATGTTCTGTAGTAATAGTGACTTTTTTTGACTTGATGATTTCTACCAGACTACTTTTGTGTAAAGAACTATTGAGCATACGCCAGGAGCTAGCTAGAGTTTTAATAAGTCCAGCTTCTTTGATCAATACTATATCCAAAAGCCCATCTGAAAGTTCTGCTTTTGGAGCTATTGTAAAATTGTAACCATACATAGCTGCATTAGCTACAGCTATGATAGTATACTTCCCTTGGTCTAACTGTTTGTCAGACTTAATTGTAAAAGGTTGAGCCTTGAATTTTAGAATTTCTCTAGTGATAGTGCTAAAATATAGTTGAAAACCTCTTTTGCTACCATTATCGATTTCGTAGGCTATTTGCGCATCAAAGCCGACACCTGCTAGATTAATAAAGAAATTATCATTTACAAGACAGGTGTCTATGGTATGTTGTTTCGCCTCATTTAGAATATGAATTGCTTTTTTGGAGTTGCGACCCATTCCTATATGCATAGCGAAGCCGTTTCCTGATCCATTGGGTATAATACCCATAGCTATGTCTGTATGAACTAGTGGTTCGGCAACTTCATTTACAGTGCCATCACCTCCGCAAGCAATAACGTAATCTAATTTATCTGCGACTGCCTGCTTAGAAAGTTCAGTAGCATGACCTCTATATTCTGTTTTGATGAGCTCAAAGGAGAATTTATTGTGATCAAGATTGTCCTTGATAAGCTGGGGTAGATCCTCTTTTTGATTTGACCCAGAGATAGGATTAATTATAAAGAGGATTTTTTTCTTGTCGTTAGCTTGCAATGTTTAACTTATCATCAGAAATAATATTGGTCACCAGTTAAACTATAGTTTCAGTACTTTCTCGATGTACAACTCTTCGTACTGATCATTAACAAGTTGCAGAAAATAGAATCCTTCTGCCAACTGAGATACATCCAAAGAGTAATTATTAGCCTCCAATATTCTAACTTCATTCATAGCTAATCTACCTCTGAAATCGTACATTCTCAGTCTTATAGGTTCAGAGGAATTATAATGTAAACTCAAGCTGTTACGAAACGGGTTTGGAAAAACTTTAGATATTTCATAAAGATCTACTCCAGTACAATCTTCGTCTATGTTGTTATCAGCGATTTCAATTATAGAAGGATTGATATCAGGATCATTGTCGTTACAGTCCATAGGGTTATCTACAAATCCTAGAGGACTTACGGTCAAACACGTATCTATGAAATCATCTTCTAAGCCAAAACCATCATTATCAAAGTCTCTGTAGTATCTCGTAACAGGTAAGCCATCATCCGCTCTTCCATTACAATCATTATCTATGCCATCACAAGTTTCTGGGATATCAGGATTGATAATGCCATCAGCGTCATTACAATCATTATTATCTATTACATAGCCTGCTATAGGCATCTCTCTGCAGGTATCTACCGGAAAATTGAGATCACCAAAACCATCCCCGTCCACGTCCCTATAGTAGGTATATAGCGTTAAATCTTCATCTATACCCCCAGAGCAGTTATTATCTATCCCATCGCATATTTCAAAGGCATCAGGATTTATTGTTGGATCATTATCATTACAGTCTAGGTCATTCTCTACATATCCTGTTATAGGCATGCTTCTGCAAGTATCCACAGGAACGGCTTGATTACCATAGCCATCTCCATCATTATCAAGGAAATATCTGAACAATTGTAAGCCCTCGTCTATGCCCCCAGCACAGTTGTTATCTATGCCGTCGCAGGTTTCAGGAATGGAAGGATTAATCATTTCATTATTATCATCGCAGTCTTCGTAATTATAAAAGCCGTCACCGTCTGCATCTACAAAGAAAATAGATTCAGAAAGTGTCATGACATCTTCAGCTATCTTGATTCCTATTTTTCTTCCTGGAATGTCATCTGCTGGTGGATGTATACCTCCCCAAATTCTGGAAAGGCTTGTTTGGTCTGAGGCATCTCTATAAGTTGCCCATTGTAAGACAACATCTTCAGAAGGTCCTTCTTCAAAAACAAGGAATTCATTTTTCTCAGCTACAAACTCTCCTAACCCACCAGGGAAATAAGCATCACCTGTCATGTCGGTAAGTACTTCCGCAGCTGCTCTCGAGTAAGTAGAATGACCAGAAATATAACCTGCAAATGGTGGTGTGACAAAAGTAGGTCTCTGATATGGAAACCATTCCTCAGCTAAGATCCATCCTACTTCTGCAATATCAGTTTTTGGGTCTTCTATGTAGCCAGGACCCTTCCAAGTGAATAATTTTATCTTTCCGATGTTTTCACCCATATCTCCAGCAATTGTATCTCCTGCAGTCACAATTTCAGAAAACCCTGAAATAAGTGGGACGCCAGCTGGATGGTAGTTGGGTAGACTCTCTATTGTGGACTGCCCTCTATTTGCCATAGCCCTTATAGCTGATACTGGTCTTAGGTAATCATACCATCCCTTGATACCCCATGCAGAAATAGCACAGTCATGCATGGCTCCTCCCATAATAAAATAGGATTTCACATCCCATTCTAGAGGATCTTCTACTGGTTGTATACCTCTATATTTTCTCTCAAACTCAGGATGATCACTCACGTAGTTTAGCAAAGTAAACCAATGTCCAGGTGGTGTCTCTGAGTCTGGACCGTCCGCCCAAAATTCAGCAAGTACCCTTGTATAATCTCCTCTATAAACCATGTTGATATCATAGGGCTGGTTTGTATGCGGATTAATAGCATGTCCGGGGCTATTATCTCCACCTTCTATTAGATTATAGAAATTCCTGTATTCTGCAATGTAGCTTGGGAGATTAGGGTTGTTTCCTTGGCTATTAGGAGAGATATCTATCATCACACCATCTGCTGGATCTAGGTGACTGCTCCAAATAGAAACTAGCAAGAAACCCCAAAGAAATTCTTCACTCATTTCATCTTTCTCATTGAGATTGACATATGGTGGTGCACCTGGGTCATGAAATACATTGTAGTCAAAATTTCGTCGAGTATAAACTGTATTATCTGAATCCTTAAGTGCAAAAGGAGTTACAGCCCCCCATTCTGGACTAAGAAAAGGTGGCGTATTAAATGACTGTACATTACCAGACTGATCTGTGAAAGTATCTAAGGTCAGAGGCTGCCACCTATTGGGATCATTCATAGGAACAAAATCTTCAGGAATAAATAATTCTAAAGAATTATTAACAGGCCTGTATGAAGTGTTTCCATATAAACCTAGTTCATTAGAACCATCTTGAAGTCCGAACTGTATTATCTGATCAGCGACATAATTGCCAAGTGCAGCAGGGTTACCATTAGAATAATCTTGTGAGGTGTAGCTCGTACTATACCCAAGTTCCAGCATTTTTTGATTTATAGCTGAAATTATGGTGGCTATTCTGCCAGGCGGCGCATTCTGAAATCTATGATTAAGAAAACGATACATGGCATAACTGATTGCAGTTCTTATTGCTTCTTCTTTCCCTTGTGTATATACAGGCAATTCGTCAATAGGACAGAAAAATCCACGGACATCTTTTCCAAGAAAATAGGTATCAGCAACTTCATCTGTGATAATGGCCCATATATCATACATCATGACACTAGAGTGCCACAGGTTTCTAGCATGAACTGTAGGTCTTGCGAAATCATTTCTTATTGCGTGAAGTAATTCTTCATTCCATTCACGAGCAATAGAATGTTCTTGAGCAACAGTAACAGTGGATGTCAGACCAATGAAAACAAATGCATATAAAAGATGTCGAAGAATCATTATAATTTATTTTAAAGTGCTGATTTTTAGAAGCATAAAGATATTAAATATTATAATACGAACGATTTTCCAGCATAATCTTTGAGTTTTACTTTGAAAAATTGTGTTTACTTCACAGTCTTATACATTCTACTAACGAATCTAAGAGAAAAGAAGTCCTTTGCTAATCAGAAAATACTCTAAAAATGAAGTCAATGAAGTGGATACCTCTTACAGATAAATTGCAGTTAGAAGCCATAATGCTGGCTTCAGAAGAACATAAAGTTGTTCTTTTCAAGCACAGCACCAGATGTGGGATAAGTAAGCTAGTTTTAAACAGATTTGAAAATGATATAAAGACAATGAAGTCAATTGAAAATGTCCAATTCTACTTTTTAGATCTAATAGCTTATCGAGAAATCTCTAACAGGGTAGCTTCTGCCTTTTCAGTTCCGCATGAATCTCCTCAGCTTATTATTCTAGAGAATGGAAAAGTAACTTTCCATACTTCACATGCAGATATCAGCGCAGCCATTCTTGAAGTAGAGCATGACATAGGTTAATTTGTTCCAGAATTATGTTGTTTGCTGAAAGTCTTAATGAGTTGGCCACCTTCTACTTGATCAGTCAGCTGCATACCATTTACGATAGATAATTCTTCCAGATCCCTATTAGAAGAACCTAAAGCTAATAATGCGGCTTTTAGGTCAGTCGTTCTTTTGACAGTAGCTATTTTGATTTTAGTTGCTTCTACATTGATCTTACTTCTGTCAGTTAGCTTATCAAAATTTGTCATGGTTCTCTTAAATGTTCCAGTATAATTATTGAAATTATTCTGCTCACTTACGCCATGGAAAACATAGATAAAATTTTCTTTTTGGATCAGATAGGTTAATATTCTTGGGCCAGCTACTTGCTGTCCAGACTGATCTTGTTGTGCTTGTTGATCACAGACCATAGCTAAGGCTGAAAATCCATTGACCGTAGTTCTTTGAGATTCTAGCTCAGTTAACTTGAATTGTTGTATTATGGATTGTGCGGCTGACTGTAAGTTTTTCTCAGGACTTAGCGTAAATATCATTAAGGCATTACCATCTTCGGGGCCCATCATGACTTGAGTAGGGCTATTCTGTAGTTGCCAGTTTCTAGGTACCGGAAACTGAAAAAGTAGTTCTGGATGATAGAAAATATTATTATCTACATAGCCTTGCTTTGGATCTTCGCCATAAGTTAATCCGTCTATAAGATTCAGAAATTCATTTCGATTTACTTTGAGGCGTCTGAGTCCTAATTGCTTTTGCATAGCATCAGACATCTCATGCACTTTTGCATATCTATTGACAGGATTAGGGTGAGTAGATAAGAAGTCAGGTATACTTTGTCCAGATTTAGAGGATAATCTATTCAGAGTTTGAAAGAAATCAGCCATTTCATGAGAGTCATATCCTATTTTTGTAGAGTACTCTACCCCAAGCTCATCTGACTGACTTTCATGATCTCTACCGAACTTAAGAAACATCAGACCTAGCCCTTGGCTAGCTTGTTGTGCTACACTTCTAAATTTCTCACTTGCAATTACCCCACCCATAAAGAGCACTTGGCCTAACATCTGCTGAGTTTGTTGCTTGGCTGAATGTCTGGCTGTAATATGCCCTATTTCATGACCTAGAACTCCCGCAAATTCAGCTTCGTTATTAAAGTGTGCCATAATTCCCCTAGTAAAGTAGACATAGCCACCAGGAACTGCAAAGGCATTTACAACTGGACTATCTAGTAGTCTGAATTGATAATTGATATCAGGTCTGTGGGATATTTTTCCCATAGCCTTACCCTTTTCGTTAATAAAATCTTGCAACCTCTGATCTGGATATAGGCCATAAGCCTGAATGATACTAGGGTCAGCCTGATCTCCTGCAGCTTGCTCCTGAGCAGAAGACATGAGAGAGAGTTCTTTTTTTCCTGTTACAGGATTCCTAGCGCAGGAATTGATGATCAAAAAAACTAAAAGCGCAGTTACTAGTTTAAGAAGGGTAAATTTCATGTTTAACTTTTGAGTCAGATTATGGTTAATTGCTAGATTATTGAAGAATTAGTCAGGAATCTTCACAAATCAAGAAAAGAAAATTTAAAAATATAGTTTCATAATAGAGCTATTTTTAACTTTAATTATCAAAATCCAAATTTGATTGAGTTTTAAAAGGAAAATACCCTCTTTATTTACTACGATGAACCTTTGCTGTGGGTTTGCTGCAATATTAGTTGCTGATCTACATATCAGCACCTTGCTTTTGCTTACGGGGATGTTTTTTGATGTAATAGATGGTGTAATAGCCAGGATTCTGAAAGTGCAAAGTCAATTTGGTAAAGAATTAGATTCTCTTGCTGATCTTGTCAGTTTCGGTGTGGCTCCCGCATTCTTATATACACTTGTGACACCTATTGATCATTGGGTCATGTATATACCTTCGTTTTTCATACTCATTGGTAGTGCTTTGAGATTGGCGCTATTTAATCTCAGGCCTTCTACTGTATATTTCACAGGGCTTCCTACACCAGCTAGTACTTTCTTTTTAGCGGGGTTATTTATAGGAGTAAGATTTGATAGTGAGGTGACAAATGCTCTTATAGAGAATCCTTCTATCTATGTCAGTATACCTCTCATGTTAATGATGCTAAACCTAAGTAAATTAAAGATGTTTTCTTTTAAGCAAATAGGATCTAATATCAACTTCAATATTTTCATTCTTATTAGTCTTATAACCTTTGTGTGCCTTACTTTTGTGAACTATAAATTAGCAATGCCTGTAGGAGTTATTATCTATGTGTTGTTATCGATAATATACAGCGTCCGAGTACCTAAATAAAAACTTGAATCTAGTATGGCTATTAAAATAACTGATGAATGTATCAATTGTGGTGCATGTGAGCCTGAATGTCCAAATAATGCGATATACGAAGGCGGTGTAGAATGGGCCATAGCAGATGGGACTACTCTTACTGGCAACTATACCCTAGAGACAGGCGCAGTCGTAGATGCTGCTGCTCCACAACCTCCTGTAGATGATGATGTCTATTATATTTCTCCAGATAAATGTACAGAATGCCAAGGCTTCCATGAAGAACCACAATGTGCCGCGGTATGCCCGGTAGACTGTTGTGTGCCAGATGAAGAAAGAGTGGAAACTATAGAAGAATTGCTCGAAAAGAAATCTAGGCTACACCTATAAAAAAAGCCTTGTCATAAGACATGGCTCTATTATTCTTTCGTCTGAAAGTCATTTGTTTTTTATTCAGTGTAGTAGGAGGTATGAAATTAGACTAGATGCCTAACCAACCTTCGTACTCTTCATCATTCCTCTGAAACTTAGCAACTGGGGAGATTTTGCTTGAGGACTTTTTAAAGAATTTTGTTAAAAAGGAAAATAATTTGTTCATAGATATAGGTGTAATTTGCTGTGTATATATGTAGACGAATTTTAGTGCCAAAAGGTTGGTGATTTTATTAAATTTTAACGTTTAGTAAAACATTTTGCACTCTTGGACATGGGTAATACAAATCTACCACAAATAACCATTCAACTCAATTTATATGACAATTATTTGTAATATATAAGTGGATTTAAAGATATTTTTCTGACCTTTCACTTTTATTGAAATTTCTGACTAGATGAGGACTCTTGTTTCACTAATTATTGTTGTTACTTTCTTCTTTTCTTGTGGCAATCAGCAGTCACAAAACTCTTCAATGTCCAAAATTAGTTACAAGGACATCAGCACTACTGATGCCAAAATAAAACTTGTAACAAATAAGAGTAAGTTTCTAGATGTAAGAACACCTGCTGAAATTGCAGAAGGAAAAATTGCTAATGCAATAGAAATGGACTTTAGGGCTAGTGACTTTAAAAATAGATTGGAAAGCTTAGACAAGAATAGCTCATATGTTGTCTATTGTAGAAGCGGTGGAAGGTCAGCAAAAGCAGCAAAAATTATGACAGAAGCAGGTTTCAAAGATGTCTATAACATGAAAGGCGGCTATTCGGACTGGCCTAGCTTAAATTGAATTAACTATTAGTAATACATAATTTGATACAGATGAAAAAGATATTAATTATAGCCCTTACCTTCTTTTTAAGCATAAACTCAGTAGTAGCACAGAAACTAGACTTTTGGTTAGATGCAGGACTGAAGATACAAACAGGTTTTACAGCCTTGTATAATGCTAATGCTACTACGCTAAACAATTCAGATCCAGTAATGGAAAATCATCAACAATGGGATTATACCCTGGCAAGTGGTACTAAGTATGGCGCTAAAATCGGTATTAACTTTAATTATACTGGGGTTTCTTTCGACTTTATGAGAGGAACACATAGAGGTAAATTCCAAGAAGTAGATTTAGAAAACGGTGGCACTAAACGTGACGATGAAATTACGATCACATCTACTGACATATACATGCTTTTTAGAAATGCCAAGCACAAAGGATATATAGAGCTGGGACCTAAGCTTAGTTTGATAAATAACGTAAAAGATAATCAAGACCCCTCTACCCCTAATCTCAAAGATAGTTACGAGACTAAGAACTTTGCAGCTGTCCTAGGTTTTGGTACTTACATTCTAGGTCCTCCTGATGGTCGATTTAGTGGTATTCTTGGCTTTAGGTTAGAATATGGTTTCCAGGATGTGGTCAATGCATCTGGTAGATCAAATGAAGGGGGCTCTAGCAGAGTACCTGTAAATTATGGCGGCCCTGCAGCATCAACTAACCCTATTTTTGCAGGAATCGTATTCGAATTTAACTGGGGAATAGGAGGTGTAGGCCAAGCAAGGTGTGGTGAGCGATCTAAATTTATATGGTTCTAAAAAAAAATAGGCGCCTTACTTTAAAGACAACCTATTTTTTATAACACCCTTTGTATATAAGACATGTTTTTGATATGTCACCCCTACGTCATATAGAAAAATCATTCGATATATAAGTTATTGACCGAGGGGAGTTAGTCATAAAAAAATGATTACCAGTGAATTACACATATAGATAGCTCACTGGTTTTTTTTATTCTTTTTTGAATAAACTTCGTGACTACTAGTCTGTTCATTAACTATATGACACCTTATATACTAGAAAGAGAACAACTAATCGATACCACTATAGAAAAAGCATGGAGATTTTTTTCTTCGCCTGAGAACTTACAAGAGTTAACTCCAGATGACATGGGTTTCAACATCGTAACGGAGAAGCCAATACCAGAAATGTATGAAGGTCAACTATTAGAATACAAGGTCAGGCCAATCTTAAATATTCCTTTATACTGGAAAACAGAGATACTTAATGTGACCGACCACAGTTCCTTTGTAGATATGCAGCTCAAAGGGCCGTATAAACTATGGAGGCATACTCATACCTTTCAGGAAGTGGAGGACGGTGTGCTCATGCATGATAGAGTAGAATATATCCTACCACTAGGAATTTTTGGCCGTCTGGCTCATTTCATATATGTCAAAAGAAAACTTAATTGGATTTTTGACTATAGATATAACACTGTAGCAAAGATTTTCCCTAGAAGGAATTGATAATTTTCTTAAAGCTTTCAGCATTTAGAGAGGCCCCTCCTACTAGTCCACCATCTACGTCGGCTTTAGAAAAAAGTTGGCTTGCATTTGCTGGTTTTACACTACCACCATAAAGGATGGAAAGATTCTTGGCAGTCTGTGAAGAGTATTTTTTCCTTATTTCTGATCTTATGAACTTGTGCATCTCTTGAGCTTGTGCAGGAGAAGCTGTGACTCCAGTCCCGATTGCCCATATAGGCTCATAAGCAACTATTATACTTTTAAGCTGGTCTTCTTTTAGGTGGAACAAGCTATCCTTCAGTTGCTTAGCAACAAAAGATTTGTGTTTTTTGCTTTTTCTAACCTTCAGTGGTTCTCCACAACAGAAAATAGTAGTAAACCCATTGTTAACTAGGGTACTCACTTTATCTCTCAAGAATGATGGCTTTTCACCAAAGTATTCTCTTCTCTCCGAATGACCAACTAAGGCATATTTAATCCCAATACTAGTGAGCATTTCATGTGAGATCTCTCCTGTATAAGCGCCATTATCTTTGTCATGTACGTTTTGGGCGGCAATATGAACCTTTCGATTTTTACTAGCTAAAGTATTTGCCATATCTAGGTACAAGGCGGGACAAGCCAAAATGACCTCTACACCTGATGGCGTCATAGTATTTGATAGTTCTGTTACTAGTTCTCTAGCCTTTTGGCTGTCGAGATTCATTTTCCAGTTTCCTGCAGCAATTTTTTGTCTCATTTCTGATTTCTTTTATTGTAAATAGTCCTATAATGCACTGAAATACGAAATTAACAATAACCAGTTCCTTACAGCAGTTTTATTGAAAAACCCTAATCCATACATTCACAGAGACATTAGTTGGTTATCCTTTAATTATAGAGTCTTACAGGAAGCGAAAGACAAAAATGTTCCTCTATTTGAGAAGTTGAAGTTTCTTGCAATATACTCATCCAATCTAGGTGAGTTCTACAGAGTAAGAGTTTCTAATCATAAGAATCTTATAAATGCAGGTAAAAAGACTCTCAAGAAAGTAGAGTTTGAGCCAAGGAAAATAGTGGCTCAAATACTGAAGATAGTAACAAAGCAACAACTGGAGTTCAGTAAAATTTTTGAGGAAGATATAGTTCCCTCACTTAAAAGGGAAGGTATTTCTCTTCTAAGAATAAAGGAACTCAATGATGCCCAATCAAAATTTATCGATAATTACTTCTACGACAATCTGATACCTGATATTCAGCCTATACTTCTGAAGGGAAATATGGTGAAACCATTCTTGCAGAATGGTGCATTGTACTTAGGCGTTTATATGAGAAGTAATGACGAAAAGGATAAAGGGAAGTATTACGCTATTGTAAAAATTCCATCCTTTACTAAAAAACGATTTATAGAACTGCCTTCAAAAAAGAATGTTAGTATAATCATGCTGGATGATTTAGTTAGAAAAATTATTCCTAATATTTTCCCTGGTTTTAAAATTGTAGATAGTTATTCAATCAAACTCACAAGAGATGCTGAATTATACATAGGTGATGAATATCAAGGAGATCTAGTTGAAAAAATAAAAAAAAGTTTAAAGAAAAGAGATAAGGGGCCAACCTCCAGATTGGTCTATGATAGGACTATGCCTAATCATTTTTTGAATTATCTCCAGATGGTTTTTGATATTCAAGACATGGACTTGTTACCTGAAGGGCGATACCACAATAATTTTGATTTTGCAAAATTTCCATCTTTTGGAAAGGGGCATCTAAAAGATATAGGAATTCCCCCATTGAGCTATTCTACACTTTCTAATTCTACTGACTACTTTGGTGAGATTAAGAAGAGGGATCATTTGCTGTATTTTCCATACCATTCATATAGTTCTGTTATCAAGTTCTTTGAAGAGGCTGCATCTGATCCTCACACAACTCATATTAAGATCGTCCAATATAGAGTTGCCAAGAATTCTAAGATAATGGATGCCATTATTAAGGCAGTGAAGAACGGAATAAGCGTTACAGCATTTATAGAAATCAAAGCCAGATTTGATGAAGCAGCAAACCTTAGGTGGGCTGAGAAGTTAGAAGCTAAAGGTGTCAAGGTCATCTATAGCATGCCAGGGCTAAAGGTGCACTCTAAGCTAGCTATGGTAAGAAAAATAGTTGATGGTGTAGAAGAATATTACTCTTACTTGAGTACTGGTAATTTTCATGAAGGAACTGCTAAGTTATATACTGATTTTGGTTTGTTTACTTATGACAAAAAGATCAATGAAGAAGTCAGAATGGTGTTTTCTTTTTTGGAAACTAAGGTGCGACCTTCTCGAGAATTTAAGCAGCTAGCTGTAGGAGCTTTCAATCTAAAAGAAAAGATCAAAGAGCTCATTCAGACTGAGATAACGAATGCCAAGGCTGGGAAGAAGGCCTATATTACGCTGAAGATGAATAGCCTGCAAGATAATGAGATGATCGACTTGCTGTATACTGCTAGTAAGGCAGGTGTCAGGATTAAGATGATAATTAGAGGGATATGTTGTCTTGTACCTGGTGTGCCCAAGATAAGCGAAAATATAACTGCTGTCAGTATAGTGGATAAATACTTAGAGCATGCAAGGGTCTTTATTTTTGGGAACAATGGTAACGAATTAGTATTTCTATCTTCTGCAGATTGGATGGTGAGAAACTTACACAGAAGAGTAGAAACAATGTTTCCTGTGAAGGATCCAGTTCTTAAGCAGTTTGTGACAAATATTATCAGGATACAGCTCAATGATAACGTGAAAGCTCGTGTCTTTGGTAAAAAGAAAGAAAACGCATATAAAAAGAATGATGGCCAATCTATTAGATCTCAATATGATATATATTATTATATCAAAAGTGGACTTGAGACAGTCTAGAAATTTTATATTTTGTTACAATTATACAGTCTAAAATTTTAGCTAAATGACTTTTAGTGAAATAGATATAGAGCAAGAGATACGAACAAAATTATCTAACTGGAAAGAGCTGATAGAGCAATACCAAACCCCAGATTCTAGAAAAGCGGGCATTCAAATTCTAAACACCTTTCTTCCTTATCTTGCCTTGTGGATCTTGATGTATTTTGTCTACAGTTATTCTATATGGCTGGCTTTAGGGTTAGCATTTATAAATGCATTTTTTTTAGTTAGAATTTTCATTATTCAGCATGACTGCGGTCATCAATCCTTTACCAGGTCACAGAGAGCGAATAATTTCATAGGATATGCCTGTAGTCTTTTCAGCAGTATTCCCTATAAGTATTGGGCCAAAGTACATAACCATCATCATGGTCATACAGGGCAACTAGAAGAGAGAGATATAGGTGATATAGATTTTCTTACGGTCAAAGAATTTAGGGATCGAAATAAATGGGGCAGGTTCAAGTATCGATTTTTCAGACATCCTATCATCCTTTTTATAGTAGTGCCAATCTTCTATTTTACAATATCAAATAGAGTCCCTTTAGTAAGATCTTTTCGTGGAATGGTTTCGCGGATTAAGTGGTCTCAAGTTAAGAACAACCTTTTGATATTTGGCATATATGCCTTTCTTGCTTACATCGTAGGATGGCAAAGATTTCTATTCGTCCAGTTATCGATAATATTTCTTTTTTCTATAATTGCTTTCTGGTTCTTTTATATTCAGCATACACATGATACGAGTTATAATAACTGGAAGGAAAATTGGGATTTTTTGCTTGCTTCCATTCGTGGTGCTAGCTATTATAAGTTGCCTAAACTCTTTCAGTGGTTGACAGGCAATATTGGTTTTCATCATATACATCATCTCAGTAGTAGAATACCAAATTATAATCTTGAGAAATGTGTTAAGGACAATCCTATCCTAAATAAGTACACAAATATTATCACCTTTAGAGAGAGTCTGAAATCAATACAAGCTAAGCTCTGGGATGAACAACGACAAAGAATGATCTCTTTTGAAGAATACTATAATTTGGAGAAAAATGGTCTTCTTATTAGTTAGATAGCCGACTTTTCATTTAATAAATTGGATTATTGTTGATGAATATCTTGCTGTTTTCTAAAGTGTACTATCTTCGCTCTTCGTTAAGATATAGGCCATCCCAAAAACGCCAGATCTAACCCGTTTTCATGTGCTTGAAAAATCCTTTCAGGACTTTATCATTGCTGAGTCTAGGTGTGAATACTTCTAATAGACTTGTTTTTTTAGATTGCCATAGATAATCTAGAGCTTCATGCAGTTGCGTAATATTTTCAGCTGTCTTGTAAGTCAGCTTATACATCGCAGCTATATGCTCAGCAGTAAGCTCATGATGAGCTTCAAAAACATCTTCTAGTCTATCTGTAGAGTCTGGACCCGGTATGCATCGGAAGATGCCTCCTCCACCATTATTGATCAATATTATCTTCAGATTGTCAGGAATCGATTTTTGCCAAAAGGCATTAGAGTCATAAAGAAATGAAATGTCTCCAGTGATAAGCACATTAAGGCTTTGCGTCTCAGAAGCGATGCCCATAGCCGTGGAGGTGCTACCATCTATTCCACTCACTCCCCTGTTAGAATAAAATCTCAAATCTGGTCTCTGATCAAATAGCTGCGCATAGCGTACAGGCGTACTATTAGCTAGATGAACTAGACTATTCAGTGGAAGTTGATGGAAGATGGTATCAAATACTAGTAGGTCGGAAAAGGTAATATCCTGTATATAGGAAGATGCTATTGCAGATGTATTTTTTTGCAAGTTGTACCATGAATTATTGAACCTACTATGATTTAGTGATTGCAGATTCAACAACAAGCTTAGCAAATGCTCCGCTTCTTCCTTAATATGCTTGGGGCGAGCTCTGAAAGTATCTTGTAATGCTCCTGGATCAAGATACCAATGATTAGCAGGCTTATGTTGAAAGAAGTATTGCTTTATTTTTTTCGAGACTATGGGCCCACCTATACTTATAAGTAAATCAGGTATCAATTCAGGAGTTGCTCCGATGCATTCTAGAACTCTATCTATACATTGGATAGAATTATCTAAATATTGATTCGAAGTTGTCTCAGTCATAACAACAAGATCTCCTCTCTGTGAGAGCTCTTTTAATATTGCATTCAGTCTCTTATTAGGATGAATAAGTCCTACCAAGATTAACTTCTTACTACTCCTCGTCCACATTTCCTTGTCCTCATCATTCAGAATAGTTTCGTTGGGTTTCTTATATGACTGGAGGTGAAGCTTAGGGGTAAACTCTTTAAGCTCTTCTTGCTCGTACAGAGGCTCATAGAAAGGGATATTAATATGGACAGGACCTGGGGCACCTTCCATGGTTAAGTTAATGGCATCATTGATAACATTATCATTTGCTATTAGCTCCTCATCAGTTCTTGCCTCTTCTATGAGCTGATAGCTGCCTTTTACGTAGTTTTTATAGACGTCTTTTTGGCGCATGCTCTGCCCTATTCCTTGATCTATCCATTCACTAGGTCTATCTGCTGTGAGAATAAGTAGTGGGACTCTATGATAATACGCTTCTACAATTGCTGGTGCATAATTGAGAACTGCACTTCCTGAAGTACAACAGATAATGGCCGGCTTAGCCAAGGCAATAGATTTTCCTAAGGCTACAAATGCGGCTACTCTCTCATCTGCTATGGTATCACAGATCATTTCTTTCTCTGCACTAAAACCAATAACTAAGGGCGCATTCCTAGAGCCTGGAGAAAAGATAATTCTTGTCAACTCATGTCTACGACATAGCTCTACTAGTCTAGCTATGCTCTTCTTTTTGGTAGTTAGCATAGATTAAGCAGGCTCATTTTCCAATAACCTTAATAAGGGATCTAGAATAGTAGAAGATTTTAGTTCAGTTTCCTCCCACTCTTTTTGCAATTCGGATTCAATAGTTACACCACCACCTAAATAGAGTTTAAATCCATTTTGGAATGCTTCTGTGCAGCGGATATTTGCAAATAGGCTTAGGCCTTGCTCCCCTTTCAGTGGGCCTAGCAGTCCACAATAATATGAGCGGGAGTGGGATTCTATATTAGCTAATTTCTTTGTGGCCGCTTCTTTTGGCATTCCACTTAAGGCAGGTCCGGGATGTAATAGTTTTAGCAAAGTGCTGAGTTCAGAGACTTTGCTTTTCTCAATAGTTATCTCAGAACTGATATGTGCCATCTTTCCAGCCCTGATAGTTGTAGTCGGTGTTATATCAAATGGAATCTTTTCATCTTCTAGAACTTCAGAAAGATAAGTCTCTATAAATCTATGTTCTTCTATTTCCTTGTTACTCCATACTGGTAGAGCATCTGCTTCTAGAGCTAAGGTGCCAGCAATAGCTTTTGTCAGGTACTTGTGCTCTTGGGTTTCACTCAGTAATTGTTCGGGTGAAGCACCGATCCAAGTTCCTACTTCCGGTATATGAATGAGATAAGTGAAGGCACTTGGATTCTGGTTCTTTAAGGCTACAAAGAATGGGTAGAGGTCTTCATTTTCTGTATAATGATGCTTAACACGGGAGAGAACCAGTTTGTTATATTCTCCAGATTTGATGAGATCTTTTATTAGTTTAAAATTTTGAGAGTAGAGCTGGATTGAAGTACTACTACCTTTAAGAATTCTGACTGGTCTACATGAAAATTTTCTACTAGCAGCGTAGCTTGAAATTTTAATAAGAATTCTGTGTGAAGAGGAAAGATCAAATGGAGAAAAAATCCAATCATAGTCTTCTATCCTTGAATTATGGTCAGCTATAGTTAAAGATCGTACAGTAGCATTAATAAATTCTGTCGTGCCTGGCATGGAATAGGCTATAATCGTACCTTCTGATTTTAGTTCTTCTTTATCCATAGTAACTTCCGAAATTACCCATCTACTTTACTAAACATTCAAACACTGATTTTGTTTGCGCTAAAGGTGCTCACAGTTTCTTTCCTCTTGACTTTGCTAGTTTCTGTTTTTAAAAATCTAGGCAACAAATATACTTCTTTAGGTACTTCAAAGCGTGGCAGTTCAGCTCTTAAACGGTTTTCTATGTTATGGTATTTAGCGGGTGAGACTGATTCGATATAGAGTACTACTTTCATACCCAGCTTTTCATCCTGTTCACCTGTTACAAAGAAATTATCTGTTATTACACCAGCTAGTTTTTCCTCTAGTAGCTCTGGAGATATTTTTATGCCTCCACTATTAATTATGTTATCTGCTCTACCTTTCCATATAAATGCAGTTGTACTAACTAGCTCAGCAAGATCAGTAGTATCAATAACTTGGGAAAGATGGTCAGCGCTAATAGATAACTTATGATCCTTTAGAGAAAATGTAACACCAGGAAGGGCTTTATAGTAATCATTATCAATATCCCGAGTCGCTATATGCGTAATAGTTTCTGTCATGCCGAAGCCATGCACCACTCTTGTATTGATGGATTTAGCAATATTTTTGGCTGATCGATTTACAGGCCCACCTCCAAGAAGAATGGTCACTACCCTCTTATAACATTCATTATCGTTGTTATAAGACTCTGAAAACTGATATGGTGTAAGGGGCAAAAAATCTACTTCAGCATCTACTCCTGTCATAGGTGTATTACTAGGCTGGACTAAGATGAGGTCTAGATTTCCTACCAATGCTCTGACTACCATCATTTTTCCTGCTATATACTTGACAGGTAAAGCTAGAAGTGCAGTGTCGCCTCCTACTAATTCAAAGTGTGCCAGTGTTTTTTTAGCACTTAATATCATAGAGGCTTTACTGAGCTCCATAAGTTTAGGCAACCCAGTAGAGCCGGAAGTACTGACCTTTATAACTGGTACTGTTTCAGTGTTCCAGTCTGTCAGAAAATCGACTATTTCTTTTACAAATGGATGTGTAGTCTCATATTTTTTCAGGGAAGTATAATGGTCAAAGTCGACTTTAGTATTATCAATGATGAAAGCCATCAGCTGGTCAGTTTTTGCCAAGATGTACCACCATAATACAACTGTCCCTTATCTATAAATAGTGGAGAGCTAAGATTATTAGTGAATAGTTGTCCAGTACCTAGTCCTTGATGCAACGGGTTCTCTAGCTTTGCAGTCCATTGGGCAATAGCATTCAAGCCGATGTTAGCTTCTAGAGCTGAGGTGACCCACCATCCTATATCCTCTGACTGGGCAAGGGAGATCCAGTTCTCAGCAGCAGCAAAGCCACCAAGTAAGCTGGGTTTAAGAATAATAAATTGCGGGCGGATAGACTTTAACAGTTGCTTTTTTACTTCTGGGTCAGTAATTCCAATTAACTCCTCATCTAGAGCGATATCTATTGGTGTTTTTTCACAGAGTCTAGCCATTTCTTCATGTTGGCCTACTGCTATTGGTTGTTCTATGGATTGTATTTCGTATTGGCTGAGCTTGGATAAGGTCTCATAGGCAGAGCTAACAGCAAAGCCTCCATTGGCATCTAATCTTATCTCAATATCATTCTTAGAAAACTGGCTTCTAATGTATTTAAGAAGGCTGAGCTCTTCCTCAAAATCTATTGCTGCTACCTTGATTTTAATGCACTCATATCCTTCAGACAGCTTACATTTTATCTGGTCATACATAAACTCTTTTGTGCCCATCCAGACAAGACCATTGATAGGGATGCCCTTACCAGACAAGAACTCTGATGGGAAGAGTTGTTTTGTACCTTGAGCTGTGAGGTCAAGTTTAGCAGTTTCTATGGCAAAATTTAAGGCTGGTAATTTGTTCAGCTCATCTTCCGATAGACAGTCTAATGTTGCTTCACTTTCCATTTTTGCCAATACACTTTCTAGTCCATTATCTAAGTCAGGGCTGAGCCCAGCTATAATAGAGCACTCACCTATACCTTCTCTTTGTTGGTCATTAGATAGTGTTATAAACCAGCTATCCTTAGTCTTGAGTATGCCACGAGAAGTGCCGCTTGGGATTTTGAACTTCATTTTTCTGTGATAGACTTCTGCTTTCATACTTTATATGAATATTCTAATTCTAGTAGTTGTTCATAAAAGGCAAATGATAACTAGAACTAAATTTCCACCATGAGGGGCAGAAAAAAAGGCTTGGCCATTTATATGACCAAGCCTCGTATTAGTTCTATTTCTCTATTTAATCATAAAAACTGCATCATCTATTTCTTGATTGTACTTCACTGATTTGAGTTCCATTACAAAAGGAGCAGGACCCATGCCTGAAGTAGTCACTTTTTTAGGAGATGGGAAGCCATCTATCGTTTCATAATCTGCAAAATCTTGACTTACTGTCATTGTTTGCCCCATGGTTTCTTCTGTTGCCACTTCTCTCATTAGTAATCCAGACTTGACACTATAGTATTCAGTTGTCTTCTTTCCTGAAGGATTAACCACGATGATCTTATAACAAGATTCTCCATTTACATTGTCTAATCCCTTTAGCTCTAAATTATAGCCTTCACCAGTGTAATCTAAGTGTTTGAACATGACAGCCATAGATTTTGCTTGTTCGAAAAGTGGACCTTCTGTAACCGTTTGTACGTTATTACCCGCTGCACTGAAGGCTCTTTCGCCATCAAACTTTTGTTCCTGCATCGTCATCGCTTCAGAGCCTATCTTCATAGCTGCCTTGTTGGGTGCTTTCTTCATAATATCGACATTCATCTTCATACCCATGACCTCCATAGAATAGGTAGATGCCATTGTCTTGACATTTTGCCATTTTTCTTTTCCCCCCATACGATCTATATACTTTTCTATTACAGATATAGCTGTGATGTCTTCAGGTAAGCTAACATCTGGAATTTCCATAATATTACCAAAAGCGTCATAGAAATCGAGTTGACCATTACCATCGAAGACTTTGAGTTTTTCAGCTATTTCATCTTTGTTCCCGACGACAACAATATTAGCATTGTCTTTAGTGATGTGTTTTTTTGCGATGTTTTGTACGTCTGCAATTGATACGGCATCCAATCTCTCTAGATAAGTATCGTAATGATCTTCTGGTAAATCATATCTTACAATATTCTGTGCATATCTGGCTAGACTTTGTGGGGATTCTAAAGATCTGGCAAAAGCACCTGCCATAGAATTCTTAGCTAATCGTAAATCTTTTTCTGATACAGGTTCTGTGGCTATTCTATCCATTTCATAAAGGAACTCCACGATGGAACTATCTGTTACCTCAGTCCTTACACTGGCTCCTGCAGAAAAGCTTCCAGCTAGACGGTCAGCATTTACGCTAGATCTAGCTCCATAGGTGAAGGCTTTATCTTCTCTTAGATTTTGCATTAATCTTCCCAGAAATATTCCTCCGCCCAAAATGGCATTCATCACAGAAGCATGTAAAGCATCTTGTGAGCCAGGTTTCATATCTATGGGGTAGGTGATTTTCACAACAGATTGGACAGCACCATCCTTGTTAGCAAATGCAACTCTGGGTTCTTGCGGTCTCATAGCTTGCTTATACTCTAAGACAGGTATCTTTCCTTGCTTCCAGTTACCAAAGTATTTTACCGCATTTGCCTCGGCTTCTGCTAAGGTTATATCACCTACAATAGTTAAGTAGGCATTATTGGGTTTGAAATAGGTGTCATAATACTCCTTACACTTTTTTAATTCTATTCTGTTTACAGTTTCTTCGGTCTGAACTTCACCATAAGGATGACCCTTAGGATAATTTACATTTGCGACAACATTACTTGCTATAGTATTAGGATCATCTTTCGCAGATTGCAATCCTGATAATGTTTGTGTTTTGACTTTTTCAAATTCCTCTTTGGGAAATGAAGGATTCAGAAGAACATCAGACATAACTTCTAGTAAGGTACCTTGATGCTTAGTAAGTGCACTTCCAAAAACGCCATTAGAAGAGGTGCTGAGCGAGGCTCCGAGCTGGTCTACCATTTTATCAATGTCTGCTTTTGATTTGGAGCTGGTTCCTCTACTGAGCATACTACCCGCAAAGCTCACATATCCAGCTTGATCTCCTTCATACAAGGCTAGATTATTCAATGACACCTGGTAAGAAACACGAGGCAGTTTGTGATTTTCTACTACTATAACCTTCAACCCATTATCTAGGTCAAATACATTGTAGTTTCCCATTTGTACTTTTCTAGCAGGTCCTGGTTTAGGTGCATTAGCCCTCCATGTTTCTTTGGTGGACTGCATGGTTATTTCCCCTTGAACTGTTTCTGCAACTTTGGGAGTACACTGAGTTCCTAGGAGAATTGCAAAAAATAATATGAGTATATGTTGAAATTTCATCTTGTCTATTTTATGGTTGAGCAGTAGGCTTAGGTAAATAATAAAGAACCACTCTGTTCTCCTTATTGAAATAATTTTTTGCAGCTTCCATTATATCTTCTTTAGTCACTGCTAGATATCGATCTATCTCAGTATTAATTAGATCAGCATTACCGAAATACATATGATAGTTAGCTAAGCTTTCAGCTATACCTGACATTCTAGCATTAGAACTGATGAAGTCATTTTCGATTTGATTTTTAAGTTTCTGAAATTCTTCATCTGAGATTAATTCATTCTTCACTTTGTCTACCTCTGCATCCATTGCCATTTCCACATCAGCTGGGTCTAGTCCCATATTACATATTGCAAAGGCGATACTTACTCCCGGGTCTTCTAATTCAAATGGGAAAGCTCCTACAAAAAGTGCTTTTTGTTGTTCGTCTACCAAGGCCTTGTTTAGTCTAGATGATTCTCCTTGGGATAGCAAGGTAGCGAGCATAGAGACTGCATAGAACTCTGGAGTACCTTGGGCAGGTATTCTATAAGTCTGAATAACTGCAGGTAGCTGAATGTTATCATATATTGTATCACGTATTTCACTTGTCAGGTTAGGTTCCGTAATAGAAGGTCTGTATATCTGCTTAGTGCTCTTAGGTATTGAGCCAAAGTATTTTGCAATCCATTCTTTAGTCTGATTTATATCTATATCTCCAGCTATACTCAGTACAGCATTATTAGGTACGTAAAAGTCTGCATAGAACTGCTTGTAGTCTGCCTCTTCAGCAGCATTGAGATGCTCCATATAGCCTATTACTGGCCATTTGTAAGGGTGAGATGAATACATGCGCTTCATACTTTCCTCCACTACGGAGCCGTAAGGCTGGTTATCTATTCTCTGCCTTCTCTCTTCTTTTACAACTTGTCTCTGAGTCTCTACACCTTCTATGTCTACTACTGCATGTAGCATTCTTTCTGATTCCAGCCATAGCCCTAGCTCTAACTGATTAGAAGGTAGTATCTCAAAGTAAAAGGTCCGATCATAAGTGGTATTGGCATTAAGGGTACCTCCTGCACTCTCTACATAAGAATCATACTCTCCTCTTTTAATATTCTCTGAGCCTTCAAAAAGTAAATGCTCAAAGAAATGTGCAAAACCAGTTTTGTCAGGCTTCTCATTCTTTGATCCTACATGATACATCACTGAGACGGTGACTATAGGTGTAGACGCATCTTGGTGTAGAATAACATGCAAACCATTATCTAGATCGTATTCTGTAAACTCTATCTTATTCATCTGGGCATGCACTGTGGTGCCTAGAAAAAACAAGATGACATAGGCTAATAATCTCATCTGAAAATTTTTACGAATTAAACTAAATTATTCTGAAATCATTGTTGGAAAACCATTAAAGTTATGAGCTATATGCTCACAGTAGGTTATATCAAAAATACAGTCTGATAACCTAGAACAATAACCTAAGATCAAATACATTTGTCAGCACATGAAGAGCTAGCAAAGGCGTCAGGTTTAGCTTTGAATACGAAGCCCATACCTAGTATATAACCCATTGCTTCACGAAGAGCAACATTGGATTTGAAGCCAGGGTCAGTATTGATGTCTGCATGGACTTCCAGCTCTACTTTGTAAAGGTCCAGAACATCACAAAGAGAGTAAGCTACCTCAATAGATCTGGCAACCTCCGCAATCATTCGCTCTTTTATAGACATCTTTTGAACTTTCCTATCATTGGATATAAACATAAAACCACCTTTCTTTTCTCTGAGAAAAACAATGACAGTAGCAAACTCCACCACTCCAGCTCTATCTAAAGAATCAGATCCAATACAAACTTTCAACTTATTGCCAGCCTCTCTTTCTCTCAGTATGGTGCTGATAACAGCTTCTTTTAGAGGCTCTTCTATTTTATCGCCACTCAGCTTTCTCCAGTTATAATCTACCTGACTATGCATAAGATCTAAAGTTGTTATCTGTAAAATAGTAAAAATTTAGTAAGTCTCAGATAATCAGTCCGTTAAGAATAATATAAGCCTTTGTTCTGTCTCTTAAAAGAACAGCAGGAGAAGACTATATTTGCCCTTCTAAGTCTTTAAATAAATACATATGTCTCTCAAGAACTATATCTTATTACTTCTTGCTCTTTTGGGCTTTATAGCTTGTAATAAGAAATCTGTAAGCAGCATTCAGGATGGTAAACGTGCTAATAAGCTGGTCAATGAGTCTAGTCCATACTTATTACAACATGCCTACAATCCAGTAGACTGGCATCCATGGGGTAAAGAAGCTTTAGACAAAGCAAAAGCCGAAGACAAGCTGATGATTATTTCTGTAGGCTATGCTGCTTGTCACTGGTGCCATGTTATGGAGCACGAATCTTTTGAAGATTCTATTGTTGCGCAACTGATGAATGAGCACTTTGTTCCTATCAAAGTGGATAGAGAGGAGCGGCCAGATGTAGATGATGTGTATATGACAGCTGCTCAACTAATTAGTGGCAGGGGTGGTTGGCCTCTAAATGCAATTACCTTACCTAATGGAAAACCAATCTACGCCGGCACCTACTATCCTAAAGAACAATGGCTAAAACTGCTTGATCAATTTGTAGATCTAAAACAAAATGACCCAACTAAGTTGGAAGAGTCAGCTAATCAGTTGACTGAAGGGATTGCTGGATCAAACTTGATAGAGGTCAACACTAATCCTTTTAATTTCACAATGTCAGATTTAGATCATGTAGTGGATAAGTGCTTAGGTAAGTATGACCAGATAGATGGCGGAAGACAAGGTGAACCTAAGTTTCCTATGCCAAATGCCTACGAGTTTCTCATGAAATACCACTGGATTACCGGAAATGAAGCTGCACTCAATACTACCCTGCTCAGCCTAGACAAAATGGCTAACGGAGGTATCTATGATCAACTGGGAGGTGGCTTTGCTAGATACTCAACTGATAAAGCATGGCTGGTGCCTCACTTTGAAAAAATGCTATATGATAATGGGCAACTAGTCAGTATATATGCACAAGCCTATCAACTCACACAAAAGCAACTCTATAAAGATGTAGTTGTAGAAACTATAGATTTTATAGAAAGAGAGCTGATGTCAGATCAGAATGGATTCTACTCTTCCTTAGATGCAGATAGTGAAGGAGAGGAAGGGAAATTTTATGTCTGGACGGAAGAAGAAATAGATGCAGTATTGGGACAGACAAATGAAGCAAAGCTTTTCAAAAAACTTTATGATGTTTCCGAAGAAGGCAATTGGGAACATACTACTATTCTTAATAAAGTGAAGAACCTAGAAAGTCTAGCAAAGGAAAACTCCATGTCTCTCACTGATGCTGAAAAAGCAATCACTGCAAGTAAAGTTCAGCTGATGTCAGTAAGAGCTAAGAGGGTGAGGCCTGGTACAGATGACAAAACCTTGACCAGCTGGAATGCCTTGATGCTGGCTGGCTATCTGGATGCATATAATGCTCTAGGAGAAGAAAAATATTTAGTAAAGGCTCTGCAGAATGCTGAGTTCATTGTGGATAAACAGATGGAAAAAGGCGGAAGGCTCAATAGAAATTATAAAGATGGAAAGTCGAGTATCAATGCTTTCTTGGATGATTACGCCTTGACTATCCATGCTTTTCTAAAATTGTACCAAGCAACTTTTGATAAAAAATGGATAGAACATAGTGACAAGCTAGCTGCATATTGTTACACAAATTTCTTCAATGATGGCACTAAGATGTTTGATTATACTTCCAAGCTAGACCCCCCTCTAGTGGCTAACAAAGCAGAATATAATGATAATGTTATTCCAGCTTCTAACTCATCTATGGCTAGAAGCCTCTTTACTTTAGGGACTCTCAGTTACAATAAGAAGTACCTTGAGACGTCTAAGCAAATGTTGAATAACATGATGGATAAATTGTCGACAACAGAGTACTTGAGTTTTTATAGTAATTGGATGCAGTTATTGCTAGATCATATTAAGACGCCTTATGAATTGGCAATAGTCGGTGAGGATGCAATGGCATTGCGTAAAGAATTAGCTAGTAGGTATCATGGAAATTCTATATTTCTAGGTAGTAAAAGAGAAGGGGAACTGGAGTTACTAAAGAGTAAGTATATCGAAGGTGTCACTCGGATATATGTTTGCCAGAATAAAGTCTGTAAGCTACCAGTGGAAAGTGCAGCTGAAGCTTTTGGTTTGATGAAGCATTAATTCAGCTGTATGACACGGCCTGGAAATTGGGACATTAGTTGGGCATTAGAATAGCTCGTGATTAGTGTCAGGCCTTTCTCCATCATCATAGAATAGAACCCTTCCATAGATTTAAGATAGACTGAGTTATCTATTTGAGAAATGGGATTAGCTAAGATGACCAGTTTAGGATTTTTAGCTAGACCTATTATAATTCTTAGTTGATGCTTTTGTATTGTATTTAGTTCCTCGACAATATCTTCTTGCCTCAGCTTAGTGTTCTGCATCCAGGCATTGATAAAGGTAGGTGGAGATGCGAGACCTATGCTTTTGGCATATATGTCAATATTCGTCTGCACAGATACTACTTCAGATAAGTAAAGGTCATCACTGATATAAGCGATTTGCCTTCTTAGTTGGGCTAGGTTCTTAGTATTAAGGTTATCTAACTTTTGTCCTAGTACTTCTGAGTTATTAGCTTCCTTACCTAGGATTTTGTGTACAAGCTTTTTGAAGGAGTTACCATCGTTAGTATATACAAGTTCTCCTTTGCAGATTTCTATTGCTGAAGATGAGGAGGTGGATGGAATGGATATGACAGTCTCTTGTGCCATTCTTTTATATGTCTAAAGTGGAGAAGGAAAAGATTGTGCAGGGCTCACCCCAGTTATGTATTGTCATTACATCTTCTAATATTGTAATAGAACAGCTTATTTTACTGCCGTTGTTTTTTAGCTGCTCTGGGAGGTTGATAGGTAAGTATTTCTCGGCTCCTGTGTCTATACCCCAAAAACCTCCTTCAAGTTCATGATATGTAACTATTCCAGTTATTCTTTTATTCATTCTCAATATCTAGCTGAGGTCATCCTGTTTTGCTTGAGCATTTTTTCGATGGTCGTGTTGAGGCTAAGAATCATCTTGCTTTGATCAGAAATTGTTGACCTCAGGCTATCCACTTCCTTATGTAAGGCATTTCTAATATTATTCGGAGATGGCATAAATGGAGAAATCTTGTAAGTAACTAGCCATATTTCCTTTACCTCATCAATAGGGATGGTATAATTATCATAGAAACTGTTATCTGACTTTAGGATTAATTCATTGCTATCCTTGATGCAATTCACTAAACGTTTGACAACTAGACCTGATGAAGTAACCACCACATAGACGTAGTTGTTTCTTAGGTTTCCAACCCAGTTTTCAGGATCTATAAAGCTGCAAACGAGTTTTTCGCCTGCAAAAAGTGAGGGCTCCATACTATCTCCTGAAATGTCAAAACACCTATGCGTGCCAGTGGAGAATCTTCTGTCTGGCAGATTGAATGTTGGCAATTCTTCTATGAATACGGGATCTAAAAATTGGTCAATATATCCAGCTTGCGCAGCGACTGGGACATGCACTATCTTTTCCTGACCTTCCTCATTTGTAACTATCGTAATAATTCCATTATGGGGAATTGATTTTTTATTGTTGTCATCTAGATTATCGAAAATGGCGCCTTCACCTGAGAAAATATAGTTGGCATTGATATTATAAGAGGTGACTAGCTTAAGAATGTGATCGGCATTTACAGGCCTTTTCCCAGTTGTAATATCGCTAAGACATTGATTATGGATTCCTATTGCTTTAGCAAACTGCCTGTTAGAGGGTATGTTATTTTGCTCTTTTATCAGATTCAGGCACTCTATGAATCTTTCAGTTAGTTTGTTTTGCATCCTATTAGATTGAGTAAGATACGAATATAGAAATTATATATATTAATTTTTTATTTAATATGTAACAAATTAGACCATTGTGGAAATCATGACACCTAAGTATCTGTTTATCAATAAATTACAAAAGATTCAATATAAAGTATGTGGATAACTTTTATATTAACAATTAATTATATATAAATAATCTGTAATACGTTATTTATTCTGATTGTTTGGACTCTTTGGGTATTATGCTCGTAAATTCTCCAAAATGATCTACAAAGCTCCTCATATGATTAGCCAACTCCTCGTTCTTAGTAGCTTTATAATAAGTATCAGTCAATGCTCGTAGGGTATGGAACATCAATCTATCCATTTCTGCTATCTGCATCTCATTTGTCCACAGATCAATTTTGAATGTTTCTAAAGATGCAGTATCAAAGAAAGATAAGAGTAAGGCTTTGCTCTCTCTAGTCTGTACCCCATCAGGAGAGTCAGCTGACCAGGTAATTTTTTCAGGCTGTTTTTTACTATCTAGCTCAACTGTTATTTTGATATCTGATTTCATGTTAATTTATATCGGTTTTAGTGTAATACCTTTTCTCTTAAGTTTGGCTAAGATTCCTTTGTCTCCTCCCAAATGAGCTGCACCTACTGCATAGAAACTAGCTTGTTGTATATTGAAATAAATGCGATTAGACATTATATCATTTCTTTTGTACAATAGATCTTTTCTCAATGCACCTAAACTCCTTTTAGTTTTCTGGTATAATTTCACAATATCTTCATTGACATACAATTCACTTAGACTTATTACAGACTTTCTGTATTTAGATATATTTTCAGCAACCTCTTTTAACATTTTTAACTGAACATCTAGGTCAAGAGCGGTAAGTACTGATACTTGTTCTTCTATTGTCTCCAAGCCATCACAAACTAATTTTAGTTTTTTTGCTGCCGTCCAAAGATAAGCATCCAGGGCCTGATGATTGTCTTCTCGTAAGACACTTTCTGCAAGCATGTTAAGAATAATCAGGGGCAAAAATCTTTTGTGCCGTTCTAAGTCAAAACTAAAAGTACGATCAAAGATTGTTTTCATTTTGTCAAACCTTTTCTGTCCTAAAGCTTTATCTAGGCTGGCCTCATCTGCTAAAAGATAATGGCTAGTATCTAATTGTAGTTTTGCTTTATCGAGATTGATTTCGGAGTAGAAGTGACTGCATTTACACAAGGCGTTCTGAGCTTTCTTGATGTGCTGGTAAGCTTTTTCATCTTTTACATGCATCGTCCCAAAAAGATATGATCTTGCCGAGTTATCACCTTTAGACAGTTCCCATAACAAGGAGTTGTGTCTCATCATAATGTATTAGGTTCTACTAGAAATGAAAATGGCTGCTTCTCCTTGAAGAAACAGCCACTTTTTGGAGGTAAATTCATCTTTATTCATAATCGAAAGGCAATACTTTGCTTTTCTTCACCTTAGATAAAGTCATGAATGTTTTTAATCTTTCAACTTCCTCTATTTGGGATAGTTTTTTAAATAGTAATTGCTCGTAGCTCGGAATATCTTTAGTAATAATCTTAAGCAAGAAATCTCCATCACCCGTAATAATGTAGGCTTCAGTGACTTCGTCTATTTTATTGAGCTTTTCAATAAAGTTCTCTAAAGCGTTTTCCTTGTTCCAAGCTAAAGTAACTAAAACAAAGGTACCAACGTTCAATCCAATTTTCTCAGGATTGACTTTAGCGTGGTAACTTTCTATGATATTTGTTGATTCTAGTTTTTTGACTCTTTCTAAAGTCGGTGCAGGAGAAAGACCTATCTTTTTAGAAAGATCTAGATTAGTAATCTTACTATTTTCTTGTAGTATTCTAAGTATTTTGAGGTCTATCTTATCTAACTTCTCTGCCATCTCAATTGTTCTTTTAACGCGAAATTAGAATAATATTTTATTCATACCTAGTATTTCCTAAGTTAAATTTTTTATGACAGGGCTAATTCCTCTTTTTATTCTTAAATGCAAAAAGCCTTGGGAAATCCAAGGCTTAGAACCAACTATGAAAAAACTCTTTACTTGAATTCTTAACGCTAAGATTTCAAAGTTTATTACTTAGGGCTTATGGGAATATCCCCATAGCTTTATAATCATTGGCGATTTTGTCTATTGCAGTAATGAATGCGGCTGTCCTTAGATCTGTCACTTTCTTTCTTTTGTTAAATACTTCTCGTATCTGCTGGTAGGATGTAATCATCGTTTCTTCCAGACCAGATCTGACGAGATCTACCTCATCCGCTCCTCTGGTAATGAATGACTTTCTTCTTTCCCCTACCTTCTTACCTGTCAGGCTTTCTACCAGTTCTACAATGTTAGTATAGGCATTCTGATCAAATCTCTTTTCTATTCTCCCATATCTCACGTGAGAAAGGTTCTTTAACCATTCGAAATATGATACAGTAACACCTCCAGCATTTAGGTACATATCTGGCACAACTATACATCCTTTCTTGAGGAGAATCGTTTCTGCATCCGCTGTCACTGGTCCATTTGCAGCCTCGGCTATAATTTTAGCTTTTACTTGTTTTGCATTTGCCTTAGTGATTTGACTCTCTAGTGCTGCTGGAACAAGGATATCACATTCTATCCCTACCCAGTCTCCTCTATCCTTTGCTTTTTTTGTTCCAGGAAAGCCCATAATAGTACCCTTGGCTTTTCTGTATTTTACAAGCTTATCTATATCTATTCCTTTAGGGCTGTATATAGTGCCTTCCATTTCTGAAACACCGACAACCTTCACACCACCTTCTTTTATAGAAATAGAACCAGTATAAGATCCGACATTTCCGAGACCTTGGATAACCATCGTCTTGCCTTCTATACCTGGTGCGAGGCCCCATTTTTTGCAATCAGCTTCATTGCTCAACATTTCTTTGAGTCCGTAGAAAACACCTCTTCCTGTGGCTTCTGTTCTACCTCTGATTCCGTTCTGGGCTACCGGCTTTCCTGTGACACAAGCTGCACTATCAAGTTCTCCATTATTAAGCTGCTGATAGGTGTCTAGAATCCATGCCATTTCTCTGGACCCTGTTCCATAATCAGGTGCTGGCACATCTGTTCCAGGACCTATGAAATTTTTTCTTACCAGCTCTACAGTATATCGACGGGTAATTTTTTCCAGTTGTTCTGCGTCATATTTTCTGGTGCTGATTTTGACCCCTCCTTTTGCTCCTCCAAAAGGCACATCTACTATTGCGCACTTGTAGGTCATGAGAGTAGCTAGGGCCATAACCTCTTCTTGATTAACCAGATGACTGAATCTAATTCCTCCCTTAGTAGGTAGTCTATGGTGACTGTGCTGCACTCTATAAGCTTCTATCACTTTATAGTCTTTTCCTACTCTGATAGGAAAGTTCATCTGATAGATAGCATTACAGACTTTGATTTGTTCTAGTAGTCCTTTGGGATGCTTGGTTAGGGCAGCAGCCTTATCGTAATTCCTTTCTACACTTTCATAGAAATTAGCTTGTTTACTCATTTTTTAATCGTTTTTCCAACTTACTAATCTTTGATTCTAGCCTTAAAAGAAAAAACAAAATCACCCCAAAAAGTAATAGAACTACAGCTAAAACAGTATATATTTTACCTGTACTTCTGAAAAAATCTTCTGAAGCGTTTTGACCAAACAGGGAAAGAGAACTAAAGAAAAGTAAGATGAAGGTTGCTAATAGTTTTGGTTTCATATTGTGCGGCTAAACTCGTGTTTTTTTTACATATACTAAAGAATATAATAAGATATCTAGTAGCCTAAAGCCCTGTCTTTAATAAGGGAGTATCTATACTGTAATTGTGCCATCCAGAGGCCCAATAAAGTATAACCTATAATAGCTGGATAGAAAATAGTTCTCAGAGTATTATCAAGATCTTCTCCGCCTAGCGCAGGATTGCCACCATTACCAGGATGCAGACTATCTGTAAACCTAGGAATGACCATAACAAGAATCATAAGACATACAAATGCAAAGATGTTATATACAGCCGCTATTCTTGCTCTCGTGTCTATATCACTAATAGAAGATCTTAAAAACCAGTACGCAAAGTATACTAATAAGGCTGTCGCACTCATGTTCAACTTTATATCGGTTGTCCAAAAAGTACCCCAAGTATATCTTGCCCACATGCTACCAGTCAGGATTCCAGCAATACCAAAAAATAGAGCAACGGTAGTCAAAGAAGAAGATCGAGAATCTGAGTCTAAATCTTTCGTGATCAGATAACGTACACTATGATAACAAGAGTAAATCAATAGTATGAACATAGAAAACCATATGGCGACGTGAAAGAAAGTGTTCCTTATGGTTTCGTATAAAATAAGGCGATACGGGAAAGCGAATTTTTCTACTTCCTTTATCTCATTCAGGCTGGAATACTCATTTTCTAATAGTGGGTCTGTATTCCCAATGATGACATTGATCGCATCAGGATAAAAGCTATATCCGTCTAGTTCATTATCTACTATAAGCGTTAAGCTTTCTTCTTTCGTATTGAAATCTTTAATTAGTCCAGGTATTTCAAAATGAGCTATTACTTCATTACTACTTTTTACTTCCAGTCTTGAAGCTTTGAGGAGATTGTCAGCTGGAGTCTTCAGGTAAACATTGTTTTCGTTGGCTTCATCCAGTCGGGTATTATAAGTATTGATAAGGATAGCTATAGGGCTACTCTCTCCTATCGTAATTTTCCTTGGATTGAAATCGTATATGCCCGGCTTCAGCGGAATTAGAAACCCTGCAATAAGTGTATAGAGCATTAAGAATACAGAAAGTATTTTCCACCAATTTTTCATTTAGTCAGGCTTTCCAGGTTATTGAAATAAATACCATTCCCATTACAAGCATTATTATATCTATGCCTAACAGCATTAATAAGTTACTATCTACAGCCGTATCGAAGAACATATTTTCTGAAACAAGGGATACTTTCATCCCTATCATCAAAACAGGTATCAGTAAGGGTAAAGCTAAGATCGACAACAAAGAGCCCTGATTACTAGAATATATAGTCAATGATGATATGAATGTCATGCCTGCTACTAAACCCAAAGTAGATAATACAAGGGTCTTCAGAAACAATACTGGATCTTTTAAGCCGGTATCGCTAAATACTCTAAACAAGACTATCAGAACCAAGCCTGCAATAAAAACTTTTGAAAAATTTGTGATGAGTTTTGCTAGATATATTTCTAGAGAATCATACAACTGATAGTGGTATAATTTTCTTTTTGAAGCATTAGTGCCAAAGCATCCAGACACAATATTTACAGCAGTGAATAATAATAGCACCCAATATATTCCTATCCGAGTAGGGCCTTGTATATCACCGAAAACCTTGAATATTACAAAGGTTATGGTCACTAGATAAAGTAAAGAAGCGAGTAAGGATTGCTTGTCACGTGCATCCATGATCAAGTCCTTCTTAGCTATATGATAGATTCTGTTTATCAAACTGTGCCAAAAGTACTTCAGATATCACACTATGTTGCTATATGTGATAGATAAAAGGAAGGTTATGAAATAATATATTATAAAATTATACAATGTATAACTATCTCATTTTGACTTTATTATAGGATTTGCCTAATTTTAAACCATATTTCGAAACCGATAACCAAAAGCCAGGATATGAGATTCCCTCTTGTATTATTAATACTGCTCACATTTTCAGATATATCAGCATTTGAAACCTATTATCATTCTACTAAAGCAAAGGATGGTGATGGTATTTTTTCATTGCTTAGACGCTATCATTTAGTAGAAAATAGCTGTAACAGAAATCACTTCCTAGAGCTTAACCAATTGAGTCTCAATGACCAATTACATGTAGGAAAAGAGTATAAACTACCTATTCACATTTATCATTACAACGGGACAAGCATTAGGACCACCATTGGAATAGATAACTGGGAAGCTGCCGTTAGAATTAAGGACTACAATGAAAAAATATTGTCCTCGAAGCTTAGGAAAACACAATATTTAGATAGTCGGATTCTGTGGGTACCACACAATGAAATAGCTTGTAATGAAAACTTAGCTATTTCTTCTACTACAAATGTTACTGGAAATAATGAAAATAGTGCCTCTGATAAAAAAGAAACTAAGAAACCTGGAAAGGGCAATTTTGTCTCTTTAGACCTTTTTGGCGACAAGTACAAAACCGTAGAGGTTATAGACAATACCTTGAAAGGTAGAGTATATTATATAGTGAGTGGACATGGTGGGCCAGATCCAGGAGCTGTCTGCGAATGTGATAATACCTTATGTGAAGACGAATATGCATATGACGTCTGCCTTAGACTAGTACGAGAGCTGATCAGCCATGGTGCCACGGCCCATATGGTCATACAGGATAAGAACGATGGAATAAGAGATGACCAAGTGCTAGAATGTGATAAGGACGAATTTTGTTTTGGTGCTAGCATCCCTAGAAAACAAGTGAAAAGACTAGCACAGCGTGCAGGAGCAATAAACAACCTTTACCAAAAGTACAAAAAACAAGGTGTGAAAGATCAAGTAGCTATAATGGTACATGTAGATAGCAATACTGAAGATAAGCGTCAAGATGTATTCTTCTATCACCACAAAACTTCTAAGGCCAGTAAGAAATTAGCTAATTCACTGCAGAATACTTTTAAAGAAAAATATAATTACTACCAAAAGAACAGAGGTTATAAAGGATATGTAAGATCTAGAGGTCTATACATGCTCAATAATACTTTACCTACTGCTGCCTACGTAGAACTAGCTAACATTAGAAACCCCAATGATCAGAAAAGATTATTGCTAAACTCTAATAGAGAAGCATTAGCTAAATGGCTATACGAAGGGATTGTCGGATACCAAAAGATAAAAGTCTCTCAGTAGGTTAGTTATGTTCTGAATCATACAATAAATTGCATCCTCTGAGATCACTATTGTCCTGCCTGCCCAATATCTTGAAGGTGCGAGAACTAGAAACAACACCTAAATCCTCAGTTAGGATAAACGAACAACTATCTATATTTGCTAAATCTATAATACCTACCAGCCCAGCTTTATGCAACTTACAGTTGGAGACAGGATCATGAAGTTGCTTAGTTACTATTCTCATTGTTGCAGGCATATAATACTCCCCTTCCTTATCGGAATACGCTTGTGAAAGCAATTCTGTCATACCATATTCAGCACTAATCTTAGATAACGAAAAACTTTTTTGTAAGGTTTCTGCTATGGCTTGGTAAGTCATCTCCTTTTTTTTATTCTTCATGCCCCCAGTAAACAGTATTTCCAAGTTAGGATTAGAAATCGAAAACTTTTTTGCAAAATCTAGTAAGGCGTAGGTTACCCCTACTAATAAGATTTTTTTGTTACTAACGAGACTTGCACTAATTCTATCAGCTAAGTCAGTATGATTATATAAAAATGAAGCTGGTAGAGTTGTATTACTTAGCTTTTGAAAATGATCAACCATATGTACTAACGAAGAATCTCCATTCTCGATATAGTTAGGCAAAAGCGCTAGAACCTCATATTTTGCTAAGGAACAGTGGTCTTTTTCGAAAATACTTTTTGTTATTGAATCATACCAAGACAAGTCTTTGACTGGATGCAAACTTCTTATGCCTCCTGTGCCACTAGACCTAAATACTTTGACAGCTTTCCAATTATGGGTTTGAATTAAATAATTCTTAAAGAATGAGATAGGCATTAAGGGAATATCTTGAAAATGAGTGATCGTCTCAACTTCACAATTTATCAAGTTCAAAAAGCGTCTATATACTTTATTGTGTTCGGCTTGTGTCTTGAAAACAGATATAGCCAGTTTTTTAAAGGAATCGTCTGTATCATTTTGAAACAGATTTAATATTTGTTGGTGTATTTTCACGGAATCTAGTAGAACATAAATGTAATTACGCTTTGAGATACCTTATAATAATCAGTTCATTTTTATTAATTGCTCTTTTTGTTAGCAACTGTGGCGGCGGACCTGGTTTTAGCGATACTCCTGAAATATCTTTTATAGGCATTTCTAAGGACACCATGCGACAAGGCTTGAATGTAGACTCTTTATTTTTAACCATAGGCTTTAGAGATGGGGATGGAGATCTAGGATCTAAGGGGCAGAGCCAGAATAGAAATATATTTTTGACAGATTCTCGTACTGATGAGATATATAGAAGTTTTAAGGTTCCAGAACTGGATATAGCTGGAGCTCAATCTGGAATAGAAGGTGAAATAATTATTAAGGTCTTTTCTGATTGCTGTATCAATCTTGTGGACTCTATTCCTTGCACACCTTCAGAAGATTTTCCTACTAATGATCTTGTTTTGGAGATACAACTGTTAGATGATTCAGGGAAGGAAAGTAATCTTATCAGCACTCCTAATATTACACTACTCTGTAATTAAGCTAGTCTATCCAGTTGTAGTCTTTTACTAAATAAGCTAAAGTCTCTTGTTCTCTTTCATTAGGTGCATACTTGTAGCTCCACTTTGTAATCGGTGGCAGACTCATGAGGATGGATTCTATATTGCCGTCAGTATCCAGACCGAACTTAGTACCTCTATCCCACACTAGATTAAATTCCACATACCGCCCTCTCCTATGCAGTTGCCATTCCTTTTCTCTATCTGAGTATTGTACCTGATAATTATCCAAAAATTGCTTTTTATATATAGGAATAAAGGCGTTACCCACTTCCAGAATATAAGAAAGCATCTCAGCTTTACTGCCCCGACTTTTATCTAGTCTATCGAAAAATATTCCTCCTATACCTCTGGTTTCTTTTCTATGTCTTACATAGAAATAATCGTCTGCCCATCTCTTAAATTCTGGATAGAAAGAACTGTCATGCTTGTCACAGGCTTCTTTTAGGCTAGTATGAAAACTGGTAGCCAAGTTAGGATCCACATAATGAGGTGTAAGATCTATCCCTCCGCCAAACCACCAGAGGCCATTATCAGTCTCAAAATATCGGACATTCATGTGGATAATGGGCACATGTGGATTGACTGGATGCAATACTATAGAAACACCTGTAGCAACAAAGCGATTAGGACCAATGCCTATACTTTTGTAAATCTTCTCCGGCATATTACCTCCTACAGCAGAAAAGTTGACACCACCTTTTTCTATATGTTTACCAGTGATGATTCTTGTTCTTCCTCCCCCGCCTCCTGGTCTTTCCCACAAATCCTGCTCGAATCGACCTTCGCCATCTAACTCTTCCAAACTGTCGCAGATACGATCCTGAAGTGCTTTTAGTTCAGCAATGATATGTTCCTTAGTCACCATTATTGTTCTGACAAAAATTTACTCAACTCAGATACTACTTTCTTACTATTACCTACAAAGCTTTTATTTCCTATCACAAAAACAGGTCTTTTTAAAAATGTATACTCTTCTAAAATGTATTTCCGATAATCTTCCTCTTTAAGATCCATATCTCTTAGTCCTAGGCTTTTGTACTTCATTGCCCTTCTACTAAAGAGTGACTCATAGGAGCCATGTTCTTTTGCGATTTGATCAAGTGTTTTTTCAGGCATTCCATCAGATTTAATGTCATGTATTTTTCCTGTCCAATTGACTTCCTTTAGGATACGCTGGCAAGTAGAACATGCAGGTAATATGTAAGCTATCATGGTCTATTAATTTATGTACCTTCGAAAATTTGTAAAGTCATACGACGAAGATATGTTTATTCCCTCTTCAGAATTAATTATTAACCCAGATAATAGTGTCTACCATCTAAAACTGAGACCTGATGAAATAGCTGATACTATCATTACAGTAGGCGACCCTACTAGAGTGGAATTAGTCGCCAAAGGGTTAGATAAAATTCATTTAGAAAGGCAGAGCAGAGAGTTTAAGACTATCAGTGGAGAGCTAGATGGGAAGCAGTTAACTATAATTTCTACGGGCATAGGGACTGATAACATCGATATTGTATTTAATGAGCTAGATGCGCTGGCTAACATAGATTTTGAGACTCGAGAAGTGAAGCCTATTCATCGACCATTAACTTTTATAAGAATAGGCACTTCTGGTGCTATTCAAAAAGGAGTTCCTCTGGATAGTTTTATTATTTCTAAATCTGCAATCGGATTTGATGGCCTATTGAACTTTTACGAATCAAAAAAGATACGCAATACGAGTCTAGAGGAGAAGGTTAATAGCCAACTGAACTATTATGCTGTAGATGCAGATGAGAAGCTGGTAGAGCATTTTAGCGGTCTAGGAACTCTTGGGATAACCATCACTGCAAATGGCTTCTATGGTCCGCAATCTAGAAACTTAAGACTCAAACATTCTTTTGATTTCAGAAAAATTGCTGACACAGTCGAGCAGGGAATGCTGATCCCTACAAATTTAGAAATGGAAACTGCCGGCATATATGGAATGTCCAAGTTGCTAGGTCACAGATCTGTTTCTCTTAACGCTATCTTAGCTAATAGAATTACTAACGAGTTTTCGTCTAATCCATCAAAAACTGTACAAAGGCTAATAGATCAGAGCTTAGCACTGATATCTAGCTTGTAAGTTAGGCCGGATTACCCTTTCTATAATCTGCCAAGAATTTTTCTAATCCATTTTCTGTAAGTGGATGCTTAAGCAGGCCCATGATAGTATGTAAAGGACACGTTGCGATATCTGCTCCAGCTTTTGCAGACTGCACAATATGTCTCGCATTTCTGATAGAGGCAGCTAATATCTCTGTCTCAAACATTTGTATCGCATAGATTTCTGCTATTTCTTCTATCAGTGCTATGCCGTCCCAGTTAATATCATCTACCCTTCCTACAAATGGAGAAATGTATGAAGCACCGGCTTTCGCAGCAATTATAGCTTGGCCAGCTGAGAATACAAGTGTACAGTTAGTTTTGATTCCTTTAGAGGAAAAGTAGCTTATAGCCTTAATCCCATCTTTTATCATAGGCACCTTCACAACTATATTAGGTGCTAAGGAAGCTAGATATTCGCCTTCACTGATTATTCCCTTTACATCGGTAGCGATTACCTCTGCGCTCACATCTCCGTCTACTAGCTGACATATTTTCTTGTAATGTTCTTCTATATTTTTGGCTCCAGTGATGCCAGATTTGGCCATAAGAGAGGGATTAGTCGTTACTCCGTCTAGGATCCCAAGATCTCTGGCTTCTTCTATCTGATCTAAATCAGCGGTGTCTATAAAAAATCTCATGAGATGAGTTTGAGAATTAATAAAAAAAGTGAGGAACCACACCTAGTCGCTCAACCACCTACCCTTGCTGCATTTCTGCCCTGGGGGAATTCAGTAGGAGCTGACCGTGAGGCCCTCACCGAGGGCAAATGTAAATACCTTTATGTTCTTATCAAACATAATTCGGTTTTCTTACAGACTTAGTGGCAAACTCCTTAAGATAGTATCAAAAAAGACTATCTGAACACTACCAAACGCTTAATATCTCTTTTAGCTCCATTAGATAAAGTGATAATGTATACTCCAGCTTCCTCGATCAACACATGTTCCTTTTGAGTCAGATGATTGATTTTCTTCTCAAAGAGCACTTTACCTTCTATATTCATCACCTGATAATACCATTCCGTAGTGGATACTAAATCATGATGAAGGGTCACTTCTCCATTAGATGGGTTAGGTGTAATACTCCAGTTTACTATACCTGCTAATTCATTAGTACTAGAAGGAATATCAATTTCTACTGTTAGACTTGTCTGGTTTGTCCCGCATTCATTGGTAGCTTCTAATGTCACTATGTAGCTGCCCGATGCAGTGTAACTATGCGAAGGAGAATTTTCTTCACTCGTATTACCATCGCCAAAATCCCAGGAGAAAGAAGTTGCCCCTATAGAATTATTGGTAAGGTCTATGATCTCTTCATCTTGGCTAATCTCAAAATCGACTGCTGGCACATCGGCTACAGAAATCATGTTATTTTCTCCAGTGCTTACTGTACCTAGAGCATTTGATGATTCTATTTCCACATCGAAAACGCCTACTTCATTATAGACAACGATAGGATTGATTTCAGTCGAGGTAGCAGGGGTTCCTCCAGGAAAATACCATACATACGAATCTGCATTTTGGGAATTATTTTGAAAAGCAACAATAAATGGAACACAACCTACAGTAAGATCTGACTCAAAACTAGGTTCAGGGTAAGCGACTATTTCTACTTCAAAAGATTCTTCCTCTGATCCACAAGGATTGGAAATCAGTAATGTAATAATATAGTTTCCGTTAGAAATGAATGTATGTACATAAGATGGGTCAGAAGAAATCTCTTCACCATCTATCAGCCAAGTAGTACTGGTAGCAACAGAGGTGCTATTTAGTATTAGTTGATTATCGTTTACATCAAAATTATAATTGAGTGATGGAGCTGAGCTCACAGTCGTATAATTATCTAAAGTAGTGCTGGAAGAACCGAAAGCATTGGATACTTCTAGACCTACACTATATGAGCCTTCAGTAGTATACTCTATGACTGGATTACTTTCTGTACTTGTAGCAGGATTACCACCTGGGAAAGTCCATAGATAAGTATCTGCACTAGACGCCGGATTAGAGTAAGTGACAAATAGAGGGGCACAGCCTGCTGCAGTAGTGCTTGTAAAGCTACTATGTGGGTAGGCATCTACAAATACATTAAAGCTGGTCTCATCTGTTCCACAATTATTGCTCGCAAACATCGTAACAGTATAAGAACCGTTTTCATTGAATAAATGCTGAAACGAATTTCCTGTATAAGTAGAGCCATCGCTGACCATCCATGTAACCGCAGTGGTATTTGTACCTGTAGCAGTTACACCTATTTGGTTTGCTTGTTGGTCTAGATTGTAAGCGGCTGTAGGTACTGTATTGACTTCTATATAATCTTGAAAAGTAATGGTATCATTACCTGCATTGTTAGAAACTATTAAGGTCACAGGATATGATCCTGCAGTACCGTAAGTAACAAGAGGATTTTGCTCTGTGGATGAAGACGGCAGACCTCCAGGGAATAACCATTCTCTGGATGCGATAGTGCCTGTTGAGTTATCAGAAAATTGCACGGATTCATTCATGCAGATACTCGTGGAATTAGCAGAGAATGCAGCAAAAGGCAAACTACTAACTGATATTGTCAGACTCTCTGTAACTGTTCCACAATTATTAGAACTGGTGACTGTTGCTGTGTAATTACCTTCTGTAGCATAGGTGTGAATAGGATCTGCAAGTGTAGACGTATTACCATCTCCAAAATCCCACATTACACCAGTTCCATTATTTAGGGTAGATAAAAAGTTAACCGTCAGTATATTCCTTGTAAAGAAAGCAGCTAACTCTGGAACATCACTTGCTGTTATGTAATTAGTTCTGACCAAGGTATCTGTGCCTACAGAATTGGTTACGATTAGTGTTACAGGATATTCTCCAGTAGTATTGTAAGATACTGTAGCATCAGCACCTGTGGCACTAGCAGGTGATCCTCCTGGGAACAACCATTCATGTGAGATAATGCTTCCTGTAGAATTATCAGTAAAACTCACAGTCTCCGGAACACATATACTGGATGCAGTAGAAGAAAAGTTAGCCACAGGTAGACTATTAACTGAGACAGTAATATTCTCAGAAGAGGTACCACAAGCATTAGAGCTGGTTGCTGCTACATTATAGATCCCTGGCGAAGAATAAGTATGTGTAGGATTAGGAAGTGTGGAGCTGTTTCCATCTCCAAAGTTCCATGAAACAGCAGAGCCATTTACGACAGAGGAGGCAAAATCCACTATGAGCATGTTTTGGGTATAGCTAGTGCTGAGTTCAGGTAGATCATCTACTGAAACAAAATCATTTTTGACGATAGTATTACTTCCTAAGGCATTTGTTACGACAAGTGTTACTGAATAATTACCATATTCATTATACATCACGGATGGGCTCTGCAAAGTAGAGCTAGAAGGCGTCCCTCCAGGGAAGCTCCAGTTCCATGAGGTTGGATTACCCAAGGAATTATCTACGAAGGTCAAAGGTAAATTAGCACAGCCTTGTGGTGTAGTCGTTGTGCTAAATTCTGCCACTGGTTCTAAGGCTATAGAGACAGACTGTGTATCAGCTGCTGTGGAGCAGAGATTTGAAGCTTGTAGTATAACTTGGTATTCTCCAGAGGATGTATAGGTGTGCACGGTGGATGTGTCTGTACTTGTTGTCCCATCACCAAAGCTCCACAAATAAGTAGATGCATTTTGTGAATTATTAGTAAAGGTTACTTGATTACTATTGACGCTATAAGAATATGCTGATGTTGGGCTTGGAAGCACATTTATGTATGCATCTTTTGTTTCAGAATCTGAGCCTTCCGGATTGGTTACTTTTAGCCTCACATCATAGAAACCCGGACTAGTGTAGTATACAAATGGATTTTGCGAAGTAAGGTCATTTGCTACACCACCATAAAAATTCCATTCCCATGATTGAATACCGCCATAACTCATATCTGTATACTGTACAGTATCATTTACACAGATGACTAAGGTGTCAGCTGAAAAATCTACTAGCGGAGAATCAAAGACTTCTACTGACATTGTAACTTCATCGGAACCGCAATCATCTTCTACCTCTAGAGTAACACTATAAGTGCCAGGCTGAGAATATTCATGAGTGGTAGTGGAACCTGTACCTATATTGCCATCACCAAAATCCCAGGAATAAGTTGCGCTATTACCAGCACCACTATCATCAAGGAAATCAACTTCCAATTCATAATTTTCTGTTTCGAAAAAAGCAACTGGGCCGGCTGTTATGACTATCTCATTCGTAAACTCGATTTCATCATCACCTGCTGCATTAGTAACTTCTAGAGTCACATCATAGACTCCAGCTACAAAGTATTCTACAGTTGGGTTTTGATCTGTTGATGTACCAGGACTGCCACCCTCAAAAGTCCAGAGCCAACTAGCAGCTCCTGAAGACAAATCAGTAAATTCCACTTCTCCTACAACGCATTCCTCTATGATATCATATTCAAAATCTGCCTCTGGAGGTATGCCACTAGAGCAAGTATTATAACAGCCTGAAGTGTTAGTTAAGTAATTCTCTATGGAAGTCTTAGATGCAGAGGACCAAGTGTTACTTCCGTTCACTGATTCTGACATAATGAAGCTATTACCAGAATCATGGAAGGCATTCCAGTTATGCCCTAACTCATGGGCCTGCAGTACTCTAAGGAAAGAAGAATTGTTAGTGAAATCTTCTAAGACATTATAAGATAAACTGGTGCATACAGTCCCGACCCAAGCTAAACCAATGGTAGACCCATTAAAATTTCTGCTTGTCCATAAACTTGCAACTTGATGGCCACCCAAATTAGAAGGGGCCCAAGAACTAAAATCATCTAGTAAGTCTCCCGAGTCTGTAGAACTAGTCCAAGGATCACAGGTATTACAGTCTGATATGAAAACATCTGAAAGGTCGTACTCTATGACATCAGCAAATTCATCATCATAATTTCCTTGTACATCATTCAGTACCGCTGTAATTTGATTTTCTACAGCTGATTCACTGCCATAATCTTGGAACATCAGCCAGTCAGCAGCTAAGGCAATTTCTACTTCGAAACACAGACCTGTACTTTTTGTGGTTATACTTTCCTCCTTTATTTCATGTTCATGAATTTGGTGGTTCTTATTGACTCCACAAGTATGACTGTTTCCGTGTTCTATGATATCTTTTTCGTAATAAGTCACGATCAGATTTCTGTCAGCTTTTGTATCGTAATAATAGGCTGGTTGGACATTTAATCTTTGGTCATTAGTCTTGATATATCCTGATAGAAAGCCATCGTTAACTGTCAATCTTACTGATGAGACATTGTTATCTACTATTTGTCCTTTTAGCGGAGTAGGATGTGTACCCTTGTATTCTTTACCAGATGCTAAAGTGATATTGACGTTCTCATTTAAGCCAGAATTCCATAACTCCAGCTCGTACATTTCATCACCAAGTTTCAAAGTGAGGTAGTGAAAGTCATGTTCTCCCTTTGTCTGTGTCACTAGTTCTTGAGTGGATATTACATCCACGCTGTATGCTCTAAAATTTTTATCTAGTTCGGTTGTGAGGGAAGTTTGGGAGCTAAGAGCGGAGAAAGTAAATAGAAGTATACCTGTAACAAAAGAAGTCACGTATCTCATAAAAGGAATTTTCAGTTTAAATTAGTATGAATAGCTTTGTAATTGACAACCAAAGCTAATTAATGATATTAAAAACTAATGCACGAAAAGCAGCTAAACTTGATAGATTTATACTATAAAGACAGTTTGAAAGAGAAAAAAACTTACCTAGGTTTAAGTTTAGTGTTTTTCAGGCTGTGATATGATAGATACTTAAACATCTTGATACATGAATAAACCTACAACCATAAAAGACTATTTGGCGTCTGTGTCAGAAGATCGACGTTCCAGCTTCATCAAGCTTCAAAAGACTATTCGAAAGCATTTGCCAAAAGGATTTCAAGCTACTATGAGTTACGGTATGCTGGGCTGGGTAGTACCAGTAAAAACCTATCCAGATGGTTATCATTGTAATCCTAAGTTGCCTCTCCCTTTTGTTAATCTAGCAAACCAGAAAAGATTTATTGCTGTCTATCACAGTGGCATGTATGCTGATAAAA
The DNA here is from genome assembly GCA_938002665.1 of uncultured Saprospiraceae bacterium. Classification (GTDB taxonomy): domain Bacteria; phylum Bacteroidota; class Bacteroidia; order Chitinophagales; family Saprospiraceae; genus RFSX01. The sequence goes on along the minus strand of CALLAE010000004.1, from coordinate 33,204 downwards.
AAGTCTATGACTGGTTTGTGAAAGAGTATCCTAAACATTGTAAGTACAAATTAGATATGGGTAAGAGCTGCGTTAGGTTTAAGAAAATCGAAGATATCCCCTACGAGCTGATTGCAGAACTCATGACAAAGTTCACAGTAGAGGAATGGATAAACTTGTACGAAAGTAAAATCAAGAAATAATCAAAATGGTTGCCACCAGGGTTTATTCGGATAAGCTGCAGTTACACGTACAGGTTCTTTTTTCACTGGATGGATAAATTCCATCGTCCTACAATGAAGAGCAATAGATCTATCTTCTAGTGGCTTTTGAGGGTTGTACTTAATGTCTCCTAGTATGGGCATTTTATACTCATTCAATTGTGCTCTGATTTGATGTGGCCTTCCGGTTTCTAAAGAGATTTCTAATAAACTGTATTTCCCTATTTCTGATATTTGCTTATAACTCAGAATAGCTTCTTTGGCTCCAGCGAAGGGCTTTTTAGAGATAATTGCTTTGTTCTTTTTGCTGTCTTTCTTTATGTATGAGACTAGTCTGGCATCAGATATTATAGGTCTTCCAGATAGAATAGCATGATATGATTTTTTGATTTGTCTATCTCGAAATAGGGTTGTCATCCTTGTCAGAGCTTTGCTGGTTCTACACAAGATAAGGGCTCCGCTCACAGGCCTATCTAATCTGTGGGCTAGACCCATAAAAACTGCACCTGGCTTCTCGTACTTTTGCTTTACGTACTCTTTTGTCCAAGTAATTATGTCCTTATCACCAGTAATATCGCTCTGAGAGAGCATACCAGCTGGCTTATTTACTATTATGAGATGGTTGTCTTCGTAAAGAACTTTTAAGGATTTATTACTCAATTTATTGACTTAGATTAAATTAGATACTGAATTACAGATATTTATATATTAAAATATATTAATATTTGTAACATGCTGAAATTTAACATATTACATATTTGCATTTATCATAATATGTTATATATATTTGACTTGTGTAAGTTTTGGTTATTAAATTGTAAAATTCGTTTTTGCTCGGGAGTCATCTCGAGCATTTTTTTTTGCTAGAACCTGTACCCTATTCTAAATAGAAAAGAAAGACCAAAATCAGGTACTATCAAACTCCACTCATCAAGACCATTCTTGAAATAGGAAATACCTATGTCCAGATCTACATCAGCCCTCAGATAGAAATTTTCTGATACTAAAAACTTGTAGCCCCAAGTATTGATAACGCCAAAATTATAATTTTCAGGAATTCCGATCCTATAACGTAAGCCCGCTTGTCCGATAGCCCCACTCCTATTCTCGGGATGCAAAAACCCTAGCCCGAAAGCTAAATCTACATAAGAAATAGACTTCATGTTTTTACATTCAGCAATTTCTCTAGGCCATGAATTTATTGTATCCACTCTTATGCTATACTCAGAACATCTAGATGCTCTACCAAAATCAAATGATATATATGGGCTGAGCTTTCTACCTAAAAAAGGACTTCTTCTTTCTATCATTAGAGATATAAGATTATTTGATCCTATGCCAAGTGAGACATCTGTATGTTTTGGTACTGTATCAGTTTCTGTTTGTCCACATAACTTATAGGAACAACAAAATAGGCATGTAAAGACAACCAGAGTTGAAATAACACTTTGAACGCTAGTTTTCATATTGTAACTATAAGATAATTCCTAGACGAAACTGATGAATCAAATTGAAGAAAGGAAGGTCTAAGGTATCATCCAATGGGTTCAATCCTGAACGCGAATAACGAAAATCTAGACTGGGGCCCCCTTGCAAATAAAATTGTTTGTAGAAGAAGTATTTGTACGACCAACTGTTAATTACTGAAATAGATCTAAACTCAGGAATGCCTATTCTATAGCTTAGCCCAACAGAACTCACCAAGCCACTTTGTTGGAATGATTTTTCTCTTTGGTAGAAGCTTAGACCCATTATAATATCAACATAAGGTTCGTATTGCAAAACAGGTGTATGGTTAAATGTTCCTGAACAAATGACAAATTTTTCTTCATTCTGAGGACAGTAAGAATACCTACTATATTCAAAGTTCAGAAAAAGATTAATGTTCCTTATAGATTTAGACCAACTCCACTCAACTTCAATATTATAAATTAAATCATCTAAATTTCCCGTACCTATACCGGTGGACAAACCAATGGTTTTGGTAAAGTTGCTCTCACCTACTTGTGCTCTTGCAGTATCCAAGATTCCAAGAAAGGATAGTCCAATCAAAAAGTATTTGTAGTTCATTCTATTGATTGAAAGGTTACTAAAACTGATAACCTACCCTAACTGTAAGTAAATCCACATCAAGATCAGGTATAAAATACTGGCTCTCTTCTGGAAACCAGTTATCTATTCGTGCCGAAAAATCAAACTGCGCTGAGGCTAAAAAGTAGAGCCTTTCTGTGAAAAACAGTCTATATCCTATCCTACTCAATAGATTATAATAATCTACCAAGCTATCTCCAGCGAGTTTAACCTGCAACCCAAGGTCTAGCACAAGACCACTATAATTCCCTCCTTGTCTCCCAAAATTTATTCTGTATCCAATGGCACATTGATAATAAGCTTTATTACCGTTCACGATAGGCATTTGATATTCATTAGAACCATCAGGAAGCTGCCCTATAATAACAGGGTCAGAGCGCAGTTCTTCAAAACCATATTCTAAACCTATAAATGGACTAAAGCGCTGAGAAGCTCTGAAGTCCATGTTGAAAAGAAATTCTTGAGGAAATGGGTTATAACCAAACGATAGACCCAAGTTTCTCACCAGCTTATCCTCTTTTATGAGTTCAGATGGCGCAAAAATGGTCTCTTTTTGGCTATAACCTTGGATACAAAGAAACAGAGTTGTTACTAGGAAAATAGCTCTCATAATGAAGAATCTTCGAATTCTAAAGGATAGAAGGTGGAAAAGTACTGAATTAGACTGTTAAAATCACAACACATTACAATTTTATATATGCTTGGCATACTCTTTGTTTCTTGGTTAGGCATATGAGTTTTGGTTATTAAATTGAGTAATGCCCGTGGAGGAGTCCATGGGTTTTTTTTTGCTCCATCCTTATCTGACTGCCTTCGTAATCTCATCATTTTTCATCTAGAAGATTTTGAGCTCATATAACAATTGTGTCTCTGTTATAATGACAATTAAGTTCTATTCTTATATTTATCGGACCTAAACAATTATGCTAACTAAAAAGAATTTGAACTCATGATAATAGGCGTACCTAAGGAAATCAAAACCAATGAAAACAGAGTATCTATGACACCAGCTGGTGTGCTAGAACTAACCAAAAGAAGACATACGGTCTACGTACAATCTAAGGCTGGAGAAGGGTCTGGTTACTCCGATGCAGAGTACAAAACAGCCGGAGCCAAAATATTGAAAACCATCGAGGCTGTCTATAAAAAAGCTGAAATGATAGTCAAGGTCAAAGAACCTATTAAGTCAGAATATAATTTAGTAAAAGAAGACCAGTTACTCTTCACTTATTTCCATTTTGCCTCTCACAAGCCTCTCACAGATGCTATGCTAAAAAGTAAAGCTGTTTGTCTCGCCTACGAGACAGTAACTGCCCCTGATGGCTCACTTCCTCTTCTTGTTCCAATGTCTGAAGTGGCTGGACGTATGGCTTCACAAGAAGGTGCTAAGTATCTCGAAAAACCAATGGGTGGAAGAGGTATCTTACTAGGTGGCGTACCAGGTGTCCAACCAGCTAACGTACTTATACTTGGTGGCGGAATTGTAGGAACTAACTCTGCAAAAATGGCAGCAGGGCTTGGTGCCAATGTTTACATCATGGATATCAACTTGAATAGACTAAGAGAACTCGATGATATAATGCCTCCTAACGTTACTACTATGTATTCTAATGAATACAATATTAAAAGAATGATTCCACAGATGGATCTCATCATCGGAGCAGTACTTATTCCAGGCGCGAAAGCACCAAACCTTATTACTAAGCGAATGCTGAAGGATATGAGAAAAGGAACTGTGGTTGTGGATGTTGCAGTAGATCAAGGAGGTTGTATAGAAACCTGCAAGCCTACCACTCACAAAAATCCAACTTATGTTATACATGATGTCGTGCATTATTGTGTAGCTAACATGCCAGGAGCTGTGCCATACACCAGTACCATAGCGCTTACTAACGCTACCTTACCATATGTGATCAAGCTGGCCTCAAAAGGATGGAAGAAAGCCTGCGCAGCTAATGAAGGGCTGGCTGCTGGTCTTAATATTGTAAATGGAAAACTACTGCACGAAGGTGTAGCAAAGGCCTTTAAGTACCAACTAGATACCCTGTAAGCCTCAACTTATTAGAAAAAAGTGCCAACTAAATTAAATTTTGTGATACTGCTTTTGTGGTTTGAATAATTATTACTAATTTTCGAATATTAGTATATAATTTTCCTCACTAAAACTTTCACAATATGAATATAACTTATAATGAACTACGGGATGTGAAACATCGGTTACCAACTGGAAGTGTTTCAAGAATAGCTAAGACTTTGCAGCTAGAAGAACAGACCGTAAGAAATTATTTTGGTGCTAATGACTACAACGAAGGTGGTATAGCAGGTAATCATTATCAGCAAGGACCTTCGGGAGGAGTTGTTACTTTAGAGGACACAAGAATACTAAACTTAGCAAAACAAATAATCAAAGAAAGTTCTAACTAGAAATTAATTATAACAATGCTATAACCCCAAAAAAGGCTATCAATCTTGTTGGTAGCCTTTTACTTTGGCATTAACATTTTCGATTTAGGTCTTTAGCCTTATTCCATAGCGTATCCATTTCTTCTAAGTTCATATCCATTAAGGGCTTAGGGGCATGCTTTTCTATATACTCGAAACGATTTTTAAACTTCGAATTGATTTTTTCCAAGGCAGCTTCTGGATCAATGTCTTGAAATCTTGCATAGTTGATCAAACTAAAAATAAGGTCACCGAACTCCTCCTCTATATGAGCTTTGTCACCTTCTCTTACAGCCTCTTCTAGCTCTGCTTTTTCCTCTAAGACTTTATCCCATACATCGGCTGCCTTTTCCCACTCAAATCCCACAGTAGCTGTTTTTTCTTGCAATCTGTAAGCTTTTACCATAGCAGGTAGAGATTTAGGAACGCCTTCTAAAACGGACTTCTTACCCTCCTTTAATTTGATAGCCTCCCAGTTTTTCTTTACATCTTCATCAGTAGTTACTGAAGTATCTCCATATATGTGCGGATGCCTGGTAATCAATTTCTCACATATAGCATTGAGTGATCCTTCTAGACTAAAAGCTTTTCTTTCAGAGCCTATTTTGGCATAGAAAATAAGATGTAAAAACAAGTCCCCTATCTCTTCTTTTATACCTTCATAATCATCATCATCTATTGCATCTACAAGTTCGTATGTTTCCTCTATGGTCAGCTTTCTAAGTGTATGAATGGTTTGCTTTTTGTCCCATGGACATTGTTCTCGCAAATCATCCATAATGTCTACTAACCTCATAAATGCTTCAGCTTTAGGATTCATATCAACTCTTTAGACTATTTTTATGTTTGAGAATACAAACACAATAATACGATGACTGGACTACTTTCCACCTTTGCAATTATATTTTCGATTTTTCTTGTAGCGTTTGCGATGATAAACATCCGACACATATTTACGGGCAAGGAATTTAGAGGATCCTGTGCAACCAATAATCCCATGCTCAAAAATAACTTAGGAGAATGTGGTGTATGCGGAAAGAAGCCAGATGAAGAATGCCAACTTCCAGAACAGCATGCGACTACTTAGTTCCTTGTGTTTACTTTTTTCTTTACTAGATCTGACCTAATTATGAAAATTAAGACTTTAGTCAGTTTATGTCTACTGATAATAAGCTTACAAATTGCTGAAGCCCAATACCAGCTGAGCAGTGCAGAAATATATGAAGAACTGCAGAAATTTAATTTTCTAGGTTCTGCACTCTACGTAGCTGCGCATCCAGATGATGAGAATACTAGATTGATCTCTTATCTATCTAATGGTCTGCATGCTAGAACAGCTTACATTTCCCTTACACGTGGGGATGGCGGACAAAATCTTATCGGTACAGAAATATCTCAGTTACTAGGTGTGCTCAGAAGTCAAGAATTACAGATGGCAAGAGCTACAGATGGTGGCCAGCAGTTTTTTACAAGAGCAAATGATTTTGGTTACTCTAAGCATCCAGACGAAACCTTAGAGATATGGAACAAAGATCAGGTACTAGCTGACCTTATCTATGCTATCCGCTATTTCAAGCCTGATGTTATTGTCAATAGGTTTGACCATAGAACACCAGGCAAAACACATGGACATCATACCAGCTCAGCAATGCTCTCTGTAGAAGCCTTTGATCTCGCTGGTGATAAAACCGTATATCCAGAACAACTCAAAAAAGTAAGTATCTGGCAACCTACTCGCCAATTTATGAACACTTCATGGTGGTTTTATGGTAGTAGAGAAAATTTTGCGAAAGCTGATAAGTCAAATATGATAGCTGTGGATGCTGGTGTCTATTTTCCAACTCTTGGCATCTCTAATAATGAAATTTCGGCTTTAGCTAGAAGTAAGCATCTTTCTCAGGGTTTTGGTTCCGCTGGAGACAGAGGTTCTTACCAGGAATACCTAGAGCTAATTAATGGCGAAATGCCAGAGAATAAAGACAATCTGTTCGGTGGTATCAATACGAGCTGGTCTCGTGTGGAGGGAGGAGAGGCTATAGAGGATTTGATGGATGGACTACTAGAGGAATTTGACTTCAGAAATCCTAGTAAGAGTCTTTCTGCCCTACTCACTATCTATGACAAGATAATAAACTTAGAAGAAGGACACTGGAAGCCTATAAAACTCAAGCATCTGACTGAACTCATCTTTCAGTGTGCTGGAGTACATATAGAAGCCAGCACAGATCAGCAACAAGCAACTAGAGGAGATTCCATAGAAGTACTTTTAGAAGTGACAAATAGAAGCAACTCCAATATCTCTGTGAATAGCATATCAATAAACAAAGATAAAACTGATGTGTCAGGAGTAGCAGAATCTTTTGTTCAGAATAAGTGGTACAAGGATTTTCTCATTGACAAATCTATTCCTTATTCGAACCCTTACTGGCTAGATGAAAAAGCTAAGCTCGGCACCTACAACGTAGATGATATGGCTACTAGAATTCTCCCTCAAAGTCCTGGACCTGTAAAGGTTACTTTTGAGATAGAAGTTGAAGGAAGAAAACTATCCACGACCAAAGAATTAGTCTATCGCTATGTCAATCCAGCTGAAGGAGAAGTGCGCCAGCCCTTTGTCGTCATTCCACCTGTGTCCATGACTTTCGATAAAGAAATGTATCTGATAGCAGAAGATAAAAGCATGCCCCTAGAAGTAAAAGTGAGAGCGGGTATGGACATGCTTAAGGGTGAGCTTTCTTTGTCTGTTCCCAGTGGCTGGTCTGTAGATCCGAGCACTCAAGAGATAGATATAAAAAGTAGAGGTTTTGAGACCTCTTACAGCTTCATGCTTAAAGGGCCTGGCAAGATATCAACAGGTGAAATTTCTGCTAGTGTAAAAGTGAATAATCAGGTACACAACAAGTCGCTTATCAATATAGCTTATGACCACGTTCCTCTTCAGACAGTGCTGCTTCCTGCAGTTTCTAAGGTTGTAAAAGTTCCGCTTAAGCGTGGTGGGCAGCAGATAGGATATGTTATGGGTGCAGGAGATAAAATGCCAGAAAGTCTTCAAAGTGTGGGTTACGATATTACCTTGATAGAACACGAAAATCTAAGTAATGAAAACTTAGCTCAGTATGATGCGATAGTAGTCGGCATAAGAGCTTACAATACTTTGAAATCTCTTAAGCTTTACAATGACTACCTCTACGATTATGCAGAGAAGGGAGGCACCTTGATAGTCCAATACAATACATCTAGAAGATTGAATTATGATGATCTAGCTCCTTATCCATTACAGCTCTCAAGGAAAAGAGTTACTGATGAGTATGCAGAAATGAGAATAGTCAATCCTGATCATGCTGTTATGAATTACCCTAACAAAATCACTAAGGCAGATTTTGATGGTTGGGTGCAGGAGCGAGGCTTATACTTTGCTGATGAGTGGGATGATGCTTACGAGACGATCATATCATGTAATGACAAAGGTGAAGATCCACAAGAGGGCAGCCTGCTGATAGCGCCTCATGGAGATGGACATTTTGTCTATACATCTATATCTTGGTTCAGACAATTGCCAGCGGGAGTTCCCGGAGCTTATAGGCTATTTAGTAATATCTTGGCCTTAAGTAGTAGCGAATAATATGTCAAATCTAGACCCTAATCATAACAATACCTTTCAAGATGATTCGCCCTTATTCCAAAAATGGAGCAGTTGGTACTATGTAGTAGTTGCGGTCAATCTAGTGATAGTGAGTCTTATCTATTTTTTCTTTGAATCATTATAACCAATAGTAAGTGAATGGATTAGACTGGGGCATATTGGTAGCGACTATATTGACAATAGTCGGCTATGGAATATGGAAGACGAGAGGGAGTGAAGACATACACGGTTACTTGCTAGGTGGAAATGAAGCCAAGTGGTGGACAGTAGGATTATCAGTGATGGCAACCCAAGCTTCTGCTATCACTTTTCTTTCTACTCCAGGCCAAGCTTACATTGATGGGATGGGATTTGCACAGTTCTATCTGATGTTGCCGGTGGCGATGATCATTATTTGCATCACCTTTATCCCTCTATTTTACAAGCTGAAGGTTTACACTGCCTATGAATTTTTAGAAGGACGGTTTGATCTCAAGACTAGAACGCTGACCTCTTCCTTATTCCTCATACAGAGAGGTATTTCAGCAGGTATTACAATATATGCTCCAGCTATCGTGCTCTCTACAATATTAGGGTGGCATCTTAAGACAACGGTTATCCTTATTGGATTGATTGCTATACTCTATACAGTAAGCGGTGGGACTAAAGCAGTCCATGTTACTCATAAGCATCAGATGGTAGTGATACTGATAAGTCTAGTGGTTATCTTTTTCATACTGATGAGTTATATAACTAAGGACTTCAGTTTTGTAGAGAATCTAAAGATTGCCAAAGCCAATGACAAACTGGAAGTCATAGACTTTACCTTCGATATAAAAGAACGATATAATATCTGGTCTAGCATGGCCGCCCTCTTTTTGTTCCTATCCTATTTCGGCACGGATCAAAGTCAGGTACAAAGATATATCAGTGGTAAATCCATCAAGGAAAGTCGATTAGGGCTGATTATGAATGGGATCATGAAGGTGCCTTTGCAACTCTTCATTCTATTTCTAGGTGTGATGGTATTTTTATTCTATCAGACACATAAAGCTCCTATTTTCTTTAATGAGACGGCCATGGAAAAAGTGGAGCTGAAGTATAGTCAGGAACTACAGCCACTCCAGAATGAGTATGATGCCCTTATAACTAAAAGAGAACAAGCTAATACCAATTTTATAGCGGCCATAAGAGCTAACAATTCCGCCGATACAGATCGACATCGAGCCTCTATCAAAGCTTACAGGGACGAAGAACTCCTACTCAGAACTAAAGTAAAAGAGCTAATAAAGAAGGCAGATGCTGAAGCTGAGACTAACGATAAAGATTATGTCTTCATAAGCTTTATCATGAATCATTTGCCGCATGGTCTGATAGGTCTCCTCCTAGCTGTTATATTTTTTGCTGCAATGTCGAGCACCTCTTCTGAGCTCAATGCCTTAGCATCTACTACCACGGTGGATATCTACAAGAGAATGTTTAAGAAAGATGGTACAGAGGCACATTACCTTCTAGCCTCTAGAGTACTGACAGGGATGTGGGGAGTGATTGCTTTGTGCTTTGCCTTGTTTGGCAGCTTGTTCGAAAATCTTATTCAGTTTGTCAATATCATAGGCTCTCTGTTCTATGGTACTATACTAGGGATTTTCCTAGTTGCTTTTTACTTTAAGAAGATCGGAGCGAATGCGGTTTTTATAGCTGCAGTGATAACAGAGATCATGGTAGTCATTATCTACAAGATGGATGTCTTACCTTATCTATGGCTGAATGTAATAGGAGCACTAGGGGTGATACTTACTAGCCATTTTATTCAAGCTCTGAGAAAGTGAATTGAGTTTTAATAGAATTTGGGATATCTTGAGATAGTGACAACTCCTATATCCATGAAGGTTATCACCCTTACTACGATTTTTATTTTTCTTAATGGTATCTTCTATGGTCAGGATTGTTTGCCAGCAGGTGCATCCTTCACTTTACAATCTGAGCTAGATGCTTTTATACTAAACAATCCTAATTGTACCATAATTGGTGATACCATCAGGATTAGTAATGTCTCTGACTTGACCCCACTAATGAATATCGAACAAATACATGGCAGCTTAATAATTGAGGAATCTGATATAGCGGATATAAATTTACCTAAGCTTAGTTATGTAGAGGATCACATATTCATTGCCGGATGATATTAGAACAATGTATTCAAAAAATTAATTCCCCTCTACCCTCTTGCTTTCTGCTTCTAGTCCAGTATTTCTTTTTCTACTTTGCTTGACCTCAGAACTACCAAAATTATAGGTAAGACTGATACTCCCTCTTTGGTTATCCCAGTCTCCTTGTCCATAACTTCTCAATCCATCAAACTCAGATACCCCATTCCAAAAGGCTTGATTAGTGAGATCCTGAAAAGCCAACTTCACTGATAATTTATCCTGTAGAAACTTCTTTTGCAAGCCTACATTAATCGCATAGCTGCTCTCATACCTGAAGACACCACCCCAGATACCAGGCCCAGAATACCAAGAAGAGACCTCTGCTACAAAACCTTTAGGAAGATTATAGGTATGCTGCTGAAAGACATTATAACTCCATGCCTGTAGGTCGATGATATTGCCATCAGGATAAGTGGCTTGGTTGTCAGTTCGAGTTGTTGATAGATTAAAGTAGGCATTCCATTTTGGTGTAACTTGGAAAGGTAAGCTGGCATTTAGACTAATTACCGTTTGTCTAGCTAGGTTATCCCAATTAATAAACGACGCCTTCAGATCACTATCATCTGTCCCTATGAGTCTGGTTATCTGGTCTGTAGTGATACTATAGGCTAGCTTGAAATTAAACCTATAATCAAGCGTATATCCCAGCTCTATGTTATTAACTATTTCTGGTTTCAGGGCTGGGTTACCAATATTGAAATTAAGCTCAGAGCCTTGCTGTCTAAAAGGATTCAAGACATTGTAATCTGGACGATTGATACGTCTTCCATAGTTCAATGACCAAGTGGATCTAGGTGAAGCGATGTAGTTGATCCCAGCACTAGGAAAGAAACTCAGGTAGGAAGAATCTCTTTCTGGTTCTTCTAAGGAAGAGATAAATGCTGTTAGTTGACTGTTGGTCTGAGTTTGCTCTGCTCTTAGCCCAGAAGTGAAACTCCACTCTTCATTAATAGTCCTGCCATAGCTCAAGTAAGCTGCATAGACATTCTCATCGTAGGTGAATTGATTAGAGTTATTATTATTGATTACAGCTTCTGCAGCTAAGCCATTATAAAACTCGAATAAGTTATCTGTCACTACCTGACTAAATTTAACTCCTGTACCCAGTTTCCCACCAGCAAGTTCTTTTTCATAATCAAGCTTAGCTGTATAGATATCTATCTCTATAGGTGTATTGAATGAGTAAGCTGTATAATTTAAAGTTTGTTCTTCTTCTGAATCTAGATAACTATTTGGCTGATCTAAGGTTCTAACTGTACGGAATCTGCCATAGTCTAGATCTAGGTTCAGGAAATTGTCATCCTTATTGAAGGCATAATTCAAGTTATAAGTCGTCCTTTTATTATCCTGAAATCCATCCTGATCTGCTACTAGTATACTATCTATGCTTCCAGCAGGTAGTACAACGTCTACAGGCATACCTACTCCAAAATTTGTTACTAGATCAGAAGATATCTCAGTTCTATTATCAGAGCTATAATCACCACCGTTACTTCCACTGGTATATATAAACCCAATCGTATGATTTTTAGCGACATAGAAATCTGTACCTAATCGAATATTTTCACCTGCTCTCTCACCTACCCACCTCGTGTTACTATTTAGGCGAAATCCATTTTGGACACCATCAAAGTAGTAGTTCTCTAACCACTCACCATGATTATAACCTAAGGTGCCGAAGCTATTAAACTTAGCGTTTCTATAGTTGATCATAGTAGAAACATTACCTCTGAAAACTTCACCTTGACTTGCGGTCAAGCTCAGTGAGCCATTAAATCCTAATGACTTATCCTTCTTCATTCTGATGTCTATGATACCTGCATTCCCTTCTGCTTCGTATCGGGCTCCAGGATTGGTTATGATATCAATCTTATCTATTTGGTCTGCAGGTAAAGCTTGCAAGTAGGCTGTCAGCTCATCTCCTGCAATAGGTAAGCGCTTGCCATCTACATACATTAGTACACCTGATCTGCCTAGCACTGTAATATTATTATTGTTGTCTACCAGTACTCCAGGCGCTTTTCTGAGTAAGCCTAGACCATCATCTCCTGCACTATTTATAGTACCTTCTACATTAAAGACTGTTCTATCTGGCTTAATTTCCACCAGAGCCCGTCTTGCTGTAACGATTGCAGTTTCCAGTTCTACGCCTCCAGATTGCAATACCAGAGTTCCTAGATCAATATCTTCATAGTGGATTTCTATAGGTCGAGAAGCGTAATCGCTCAGACCGATATAGCTAGCTTGGATATAGTATCTAGCGCCTCCCGCAAGATTCATAAACGCAAAGTTGCCCTCATCAGTAGTCGTTTCTACCTTAAGCATTGTAGAATCAGGTAATTGATAGAGCACAACATTGGCATAAACGATAGGTTCGTTATTGCTGTCAGTGAGTTGTCCTGATATATTTTGAGAGAATGCAGCAGTAGTAGAAAGAAGTAGGCTAAGTAGAAGTAAAATTGGTCTCATAATCGTATAAATAGTAATAGGCCAAACTTAGCGTTTGGCCTATTCAGAAAATTAATTTTTAGATGAGTTGTCTAATTACTTAGACCATTCCATTATTGACTTTTTGTTCATCTCTACATACTCGTCATTACCAGCAGCTTTTGCTAGTTCCATAGACATAGTTGCAGCCTTGATTGCTTCAGCTTTTTTGCCCATATCACCTAGTATAAGTGCCTTTCTTCTTACCTGCCAAAACTTAGGGTCGTCACCAGCAGTAGCTTTCTCTATCCACTCTAATGCTTTTTTCATGTCCTTACCATTTTGGTGGTAGTAAGTTGCAGCTTGGTACATATCACCAGCAGAAGGTCCACTCATAACTTTGTCGATGTTTGCCATAACTTTAGAGTCTACTTCAGTAGAAACTGCAATAGCAGTCATGGTCTTATCCCAAAGGAAATAGATATTAGCTCCGCTAGATGTATGCTCATCGGTCATGATCATAAAAGTCTCTACTTTTTCTCCCATAGGCACTACAGGTGAGGTAATAGTCAATGTAGGTTCTTTTTCTAAGTAAGAACTCCAGCTTCCTGAGTCATATCCAAAGAAATGAAAATCCCAAGAACCAGCTGCAGGTGTAGCAATAACTGCATAGTCTCCAGCTGCTAAGTCCTTTTTGTTAAGCATAACATCTGTAGAAAAAGACATTTTTGTTACTCTGTTAGCTCCTAGTCTCCACTTCTTACCAAATTTAACAAGGCCATCAGCAGCAAAAATAGTTCTGCCCTTAACACTTGGTCTAGAGTATTCTACAGTGAAATCTGTAAGTCCTATAGCTTGTGATATTTTACAAGTAGGACTAGCAGCAGGTGTTTTGATTTGTCCAAAAGCTGTAAGTCCAGCTAGAAGGAATGATAATAAAAGTATACGTTTCATATTAGTTGCGTTTTAAAATTTGCGCAAAAATAATACTTGATAAGGACAATAGCTGTCTTCTATAAGATCATTCCTACTATAGCTGCCGTTAGGAGGCTAGCCACAGTACCACCTATGAGGGCTTTGAAACCTAACTTAGTTAAAGTTTCTCTCTGACCAGGAGCAATGCCGCCTATCCCACCTATTTGTATCCCTATGGAGGCAAAGTTAGCAAAGCCTAATAGCGCATAGGTAGATAATAGAACGGATTTCTCTGATAAGCTCCCCGCAGAGATATACTCAGTAAGCGAGGCATAGGCAACAAATTCGTTCAATATCGTTTTTTCGCCCAATAGAGAACCTACCTGAATTATCTCATCAGCAGGGATCCCTATTAGCCAAGCAATAGGAGCAAATAAGAGCCCGAATATGACCTGCATAGAAAGACCATCAAAAGCACCTCCAGTCCACTCTGCTATCAGTTCGTTCACATCCAGTACACTACCTAGTTTCATAAGAACATCATTAAAAAGATAGATCATAGCCATGAAAGCCAAGAGCATCGCCCCTACATTGAGTGCCAATTTGAGCCCATCAGTAGTGCCTCTTGATAGGGCATCGAGAAAATTACTTCCCAGCGAGTCTTTTGGTATCTTGACATCAGTCTGTATCTGCCCTTCTTTGGATTCAGGAAATAAGATCTTAGCAGCAACTATAGCAGCTGGAGCAGATATGATAGAGGCTGTGAGTAGATGCATCCCGAATAGCTGCTTACCTTCCATACTATCCCCACCTAGCATAGCCATATAAGCGCCAAAAACGCCACCAGCTATGGTTGCCATACCACCTGTCATAAGGGTCATAATTTCGGACTTGGTCATCTTTTCCAGATAGGGCTTGACCACTAAGGGGGCTTCAGTCTGTCCTATAAAAATGTTGGCAGCAGCAGCTAGACTTTCTGCACCTGATAACTTCATAGTCTTATTCATTATCCATGCGAAAAAATAGACCACTTTCTGTAGTACTCCCATGTAATATAGTAAAGAGGATAAGGCTGAGAAAAATACGATAGTAGGCAAAACAAAAAAGGCAAAGCCAAAACGACCAGGTAAGGCCAGTTCTCCAAAAAGAAATCGAGATGACTTCTCAGAGGCTCCGATAACTATGACAAAGAAATCCACTACCCACTGGAATATACTTCGAACAAAGGGCAATTTAAGCATGACAAGAGCCAAGACAATCTGCAGGCCTATGCCCATTATCACCAATCTCCAGTCTATCTTCTTTTTATCTATACTCAACAAAAAGCAGATACCCAGTAGACTCACAATCCCTATTAGCCCTCTTATAATTTCCATATTCAAATATTGACAGAGGTAAAATAGTTAAAATTTTAATTTTCGTTTAGCTTTGTTAGAATGAGCAAGGGAAGTTATATAATAGGCATTGCAGGCGGAAGTGGCTCAGGAAAAACTTCTTTTGTCAATGCACTCAAAAAGCAAATCTCCAATAATGTCCTGTGCTTTATCTCTCTAGATGACTATTATTTGCCTAGAGAAGAGCAACATACAGATGCTAACGGTATCAAAAACTTTGACCTCCCCTCTTCTATAAGATATAAAGAATTGCTAGAGGATATAGAGACGCTTAGACGTGGAGATGTCGTAACAAAAAGAAAGTATACTTTCAATAATGCTAGTGCTCATACGGAATCTATAGAGCTTAATCCTTCTCCAGTAATTATTATCGAGGGTCTATTTATCTATCATTATGAAGAGCTGAAAGAATACTTTGATCTCAAAATTTTTATAGACGCCAGGGACGAGCTGAAGCTTATAAGAAGAATAAATAGGGATGAAAAAGAACGCAACTATCCTTACGAAGATGTAGTCTACAGATATGAGCACCACGTTATGCCCTCTTATAGAGACTATATAGGCAAGTACAAAGACGAGGCGGACCTAGTAATTAATAATAATCAGAGCTTTGACAAAGGACTAAAAGTTGTTAGTGCCTTTCTAAGTCATCAGCTTAAGGATTTGGGGTGAGCACAGAGGTTATAACCGCATTAAATTGATTACCAAAATCTATTTTCCAGCTTGCTTCCACGACATTGGCATTAGCTCTAATGATTGTCCATGTTTCTATATCGCCATCGCCTTTATCTACCTCCACAGATCTTTCTGATGTTCTTTCATAAGTGAAATTTTCAGTCTTGCCATATGGCCTATCGAGCAGATTAATGCTAAATTCCGAGTAGCCGGTCAGATCTTCACGAAATATTATGAACCCTGTCGGATTGGGATCATCATCCTGTGTATCCACACCAGAAATAACACCTTCTCCAGATACAGATTTGAAATACCATGTACCTACTAAGTCAAAATTAGGATCTATCACTCCTAGCTCTTCTTCAGGAGTATTGTCACCACAGTTTGTTAAGAAAAAGCCTATTGTAAAGAGTGCGAGAAGCTGAACAAATTTCATTGTGCTAGGTTTGAATTTTCAAATTATATTGAAGTAAGATAAATAACATCTACCTTTTAGAACGTTAGTATTTTGATAATTGTACACTTTAAGAAGAATTGCACAACGATTTTTGCAAAAATAAGAACGAATAAAATATATTTACACCATATATGTAATTATTTTATAATATAAAAGTCGTTTGTCTACAGTCCATTGCGACCTGTTACAAATTTATAAATCAAAGATTAGTTATGAGATTTTCCAAAATAGCCTTTGCAATTTTATTCGGATTACTACTATATGGCTGCAATACTGAAACTGGCACCACCATCAAAGGAAAAATTTCTGGTTCTGAAGATTTGACAGCTTTCCTTGATATAAAGAGCATGGATAATGCCGTACAATCATTAGCTAACACAAAGATAGATGGGCAAGGTAATTTTTCATTCAATTTTCCAGATCCAGAAGGTATAGACCCAGGCCTATATCGTCTTAGAATAGGAGCCAAAGGACTAGATTTAGTGCTTTCAGGAACAGAGAATACAGTAACCTTAGCTGGAGATATGAATGAGCTTCAAAATTTCAATTACACAGTTACGGGCTCAGATCTATCTTCTGTATACCAGCAAAAGATACAAGGGGTGATAAATAAAACCCTTGATCGACCAGCAATAGATAACTTTATAAAGAATGCAACTGACCCCTTACTCGCCGCCGCTCTATCATTTGCTACCACACCAGCTAACCCTGCTAACCATGCTATGTACAAGGATTTTGCAACTAAAATAAAAACTACCTATCCTAAAGCAGCACTAGGTCCTCAGCTTGACAAGTTTTCTAATGAGATGGCACAGAGAAATAAGCAGTCCAGAAACAAGTACAATGTGGAACTAGGTCAACAGGCCCCAGAGATTGCCTTACCTGATGTCAAAGGAAAAATCAGAAAGCTATCAGATCTAAAAGGCAAAGTGGTTTTACTTGACTTTTGGGCAAGCTGGTGCGGTCCATGTAGAAGAAGTAATCCACACGTGGTAGAGATGTATGATAAGTACAATAAAGATGGATTCGAGGTATTCAATGTATCTCTTGATGGACTGGACACTAGAAGTAAGCAAAGGTATCCTGCTGATCAACTAGCTATGCAAATGGAAAACCAGAAGAAAAGATGGATAGATGCCATAAAAAAGGACAATCTCAAATGGGATAATCACGTATCAGATCTAAAAAAATGGGAATCAGTCGCAGCAGCTGCATATGGTGTTAGAAGCATACCGACTACTTTTCTCATAGGTCGTGATGGCACAATTGCAGCGCTCAATCCTAGAAATAACCTAGAACAAGAAATAAAGAAAGCTATTTAGAAGAGGTGAGCAAGTGACATGCTATTCCACAAGCCACAGCAGCATTTAGAGATTCAGCTCCACCCTGTTTTGGTATCATTAGAGAGTGGCTCAGTGCATTTTTAACCTTAGCAGAGAAGCCTCTTGACTCGTTGCCTATGGCTATAAGGCCTGGCTGAGGATCGTTCAGGTCATTAATATTAGCACCTCCCAGCTCAAGGCCATAGATAGGCCTGCTGTAAGTTTCTAGAAAATTTTCTTTTACAGTTTTTATATCAATTCTATTATGACTGCCCATAGCAGACTGGACAACTTTATGATTATAGACATCTACACATCCTGCAGAGAGATAGATTTTCTGAATTTTATACCAATCTGCAATTCTGATTATGGTTCCCATATTACCCGGGTCTTGTATCCTATCGAGAAATAATGCCCAGTTATTGTTTTTATAATCAGAGTATTCACCTATACTTTTCTCCAGCACTAGCAATACCTTGTTAGCAGTTTTAAAATTTGAAATCTGCGCTAGTTCTTTTTCTTTTAGTTTTATTACTAGAGATTGGTTAAGTTGAGAAAGCTCAGAGTAATTATCTGAATACCAATCGTTTGTACAGAAAATATACTGAACAGCATATTTATTATATATTAAATATTCTTTACATACTTTGGGTCCTTCAGCGATGAATTTATCATACTTTTGACCGTACTTACTTGTATGCAATGAACGGACGTATTTTCTTAATTGATTAGTATATTCTATTTGTCCCATAATCTAAATAATCGCTCTCCTAATAAAATCATACTGCGCTATAATTATCTCTTAATTCTAGGTCTCATTTTTCTTTGCTCCTCATGTAATATTACAAAATTCCTTTCCGAAGATGAATTGGTTGTAGACAAGGTAGACCTCTCTTTCCGTGGAGACAGCAACGGCACAGTAGAGACAGTAGAATTGAAAGACGAGCTAGAAAAATTCTATAGAATAAAACCCAACAAGAATAGCAGGAGCTACAATTACTTCAAGTATAAAGATGTAGAAAATCCCGGCTGGATAAAGAGATGGCTCAAAAATAAGCGCTCTGTACAACCCAGTCTAGTAGATTCGGTCTTGATAGAAGAAACTAAGACCGGCATAGTCAATTATCTCAGAAATAAAAAAGGATATTATCAAGCTGAGTTGGATTATGAAGTTATAAATTCACCACCAAGCAAGAGGGCTTCTATCAAGTATCTAGTCCAGACGGGTCCTAGATACACAATAAATACTATCAGCCACCTGAGCCAAGATAGTACCTTAGAGAAAAAGCTTAATGTCATTTCCCTCAAAAGTTTGCTCAGAAAAGGTGATCCTATAGATGCATTTATATTTGATCTTGAAAAGCAGAGGATAGTATCTGAATTTCAAAAATTAGGCTATGCTGACTTCAATCTCACCAATGTGGACATTAAAGGTGATAGCACGGAATTAGCCAATAGTTGGGACATATTTATGGTCGTAACTCCACCCTCTGATAACACAGAGCATCAGAGATTTAGAATCGGTGAGGTCAATGTCTACACGGACTATCATAGAAACCAAAAAGAAGAAAATGTCAAGACTGAGTATCGGAATGACAAAAACTACAAAAGACAATCTGAGAAATTTATAGTCAGACCTTCTACGATAGATAGAAAGATCTATCTGAACAAATATGATCGGTATAATTCGGAAGCCTATTACAAGACTATAAGAAGTCTTTTCAGTCTAGGCACCTACAGACTGGCAACTCTTACACCGGAAGTCAATGCACAAGACTCTAGCTTGATAGATTATAATATCTTGCTTACGCCACACAACAGAAAGTACATCATGGATTTCGGTGTGGAGGCCTTCTATTCTAATATTAGTATTCAGAACAAAAACCTTGTAGGGATAGCGCTCAGTGGCGGCCTAGAGAATAGAAATGCCTTCAATGGATCTGAAGTATTTAAGACCTCAATAGAAACGGGAGTAGAATTTGATCCCACAGTCCCTGAGATTGTTACCTTATCAGTAGGATGGAATAATAAGGTCGAAATACCTACACTAACTAAGCCCTTTAACGTCCTTCGTCCACTCAATAAAATCAATGTCATCAATGATGAAAGGATGGGAGTTCTCCAAGATGAAGGGAAAAGTAACATCTCCCTAGGCTTTAGTTATCTGGACAACTTAGACCTATATAAGATTCTCTCTATCAAAGCTGGTTATGGTTATGACTTCTTTTTTAACAAGCAAAAGAGAGTCACCTTCAATCAAATAGGAATCAACTATACGAAATATGATATACCTCCTAATGGTAGATTCCAGAGGCAAGTACTGGATCAAAATGAAGTTCTAGAAAGAAGTTTCAAGACCAGTCTCTTTACCGGTTTTCTATTTAAAGATCTTACCTATTACTATCAGTCGGATAGAGGAAAGTATAGAGCTAATTATGGTCTCATAACGCAACTAGAACTATCGGGCCTAGAAGTGTATCTAGCTAATTCTATTGCTAATGCCTTTACAGGTAATAACTCTAAGTGGACTTTGCAAGGTGTCGAGTTTGAGCGGTTGGCTAAAATAGAATTTGACCTGAGGTGGTATCAGCGTGCCAGAAAGAGATCTCAATTAGCTGCCAGATTACGGACCGGAATCGCTATTCCGCTAGACAAAGGAAATCCGGTCTCTTACATAAAACAATACTCAGTGGGAGGCCCTAGTAGCATCAGAGCATGGCGTACCATGAATCTGGGGCCAGGGCAGTTTTTTGATCCAGCCATTTTCCCAGATGCACCCAGCAATACTATTTTTTACCAAAGGGGTGACATTCTTCTAGATATGAGCATGGAGTATAGATTTGACGTGTTATGGGTACTGGAAGGTGCTCTGTTTGTGGATGCAGGAAATATCTGGACCTTAAAAGAGGATACGGTGAGGCCTGGCGCGAAGATTGGGCCAGATTTCTTATCCACCTTGGCTGTAGGATATGGCTACGGAATCAGATTTGATTTTAGCTATTTTATTATACGATTTGACTTAGGTTTTAAGCTTAAGTATCCTTCTGTCATAGATTCTAATGGAGAGGCAAAGCTACCTAGTAAGTGGACAGGGCCAAACTGGGGCAAGTCTAATAGCCAGAGATTTGGTAATTTCAATATAGCGGTCAACTATCCTTTCTGACGCTTAGCAGCCTCATCAAAAACTGCTTTCCTTGCCATGTCTTTGCACAAAGGACAGAGGTATGGGTCATGCTTTTTTGCTGGGCAGTACTCTCTTCCAAAGAAGATAATCTGAAGATGTAACTTGTTCCATATCGATTCTGGGAATAAACGTTTTAGATCTTTTTCAGTCTGCTTCACGTTTTTTCCAGTCGTCAATCCCCATCTCCAGGCAAGTCTATGTATATGCGTATCCACAGGGAAAGCTGGCACACCAAAAGCCTGGCTCATTACCACGGAAGCAGTCTTATGCCCTACCGCTGGCAGCGCTTCTAAGGCCTCAAAGCTTTCTGGCACCTTACCCTCATGTTCTTCTATAAGAATCTTGCTCAGCCCATGAATGCCTTTTGATTTCATAGGACTCAGTCCACAGGGTCGTATGATGGCTTTGATTTCCTCTACTGACATCTTGATCATGTCGTAGGGATTATCTGCTTTAGCAAACAAGCTAGGCGTTATTTGATTAACTTTTTTATCGGTGCACTGGGCAGACAGTAGAACGGCAATGAGCAAAGTATATGGGTCCTTATGGTCTAAAGGTATAGGAGTCGTCGGATACAACTCTTCTAAGAAAGCTATGATCTTCTCTACTTTTTCTTTCTTCGTCAAAATCCCTAATTAAAGTGCAAGAAGAAATTCTACGGTATCTACTCCATCAGCATAATCGGCAAGGCCTGGCATTTGGGCAGCACCGAACGGAACAATGGATAAATCTCCTATGTGCCTATCAGAAACAATACATTGTATTTGGTCCAACTGTGATTCTAACTGTTCAGCCAGTGTGGAAGAGTCACTGAAATATTCATAATGCGCAGTAGAAATTCTGGAGGCAATGGCTTCATTCTCTCTCAGAATAAAAAAGTCATTTGTGAAAAACTTCTCGTTATTCATCAGGAATAAAGCATAGGTATAATCATAATTGTTTTTGTATTTATTATGATCACTTATAGCTTTTAGCTTTTCTGTTGGCTCGAATATCTTACCCAACTCTACCCCTTCCTCTAAGTACAATTTAGACACATTCCGACAGCCTAGACCAAAGTAACTCAGCATGTCTCTGCTCAGTAATTCCATATCTTCTAATGTAGAATCCTGATGTACAACAGCTATCGCATTCCTATTCCTTCTTATGATGTGAGGGACTTTAGAAAAGTATTTCTCAAAGTATTTACCAGTAGTATTACTCCCAGTCGCAATAACAGCGTCATAGTTCTCTAGGCGGTCCAGATATAGAAATTGATCTTTGACTGTAGACTCAATTTTGATGAGTTCATTAATTATATACTTGGGCAGAATGGTATCCCTTTCAGACAGCTTGATCAAGGCGACATTACCGGTAATAAATACTGTCATTATATCATGAAAACCCACCAAGGGAATATTACCTGCCAAGATGAGCCCAATCTTCTTACCAGTTGCTGAGCCAGACTTATAGTTATCCATCCAAGCGCTCAGAGCTTCCTTATTCAAGAAATGTGAGGCTATAGATTTTATAGCTGTACGGATAGAATCTTCTGTAAACCAAGGGTTGGCGATGCGAGCACTGTTGATTACTTCTTTGGGAATACTTCCCTCAGACAAGAGCTGCTCACCTAGCTCAGCTAATAATTCTATTCTTCTCTGCCTATCCATGATTATACTTTAGACTTCTGATGTGTCACATAATGCCGCCACTTATCTAAGGCTGCAGTCATGTCCTCTGGTAGTTCTGAATCGAATTTTACAAATTCCTTTGTGGCCGGATGAATAAATCCTAGTGACTTAGCATGAAGGGCTTGCCTAGGAATTAGTTTAAAGACATTATGTACAAATTGCTTGTATTTACTGAACACAGTTCCTTTCACTATAGAAGAGCCTCCATATCTTTCATCATTGAATAAAGGATGGCCTGAGTCAGCCAAGTGGATCCGAATCTGATGCGTTCTACCCGTCTCCAGAACACATTTGATGAGACTGACATAATAGAGGTCTTCTAGCACCTGATAATGGGTTATGGCAGCTTTACCTTCCTCACCATCCTTAAAGACTGTCATCCGCGTTCTCTCCCTTGGATCTCTCCCAATATGGCCTTCTATTGTACCTTTAGTATCATCAAAGTTACCCCAGACTAAGGCCTGATATTCTCTTTCTATCTTATGAGTGAAAAACTGATCTGCAAGGTGTGACATGGCAGTCTGTGTCTTGGCTATGACCATCAGCCCGGATGTATCTTTATCTATACGGTGTACAAGTCCTGGCCTTGTTCTATCATTACCTGGCAATAATGGCAAGTCAGATTTATTAGAGAGATAATGCACAAGTGCATTGACTAAGGTACCTGTATAGTTGCCGATTCCAGGATGCACGACCATACCCACTGGCTTATGAAGAATCAATATGTGCTCATCTTCATATCTTATATCTAAGGGAATATCTTCCGGCTCAGCATATTGCTTCTCTCTAGGTTCTTCTGGCAAGACTATGACAATAACATCAAGAGGTCTTATTTTATAATTAGGTTTTACTGCCTTGTCATTGACCAATACCGACTCCTCTTTAATAGCGCGCTGAATTCTACTCCGCGTTACATTCTCTATCTTATTGAAGATAAACTTATCTATGCGTATAGGGGATTGCTTAGGGTCTACTTTAAAGCGGTGGTGTTCGTGAAGAATCTCGCCTTCATCGTTTTCATATTTGGTCATCGGCTTGTCCATTTTTAGAATGCGTATGCAAGCCCTACTTGTAGCTTGAGATAATTGGTTTGACTGGTTCGGGTATCAAAGCTATCTACTGGAAAGTTAGTAGTCACTTCTTCTTGGGGAACAAGATAGGTGGTAGCCGTCCCTCCATAGAAACCGAACTTTACCAGTGCAAATAATTGATTCACAATTTTTACTGTCACCCCTATATCCAAGCCATAAGCTAATCCAAAATCTGACTCTTCAAAGTTTATTTCTGAAGTGCCTTGAGAATCAAAAAAGGTGGTTGTTGTGGAGGTATATAAAAACTGTGGCCCAATACCTACTTCAAAGAAAGGCTCAATGCTTTTAAAATATAATGGCAGATAGTGCCTGTATATAAACAAAGCAGATATGAAATTAGAACCTGTATCATCATTAAAACTATCAAAACCACTATTTACAGTACCTGAAAGTGAGCCTATGGAAACGAAATTCACATTAAGACCAAAAAACGAATAACCAGGTGCAGACCTTTGATTAAGCAAGGAGACACTAAAGCCTGTTAGATTTCGCCCTATATTATTTTTAAAGGTGTTCTGTAGTAACAACCTATCTATCGTAAATTCTACCATAGACACATCTTCGTTGTAGGTTTCCTCTCCCTCTACCTCTACTTCTTGACCAATGACCTCAGTTATGGCAAGGCATAAAACCACTAATAATAAAAGCTGGAGTTTACTTAACATCTTTATGATTATCATTTATGTTGCAAAGGTAATATTTTGCAGCCTAAGAATATGAGCAATACCGAATACACAACAAATGAAAGACTTAGACAACTTATCCCTTGAGACTCTATGTGTAAAAGACTCTGCAGTTACTGAGAGTGGACAATCTCATGTGCAGCCTATCCATGCCACTTCTGCCTACACTTACAAGAATATAGAGGATTCTATAGCAGTTTTCAATGGGGATAAAGAGGGATATGTCTATTCCCGCTATGCTAATCCGACTATAGAAACTGTAGAAAATAAACTAGCTAAGCTGGAGTCAATGAACACAAACCTCGATGCTACTTGTATCATGACCAGCTCTGGCTTATCAGCCATTTCTACTTTTGTACTCAGCCAGCTAGAGTCAGGAGATGCAGTACTGACTCAGAATGATCTCTATGGTGGAACGACAGAAATATTTAAGAAAATAATCTCCAAGTATGGGATAGTGACTTATGCTATAGATTTATCAGATAGTGTTCTAGTAGAAGCTACCTTAAAGAGGTATCCTGCTATCAAACTGGTATACTGCGAAACACCTTCTAATCCTACTCTCAATTGTCTAGAAATAGAAAAATTGGCCAAGCTGAGTCATGAGTATGAGGCTATCTGCGCTATAGACAATACCTTTTCCACTTTCTATCTTCAGCAGCCATTTAGGCATGGCGTAGATTTTGTGCTCTATTCAGCTACCAAATTTCTCAATGGCCACGGAAATTCTATTGCAGGGGCGATCATAGCAAGAGATAAGAGTCAGCGTAAGCAGATCTGGGATACCATGAAATTACTAGGTACTAACTCCAATCCCTGGGATGCCTGGTTACTCCATAATGGCCTGAAGACCCTATCAGTCAGAATGGATAGACATTGTTCTAATGCACATAAGATAGCACAGTATCTAGAAGCACATCAAAAAGTTAACCGAGTCAACTATCCCGGACTCCAATCTCACCCTGCTCACAAGCATGCCCAAAAACAGATGAGCCAATATGGCGGGATGCTGTCTTTTGAAATTGATGGAGGGTTGGAGGAAGGTAAAGCCTTTATGAATAATACTCAATTGTGTTCTATCACAGCTACACTAGGAAATGTGGATACTTTATTGTTGCATCCCGCTACCTCTTCACATCTGAATATACCTAAAGACGTACGGGTAGCAAGTGGGATTACAGACGGGCTGGTGCGGATGTCAGTAGGGATAGAGCAGGTAGATGACTTGATAGCTGATATCAGTCAGTCTTTATCGGCTCTTTCTTGAGACCTGGAGCTTCTCCTTTGAGGCCAAACTCTACACATTGTAGATTTTCAATCTCTCCCTGATTACATTCAAAGAGTAACATGGTTCTGAACTGGTGAAAACCTTCTATTCCGCAAGCACCAGGATTCATGTGTATGACATCTAGCTTTACATCTCGCAGTACTTTACAGATATGTGAGTGGCCACAGATATACAAGTCTGGTCGTTCTGCTTCCAGGATTGCCTTCACTCTCTTAGTATAGCGGCCGGGATAACCCCCTATATGTGTCATAAATACTTTGACACCGTCGCACTCCCAAGATTGGTTGAGAGGGAAAGCAGCCCGCACTTCACTACCGTCTATATTTCCATAGACAGCCTTCAGGGGATTTATATCTTCCATTACTTTTATAAGCGCTGGATTCCCTATATCACCAGCGTGCCATATCTCATCCACCTTCTTAAGATGTTCTATAACATCCGAGTCCAAAAAACTGTGAGTATCTGATATCAATGCAATCTTTTTCATCCTATCTTATCTATGCTGTAATAATAGGATATAGTGTACTATATCAAAAAGAAAATGCCGACTATAACTAAATAGTCGGCATTTGATTACATTAAAAAGAACACATTTATTTTATTAATATCATTTTTCTAGTGATACTTGTTTCTCGACTTTCTAATCTGAATATTAGTATGCCATCAGCATCCAAGTCTTCAGTACTAATAACAAACTCACTGATACCTTTACCAAATTGACCAGACTGTTGCCAAATCATTTTACCATCTGCATTGTATATATTCAGATTTACATTCTGAGTATAAGGCATGTAGAAAGCAATTGTTGTGCTTTCAGAGAAAGGATTCGGCTGGTTCTGGAATAACTCAATTCCATCTGCTGCGTGACCTTGCCCTCTGAAGACATATTCTATATTTCTAATCTCATTTTCAGAATTATATATTTCTGATTGTAATACAGTAGAGCTAATTTTTATCATTTCACTTAACTCACCAGTACTCTTAGACTCGAAATAAAGGTTGAATAAGTTGTCACCTTCTACAAGATCATGATTGTCTATATCAGAATAGCTTATCGTGATAACACCATTGTGATTATTGAGTAAAGCGAAATTTGCTTCAGTCATATCTAACTTATCAGCATCTACACCTTGGAATAATAGGCTCTCAGCATCGAACTCTACAGTCAGCTGTACTCCAGTCATCTCAATATCTTCCTCTATTACAAACGGTACCTGCACAAGCTCTCCTCGCTCAAAGCTAACATCTATACCACTGAGGAATAAACTATTGCCTGATCTTAATTCTACCTTGTTATCATCAACAGAAGCTGAATTGTTTACGTCTCCAACTTTAACAGCTGTAAAGTCTACATCCATTTTAGAACCTAGTAGATCTTCTACATTTATAGCATTATCGTAATCCCATGGTGCAGTTACATCCATAAACTGATGATCATCTGAAACAAATACCCAAGAATCATTTTGAGGAAACTCTATAAAGATTCCGAGAATAAGTTTTCTAAGTTGGACTAAATCTAATCCATTAATTCTATGGTCATCATTTACATCGGCTGCTATAAGCTTATACGGCGTATCTAGATTTTCTAATCCTAGGATATGCCTTTGTATCTGAACTAAATCCAAGGTAGAGACACCATTAAGAGGGTCTACATTATGTTCAGGAGCTATAGCATAATCATCATAGTAATCCACTCCTAAGAAGGCATAATTACCAGTTGTAGTTGTCATTTTCATATCAGAAATAGCATCTGTCGTATTCGAAAGATTTACCATTACATTCTCTACAGCTTCACCCATCTCAGTCATCACACTACCGCCTAGAGTTGTACTAGAGCCCACATCTGGACATATATCGTTAGAATCTTGTAGGACTAGAATTACATTACACGATTCATAGACACCACTTTCATCTACGATGTAGACTTCTAGCATGATAGATTCTGATACGCCATTAGGCAAGTCATTACAGGTAAATGTTTGTGAACCTTGTGGGTAAGCTGCATCTAGGGGTGATATGAATGAAAAGGTCAAACTATCTGCACCATCACATCCACCCTCACTTTTTAGATCAAAGTCAGAAGCCCATACTACCGCTTGTCCATTTTCGCTTAAGGTCCATGTTACTGAAGCTAAACAAATAGGAAGTGGAGGTCTATCTCCTTTGATGATAAAAGGAAAAGTACAGCTTGCTGGTGTGCCTTGACATTCATTTACTGCTGTAAATGTTATCAAGTGCTCTCCTACTGGATAGTTACCAGAAGCAGAGAGTGAATCACCTCTCAGGTCTACTATTGTATCCGAGTCTATATCTATAGCCCATGTAACAACACTTCCTAAGCTACAAGCGTCTACTAGAGTTGCATTGAGTTCTATATCTGCTCGACAGTTAATTTCTTCTGTTATTACCATCTGCATATCAGGACAAGAAATGGTAGGTACACCAGAGTTACTTACCGTAATATTCTGTACAAAATACAAAGCATGTGAGCCCGGCGTTGCACTATCATATCTACACCAGTCTACCACTGTCCATGATCTTACAATAGTATAGCATACTCCATCTTGTGTAGAGGTTACAGGATTACTGTCCTCATATGAGATACCTATATTGAGACAACCAAAGGTCTTAGTTGTAGTAGGATATCCTATCTGATCTGGATGAATAGAGAAGGCATTACAGACATCTACCATTACATTAGATGGACCTGTATAATCACCTTCCAGAAGCATAGCAGATGTACTATCACTGGACACAGTTATCAACTGTGCACAAGAGTTTATAGTATCTCCTTGTGTATTTTCAAAGTATATATTTCTAATTATAGTACCAGTGCTACAAGAAACATCAAAGTCTGTAAGGTCATAATCTACCCCATCAGCATCTACTATTCCTAGACAGCCATTTGTTCCAGTCGCATTATCTACAATGCTACTATCTGTATAGTCCTCAAGACAATCTATAGTAACATCATCTGGACAATTTACTGTAGGTGCATTCAGATCTGTTACACATACTCTAGAAGTACATTCACTAAAGTTTCCATCATCATCTAGTACTTTTAGTATGACACTAAGAGTCTCTCCTACGTCATTACAACAAAATCTTACTTTATCTGAAAAATTAGTCCCAACGTTACAGCCATCGGTTACTCTCTTAGCCTCATAGCCGACTACAGAACCACAAGCATCATAACTATGATCATCAAAGGTATGAGCAAATACTTCTGTTGTTCCAGTTGGACTCAACGATACTTTTGTAAAACCTTCACAAATTGCAGTCGGAGGTTGGTTATCAGAAACAACTAATTCAAAATCACAACAATTAGTAAAGGTAGCAGCATTTGCTCCTGTATTAAGTGATGGTCCATTCCCACAATCATCTGTAAAACAATATCTTACCCATGTTGTATCTCTTAAAATTGCCGGTATAGCAAATAAGTTATTACTATCTGGCTGAATCGCTATAAATGGTCCTACTGAAGGTGAAGTAGACCCAGGAGCTGGTAGCTTAAATGAAACATCTATGCTTAAAGGACCTGAACAATCTGAGGCATTTATTACTCCATCAAGAAGTTCTTGATACGGATCTAATACTGCTTTTGCTGTACATGAAAATCCTGATGCTTGTATGTGACGAATTCTAGGTCCGCAATCTATTCCTTGAGGGCCTCTAACGTCCAAACTTTTTACAACTTGTCCGTCAGTTCTAGATTCGCCAGTACACCAATCAATTACAAACCAATCTCTCAAGAATTTCTTTTGAGCTCCACATGATTCAGTATATATGTCATTGTAGAAATACATAACATTAGGACATTCTATGCCGATAGGATAGCCCAATGAATCTGGATGTGTTACTAGCGTATCACATGGGAAATCTATCAGGTGGACAGTGTCTTCTGGAAACACAACATTATTGATATCAAACTTTAAGATTCTAAATCTCTGCTTACAAATAGTAGAATTTCCGGACTCATCACTGGCAGTCCATGTTCTTACAATAGTACCAGAATAGATTCCAGAACATTGTATGCCTGTGTTTTCATCTTCAAAGGTAGGTTCTATCGAAGTATTACATGAGCCCGATAAGGTAGGGACTACTACCCCTACTCCAGCTATAAAGTCTTCGCAAGTGATATCTGTTGTTCCTAATCCGAACTCTGTTCCATCACATTGAACAAAACCAGGTCCGACTTTATCTTCAAGATTTATATATCCCCAGCAGCTAACACCACATATAGGTAGTGAAACTGATGCTTTGATAATGCCTACATGACTTTCATTGACTACATGACAATTGCCAGCAGTAGTAGTACCTGTAAGTGGTACATCATCCTCATCTGTAAGAGATAGAACAAAATCATCTATAGTAAATCCTTCTACACTATTTTCCAGCATCAGGTTTACGCATAACTCTGCTTCACAGTTATTATTTGTGGATATGTTAATGCCATTATTACAGGCAAGACTTACATTATCACATTGTGCAGACGTGGCTACCGATATAAGTGTCAGTAAGGTTATGTAAACAAACAAGTGAAAAGCTGAACTTCCTATCTTATTCATAGTTGAAGTTTTGATTTTACCATCCACTGGGGACGGGTTATTTATTGATTGATAATTATTATTCATGATTTTCAAATTCAAAAGGTTATCGACAAGTCCAATTCTACTTAAGTACTATCATCTTTCTTGTCGTAGTCTGATTACCATAACTCATTTGGTAATACACGACTCCCGTAGTTTGAATATCATCACTAGAAAGTAATATCTGATTGCTTCCTGCATTATATGTTTCCTCTATCTTTCTTATCATTCTACCATTGACATCACTGATAATCATAGTTACAGTGCCGCTTTCTGGTAGATGGAAATTAATAGTCGTCCTATCCTTAAATGGATTCGGTGTATTCTGATCTAGAGTAAACTCTCCAGTAGTTTGTAATCCTTCTATAAATTCAATATCCAAAGCTTCTAATACTCCTGCTTTTTCAGAGTAGATTTCTGAGGCCATATTATCGTTTATCGTTAGATCAATATTTTTACCTGCAAACAAGAATTCTACAAGAACTTGGCCTTCAGAAACAGTCACGCCTTCTGGCTTATCCCAACTCATTCTTACAGAACCATTCTCAGCCTCACTCCATGATATGTTTTTGTCAGACACTTCCATCAACATAGGTACAGTTGCTAGTAATTGTTCAGAAGAGAAATCGAAACTCATCTGCGCCCCGTATAACTTTGTGCTCTCTGTTGCGACTAATTGAACTCGAGTATTGCCTCTATCTGTAACTACATGGCTAAGCTCTATCTTATACTTATTATTCGATCTAGATGATATGTTACTATCTAACTGATTAGCTATCGACGAGAGATCTACATCTCCTATCTTGACACCAACAAAATCTGCATCATAAATATCATTAGAAAAGTTAGGCGCTAGGTAATCTGAATCATATGGCCAAGGGTTCATAGGATTAGCAAATACATAATCAGTATTGACAAATCTCCATGAATCATTCTGTGGCAATTCTAAATAGATACCTAAAATCAATTTTCTAAGTTCTACAAGATCAAGACCGTCTATTCGCTGAGAATTATTAATATCAGCTGCTATCACTTTGTAAGGACTGTCTAGTGACTGAAGTCCTAATATGTGTCTCTGAATAAGGATTAAATCCAAAGTAGAAACACCGTTCAGATAGCTATTATCTTTCTTAGCTAATACTTGATAATCATTGTACATAGGTAGCTCGGCAAAAGCATATTCTCCATCTTCCGCCATATCTACTTGAGCTGATGTCTGTGTATTAGTCATTAGATTAACTTCTACATCATCCACCATCCTAGAATCTTCTGTCATGATCAATCCCTGAATGCTTGCAAACAGTCTAGGACTATCACATACATTAAGGTTGTCTTGAATGTAGATAGTAGAATTACAAGAAGATGTATTTCCATCTCCATCCCAGACATACATAGTAACTGTGTTAGCACCTACATCAGTACATCCGAAAGTCATGTTACTTACTACACTATTCTCTGCAAAACTCAATACAACCTCATCTCCACATCCGTCTGCGCTACCAAGGTTAATATCAGAAGCCCATATCTCTGCTGACCCATCTGATCCAACGGGAACGACAAGTGAACTCTGACAATATGGAGTAGGAGGATCACTATCTGTTACAGTGATAGTAGTACTACAAGTACCTGTATTGTCACAAGCATCTATAACTGTGAAAGTAATTGTATGTCTGCCTTGTGCAAATACACCATCAGCAAGGTTACTATTACCTGAACCTGAAGTCCCATCAGCATAATCTATGACGTATGACCAGTTAAGACTCTCTGTACAGGCATCTCCCCCACCTAACATTGCTTCTAGACCAGATACATTACTTATACAGTTGCCTGCATTAGTATATATCGGAGAAGAAGGACAAACTACAGTCGGTGCAGAATCACTTTGTAATATAACTACTTGGTCATAAGTATGGATGACATCTGGATTACACCAGTCTACAACAGACCATGTTCTGACTAGTTTCTGACATGCCCCATCCACTATAGTAAAGACTAAGTCATCGAAGTTAGAGACTACATTACTACATGCTTTGTCAGTCCATGTTGGACCTTGACTAGTAGCAGGCAGGCTTATTGGATCTAAATCATATAAAGAACAACCACTAGTTATAGTCGCATCCTCTGGCCATGTTATATCGGCTCTTACAAAAGGGTCGTTATTACTGAAAGTAATGGTCTGAGTACAGCTTGAAGAAGTAAGACCACTCTTATCTACAGCTCGCCAACTTTTTGTTATTACTCCTGTAAAGCAATTTTCATTGTTTCTAGGATCAGTATAAGGTCCTGTCTGCTCTTCTATAGTAGCAGAACAGTTATCAGCTGCAGTTGGCACCCCATAGTTAAGATTATTAAAGTCTACGACAGCATCACAATCTAAGTCTACAGTAGAAGTAGGACATTCTATGGTAGGTGGAATGTAATCTTCAACGTTAACATTCACCATACAGAAATTATGGTTTCCATAATTATCTATAACTCTGAGCATCATCATTGTCTCATTACCACAATCATTGCAACAGAAACTCTCTCTCTGAGTCCATCCACACTTTGTCTCAAACTCTACTATATATCTTCCCTCGTAATTCTGTCCTGGAGATCCACCTACACCACCTGTATTAGTCAGATAGAGTGCATGAGACTGGGCAGAGTGATATGGATCAGTTGTATAGATTCCTATCTGAGCTTCTAGCCAAGTAGTCTCATCTGCTGAATCTAAAGATACAAGGCCACCTTCCTGGTTGCCATCTCTATCCTCACCTAATGCAGAGGCATAAGCATCAGCAAATTGACTAAGCACTCGCTCGTTAGACATATAGTAGTAATGTCCATCATATTCACCCAAGTAGGACATGAAGGTGAACTGTCTGAGTTGACATTCTCCGTCAGAGCTACACTGGTCTACACAGGTGCTTTGATCCATTCTTTGTATTACTGTCTGATATAC
>CALLAE010000003.1 GCA_938002665.1 uncultured Saprospiraceae bacterium | reverse complement strand
ATAGCGTGGGTATATCCAGTAGGTCCTTGAGGATAAGATACAGAATGTTGAGAATACGTCCGGTACGTCCATTACCATCATAGAAAGGGTGGATACTCTCAAACTGATGATGGATGACGGCCATCTTGATAAGTGGGTCTACATCATCCAGGCTGTCATCATTGATATAAGCCAGGAGGACATCCATATGGGCAGTGATCTCTTGATGTGTTTGGGCAGGGACATAGATGACCTCTTTGGTTTTATCATTTTCGAGTTTGGTGCCTGGTACTTTTCTGTAACCTGCTTCATTGGCTTCGAGGATGCCTTGTAGTTTTCTGATGCTGGCATGACTGATGACTTTATCTGTGATCACATCATCATAGCCCGTCTTGAGTGCTTTGGCGTATCGCTGGACCTCCTTAGCAGCTACTGTCTGGTACTTGGCGATATTGAGTTCTGCTCTATAAATTTCGTCATGGGTCGTAACGATATTTTCTATTTCAGAACTCTCCTTCGCTTCTTGGAGCACAACAGAATTGATAAGGATAGATACATTGGGGATAGTCGCGGCTACCCCCTTTAGCTCTGCTAGTGCAGCACGGGACTTAGCGAGTTGCTTGAGTATGGCCTTCGTCTCTACGTCAAAAGGCAGCGGTAAGGGAGGCAGGTTGTAGGTACTCATAATGCTTGCTTTTTAAAATCCTAGTTCCTAAAGATAGCCTGTCTTTAGTAGGGCCTAGGTTAGGTTCAGAATGAAAATCAATATTTCTGAATACCCCTTCTAGTTTTGAACGGTTTGTGTCTTCGATTTCTTCAAGTGCCACATTAATAATTCCACCTAGCTCTGCATCATTTCTCTTCTCGTATAAATAGTCGAAGGTGCTATTCTCAGGAACCTTAAATCGCTCATGCTTCATAGGTCTTGCTATTCTTACCTCATCTCCCTTGTACTGCTGGGTATAAGCTTCTTTTTTTTCTTTAAGAACATCAGAGATGTATTTGACGAACAACATGGTCAGTATGTAATCCTTGTATTGTGTAGCATCTATTGTGCCTCGGAAAGTATCATAAGCTTTCCAGACTTGGTTGTTGATTGTTTCTTGTGTGAGTTTCATTTTTATATTTTTAAAGGGAAGGACAGTATCTTAATCGCTACATGCACAAGCAATTAAATCTAGATTATACCCTACACAGCCCTACACTTCTCCTCCATCCATACTTTCATCTCTCCTTCTAGGAGCGGGCACAACTTAGCTTTGACCTCAGCGTGGTAGGCATTGAGCCAGGCCACTTCATCTTTTGTCAAGAGAGAGAAATCTATCAGTTGTGTATCTATAGGAAAGTAAGTGATAGTCTCGAACTCTAAAAAGCCTTCCGTTCTAGAGGGTACGGCTAGCACAAGATTTTCTATTCTGATCCCATACTTGTC
The DNA here is from genome assembly GCA_938002665.1 of uncultured Saprospiraceae bacterium. Classification (GTDB taxonomy): domain Bacteria; phylum Bacteroidota; class Bacteroidia; order Chitinophagales; family Saprospiraceae; genus RFSX01. The sequence goes on along the minus strand of CALLAE010000003.1, from coordinate 47,074 downwards.
GGCGACATAATGCCCGGGCTCGTTGGAGGTGACCATGCCTGCTTTTTGTATCGTAGCGGCTCTGCCTGTCAGGCCGGGCGCGAAGCCTTGAGGTGGCTCGTGTACATTGAGAAAGAAGCCGACGCCATGACCAGTACCGTGACCATAGTTGAGACCATCTGCCCATAGGCTGTTTCTGGCGAGGATATCTAGTTGTCCGCCTCTGGTTCCTTTAGGAAAGACGGCTCTGGCTAGAGCGATGTGGCCTTTGAGTACTCTGGTATAGGCATTCTTTTGCTCAGCGGGTGGGGGAGAAAAGGTAATGGTCCTTGTGATATCAGTGGTGCCATCTAGATATTGTCCGCCGGAGTCTACTAGGAGTATGCCGTCATTATGGATGTCAGCAGAGCCTTCAGCAGGGGGGCGATAATGTATAATAGCGCCATTACCTTTATAGCCGACGATAGCATTAAAACTTTCGCCAAAGTAATGGGCCTGCTCGCTGCGGCACTGCTGGATGCGCATGGCAAACTCATATTCTGACACAGGTCTTTCTAGGACAGTTTTTTCTAGCCAGAAGAAAGCATGGGAGAGTGCGATGGCATCTTTGACATGGACCTTTCGGAAATGGTCTATCTCTGTGGGATTCTTGATGGCTTTGAGCTGTCTCGTAATCAGTGCACTGTCTATGATAGTGGCTGCTTTGATAGCGGTGTACAGCTGGACATTGATAGTGGATTTGTCTATGAGGATGCTGTCAGAGGATTGTAGCTGTTCTAGAAACTTGGTTATATCATCATAGGGTCTGAGTTCAATACCTTGGCTTTTTAGTTCAGTCGCTAGTTCGGTAGGCAGCTTTGCACTATTGATAAAGAGATAGGTTTCTTTGGAGCCTAGTATGCAGTATGAAACAAAGACGGGATTACATTCCACATCTCTACCTCTTAGATTAAATAACCAAGCGATATCATCTAGTGTCGTGATCAGATGGTAGTCTGCTCCTTTCTCGGCCATCTGTTTTCTGACGGCTGCTATTTTATCGGTTCTGCCTAGTCCACTATAAGTGACAGGATGGTCAAATACTTTCTCCAATGGAATACTGGGGCGCTCTGACCAGACTGAGCCTATAAAATCATCTGTAATATGGAGTTTGATACCCTTAGTGGAGAGGGCTTGCTCGTATTTATCTCTTTGTGCGAGGGAAATCATGGCCCCATCTGCTATCACTGTATCTCCTTCCTGAAGGTTGTCTAGTATCCAGTCTATAAATCCGGGGTGGAACTGCACCTTCATCTTATGTAACTGGATGGAAGAACCAGCAAGCTCTTGCGCTCCTTGGATAAAATAGCGAGAATCAGTCCACAGTCCAGCGTGGTCTAGAGCGACCATAACTGTACCTGCAGAACCTGTAAAGCCTGAAATCCAGGCCATACTTTTCCAGTATTCTGCTGGATATTCGCTCTGATGGGGGTCGCAGAGGGGCATTATATAGGCGGAATAGCCCTTTTCTTGCATTTTAGTTCTAAGGAGAGCTAGTCTACTGTTTATCATATTATAAAAATCTATAATGTATTATTAATTGAATTATATGTGATTAAATATTAGCATTATTTGCAATATGGCATTATTATTGTTTCTCTCTTCATGCAGGTCAGAAATTTGAGAGCTGATTTGAACGAGATTGAAACCCAGATTGTTAAACTAAGTACCAAATTAATATGCTAAAGCAGAATTTAAGTCAAAGAATGCTTCAAAAGCTGTCTCCTCAACAGATACAGCTGATGAAATTACTCCAAATTCCTACAGCTACCCTCGATCAGAGGATACAGGAGGAATTAGAGTCTAACCCTGCTTTGGATGAAAGTGATGACTCAGGGGAGGTCTATGACTTAGAAGCAGATAGTGAAGACGAGGAGGATGATCTGAAAGCAGAAGACTTTGAGCTAGATGATTATCTAACAGAATATATGGAAGATGATCCTATCAGCTATAAGATGAAAAATGAATCTTCTCAGGATATAGAAGATAAGACGATGCCCATAGCGGTACAAAGAAGCTTTCACGAGCACCTAGAGCGACAGCTGGGGATGATGGAGATCAAAGACGAAAGAGAATTTACGATAGCGCTGCAGTTAGTAGGTAGTATAGATAGTGATGGGTATATCAGAAGAGAACTCCTTTCTATAATAGACGACCTTTCTTTTACTCAAAACATAGATTCTTCAGAAAGAGAGTTGAATGAAATATTGGCTAAAATCCAGAAACTAGAGCCAGCAGGCATAGGAGCTAGAGATCTTAGAGAATGTCTTCTTATCCAGATTAATGATAAGCTAGATAGAGAACCTGAGGTCAACAGAAAGCCGAAGCAGTTAGCGCTTAAGATTTTAGAAAATCACTTTGAGCAGTTTACTAAAAAGCATTATCAGAAGTTGCAGAAGAACTTATTCATTTCTGAATCAGAGTTGAAAGCAGCTATCGAAGAAATACTTAAGTTGAACCCGAAACCGGCTAGTGGTTTTGCTTCTTCTAACAGATCAGGTAATCAGTATATCGTACCAGATTTCTTGATTAATAATAGAGACGGTCTAGAACTTACGCTGAATAGCAAAAATGCACCGGATCTCAGAATCAATGACCACTACATGGACATGCTTAATACCTTCAAGGATAACACCAGAGGTAGAAGAGTAGCTAAGAAAGAGAAAGAGGCGGTCATGTTTATCAAGCAAAAAATAGACTCTGCTAAGTGGTTTATAGATGCGATAAAGCAACGACAAGAGACCCTATATAATACAATGTACTCTATCATGCATTTCCAGGAAGCATACTTCAGAACTGGAGATCAGAGAACCTTGAGACCGATGATTCTAAAGGACATCGCTGAGATAACAGGACTAGATATTTCTACTATCTCTAGAGTCGCGAATAGTAAGTTTGTACAGACAGAGTTCGGTACTAAGAGATTAAAAGATTTTTTCTCGGAGTCTATTACAACTCAGGATGGCAAGGAAGTTTCTACACTAGAGGTGAAAAACATTCTGACAGATATCATTTCTGTAGAAGATAAAAAGAAGCCTGCATCAGACGAAAAGCTCAAAGAGCATCTTCAAAAAAGAGGCTACAATATTGCAAGGAGAACAGTAGCAAAATATAGAGAGCAACTGAACATCCCAGTAGCAAGATTAAGAAAAGAATTATAAGTAGGGCTTAGAACCCGACTAAGAATAACTCACGTAAATTAAAAAGTTCTTTCATGAAAGCATGGAAGGACTTTTTGCTTTTATACCTCTTATTAGAGGCCAACTTATGAGTTATTTAGACTTCTACTTAAATGGGCTACTTGAACTTAATACCAATTATTGGTATATTTATTAAAAAGTGCACATGTCTAAAAACACCTCTGTTACCTTAGGACCTCATTTCGAGCAGATAATAGAAAACACTATAAAATCAGGACGGTATTCCTCTGCCAGTGAGGTTATAAGAGCTGGCTTGCGCATGATAGACGAACGAGAAACGAAAATTCAACTTCTTCGTGAGGCAATAGAAGCAGGTGAAAAAAGTGGTTATGCAAAAGATTTTGATCCGGTCAAACATCTAGAAAAGCTAAACAAGAAATACAAGAAATGAAGCGGGACTATACGCTGAGTCGCGCTGCCATTATAGACCTAGACGATATCTGGAATCATACAGCAGATCAGTGGTCAGCTAGCCAAGCGAATACATATTACAAGCTCATTTTCAAAGAAATCAAAAGGCTAAGCGCCAATCCACTTATGGGTAAGGCCATAGAAGAACTAGAAACTAATCATCGCAGCTGGATAGTCCAGTCCCACATGATCGTCTACAAGTTGGAAGGGGACGTAATTTATATAGCTAGGATTTTACATCAAAGAATGGATTTGGAAAACGAGATCGATTTATTATAAGAATGAGTTTATCCAAAATACTCTCGCTTTCTAAATGGACCCTAGCTACCGCTTTCATCACACTGGTCTTACAATTAGTGCTCTACTACTACATAGCTAGGACAGTACAGCCTGAGCAGCTCGGCCATTATTTTCTGGCAGCTGCTTTGATATTTATCCCTGCAGGAATATTAGAATATAGTTTTGTCAGTTCCCTCATACAAGCTACACAAGCAGGCCCTCAAGATTACAAATCAGTTTTCGATATCAATATAAAACTAGCGCTGCTCAGTGCTGCAGTGGGCTTGCTCATTGCTGGGCTCATGAGTTTGTATTATGAAAAAGGAGACTTGCTAGGGTATTATGTTTGGCTAATGCCGATACTCTTTTTTATCAGCTACAGCTCTGTGCAGAATGCAGGTCTGAAGAAAGAGCTCCTCATCAGAACTTTCTCTGAAATAGAGCTTTCAGCTTTTATGATGTATGTTATAGTCACTGCTTTTCTTTTGTATCTGGGGAAGGGAGTTGCGGCACTGATCTATGGGCAGTTGGCAAAGGCAGTTGCTGCGGCGGTTTTGCTGAGGTGGCGGGCAGCTTATCTGCAACTGGGCACTAAGTCGAGCAAAGAAAAAACAGCACAGCACTGGTCCTATGGCAAGTATATCATGGGCGAAAAAAGCTTGGGTATCGGTATGTCTTATCTAGATGTATTTCTTATTCATCATTTTCTAGGCGCACAAGTACTGGGCATCTATGACTTGCTGAAACGCATGGTCCTTCGACCACTGATCTCTGCTTATAATGCCTTGGAGCAAGTGGTGTTTCCTATGCTCAGCAAAGCCAGTGCAGAGCCGGAGGCTTTCAGAAAAGTGTATATAAGTCTGATTAAGTTGAGCGGGGTATTTTTACTAGCCTCGCTAGGGCTCTTTTTTGTGGAACCTATCTTGTCATTTTTTCCAGAGAGCTATGCGGATTACGACACTGTGTTGCGCCTGATTATAGTCCTCGCTATTTCCATTATAATTTTTAATCCTGTAGATATCCTTGCTTATAGCTTAGACCTTACACAGAAATATTTTAACTGGATAATCATTTATTCTGTGGTCCAGATAGTGGTGATGTTGATCAGTTTGGCTGCTGGACTAGAACCCTTCTTGTATGCCATGATCTCCTTTAATCTAGTGGTCTACTTGCTGAGCTTTTTTGTTTTGTTTAAAAGCAGTACAGTGATTACTTTTTGGGATTGGGCAAAGCCTGGTCTGGCCTTAGTGATGGTCATTCTGCTATGCCTAGGATTAGGAATTACTTGGTAGCTCTTCTCCATTTAGGCCTTGTTTTAAACTTGCTTCCATTAAATGGGGACAACTGTGAGTTACTCAACTCTCATACTCTGCCCTTCCTATAGCTGCTGTCTCTTAAAGATTTCCTTTCTTTACAGCCTAAAGATAGCCTTGCGCCTACTCCTTATCATATCACAATTTTCTCCTTCTCAGACACCTAATACACTGAGATGGAGCCCCCTCGCTCAGCACTTAGTAGCTCAGGGCCATGAGGTCTATGTCCTTACCACCAAGCACAGTGGCTATCCTAACGAGGAGACACAGGACGGCCTAAGAATATACAGAGCAGGGCATAATACCCTGATGGATAAACTCTATAATACCTTTAGGTCTGATAATCGCAGAAATGAGGTCAATGCCAGTATACCCAGAGAGGGTTTCATCTATAACCTAGTCCAAAAACTGACCGATAAGACCTGGAGAAGTAACTACTGGCCAGATGGTGGTAAGTTATTTCTAAAACCCGGCATCCAGAAAGGGAATGAGCTCATCGCTAAGCATGCGATCACACATATGATATCGGTAGGTCTGCCCTTCACTAGCCATTGGATAGCTAAGTCCCTAAAGGAAAAGCACAGCCAGTTGCAGTGGCATATGGACATACAGGACCCCTTTTCGTATTCCAAAGAATTCTGGGTCAACAATTTCACTAAGCATCAGGATAAAAACATCGCTGCAGAGCAGGAAGCCTTCAGACTAGCAGACAGTAGTTCAGTGACCAACGAAAGAGCAAAGGAAAAGTATCAGGAATTATTTCCAGAGAGTACTAGTAATATGAAAGTCATCCCACCACTCTTCCACCTACCAGAAGAAAAGGAAGCTTACGATATGATTTTGTTTTCGCAGAAAATTCATTTAGGCTACTTTGGTTCTTTTTATGATGGTGTCCGTTCGCCACTTATGTTTTTAAAATTCTTGAAGTACTTACACGAGGAAGACAACTCTCTTTTCGATAAGATACAGTTCCATTTTGTGGGTCAGCTAGATAGAAATTCTTACCCACTCTTTGATTTATATACTGAGATCAGAAGATATATGGTCATCCATGGTTTTAAGAATAGAGCAGAGACCCTAGATGCTATGTCACAAGTAGATATACTGATGAATTTTGGCAATAGCACAGATTACCACTTGCCCAGTAAAGTCGTCGACTATCTGTATCTCAATAAACCCATTCTCAATCTTTGTGCTGTCGAAAATGATTCTACAAAAGTCTTTATGCAAGGCCATGAAGATATCCAAAACCTACTCCTGGATGAGGCGCATTTTCCTGCTTTAGCGGAGCGGTTTTATGAGTTTGTGTTTAGGGAGAGAGAGAGGCCAGTAGCAGAGCTAGGGAGAGTAACAGCGTATAGAACTGAAGCTATTGCAGAGGAATATCTTCAAAATTTTCTATCGTAATTCTTTGGAGCCGTAAGCCATTTTTGAAATTGCTTTTTTCAGTCTGCTCTTGGCGTTATTCATCATTCATAATTTTTAATTCACCATTCACCATTTCTCACTCATCATTTTCGATTTAATACCAGCCACCTTCCTTTTGAGCTCATCATAGTATTCCTTTTCTTCAATCAGTCGCTTTAGCCCCTCCCTGACACCAGCCACACTAGCCTCTACCCAGCAAGCCGCATCCTCAGGCAGCTGCTCTTGCAGCCCGCCCACTTTGGTTATTAGCATTACCATTTCAGCCGAGATACCTAGGGTCAATACCCCTGACTGACTCGCCTCCGTATAGGGCAAAACAAGAATTTCGTGAGTGGCTAGCAACTCAGATATTTCATTATCAGTCAGCACCTTGTCGAGCACTGTGATTCTATCTGTACTGGTGATGCTTTGCTTCGTTTGCTTGCCCGCAATGGTTAGTGCTACATCTAGTTCCTGTATTGCCTCCATGACCAAGTGCAGCCCTTTGTAGCCGACGATTCTGCCTAGGAATAGCAATCTAGGCTGTGGAGAATAGGGTAGAGAGTTGATGCTGTATGCCGGTAGAAGGGGGTGGTGGTAGACCTGAAACTTAGCTGATGGTCCTAGTTCTGCTATCGCTTGTTGCTTTACATATTCGGTAAGAAATAACACCTGGGAAGCTAGGGCAATGGTTCTCTTTTGTAGTTGTTCTGTGAGATGGGATTCTTCTCCAGCATGGGTTTTGTAGTCGTGGATAGTGAGGGTGCACGCGACCTTATTCTTTTTGGCCCACCTAGCAAAATACAAATTCCAAGGATGGAAAGCGGGGAGCAGAAGTTGTATCTGTTTGTGCTCTGCGACAATGCCAGTCATGAGTTTATCTATTCTGGTCTGGACAAACATGCTGTGCATCAGCAGGTTAAAGGCCTTGGAGTAGGTCTTGAAAAATTGCTTGTTGTGATTAGGAAACTGTTCTTTATTAGCAGGGGATAAAATAAGTAGAGGGTCGCTTGCCGCTAACCCTCTCACTATTTCTTTAGTATATGCTAGACAACCTGTGCGGCTGAGATAGACTACGACTATTTTTTTATCTGTATCAATGATGTTCACACATGCCTAAGTCATCCGTGAGGACTACTTGTTTTGTTTTTCTTTATCTCTATCTATGATCGTATCTATCTGGAATACTTTTAGATTCTTTCCTATGATTCGTCTTTCCTTATTCAGTACATAGATTTCAGGAGTGATATCTACATAATACTTGGCATAGATGGATCTATTAGTAGGATCCCATACACAAGGGAAGGGCATCTTAGTTTTGTTGATATAATTTTGTAGTTCGTTAGGGTCATCTACATTACTGTCTAGAGCGATGGCATAGACGTCTGCATAATTTTTGCCTTTGGTATTATACCATTCTACGAGTTTAGGAGTTTGCTCCTGGCAGTGCTCGCAACTCGGTGTGAACATATACACGATGATGTAGTCAGATTTAGAATCCATCAGAGTATGCGTTTTTCCTTGTAGGTCTTTGGATGTCACATTAGGGCCGATATCTCCTATCAGACTCTGTGCCATCTCTCCGGCTCTTTGTTGTAAGGCAAAGGTCTGTAGCGAATCGGACCAGAAGGCGCGCTCTTGGGTAAAGTATTTTTGTATCATTTTTACATGCACAAACTCAGGATCCATTAGTGTGGTCTTAGTCGGCTCATATTGTCTGACGATCCAGTTAGCGATAAACTTATAAGCTTCAGGATGCATTAAGGTTTTGTCTACGAGCCTTGTAGCACTTGCAAAAATAGAGTCTTGGTTCTGTGGTGTCAGTTGATCAAAATATCTTTTCAGTTTGTTATGGATAACTGGCGTTCTCAATAATCGTCTGTCACCAAAGTCGACATCATTCCAGAAGTCTTGTCTATAATGATATACTTTCTGATCATCCGGCACATCATCTCTTAAGTCTGGTTCTTGCCCTGCTTTTTTGAAGCTGGTGAGCAAGGTGTTGGGATACTTTTTATATATTTCTGCTAGATGTACTTTCCTTGCATCAGTCAGATCTTTTTGTTGGGCCTTCAGTTCGCTATAGCCAGGAGAAGATTCTGTTAGTCCCTTTAGCTTTTCTCCTATTTCTGCAAATTTGGGGCTGCCTGCTCTTTCAAATTTCATGTTAGTAAAAAAAGCTTCGTTCTCATCACTGCCATCCACTTTCATATCCAGATCTGGATTATTTATGTTGGTGGTCAATGTAAACTCCTGGTCTTCACCTAAAAGAATCTGAAGATATTTTTCATTAGCTATTTTGACATAATAGAGGCCTTGAGGATAAGTCGTCTGGCCTTCAGCACAGTTTTGACAGTTGAACCGAATCGTGCCATCAGCACTGATAGTCGTTTCATCTGCTTTAAAATTTTGCTCTGCGTAGAAGCCTATGAGATCAGAGGGGCCTGGCTGAGCACCTGCTACTTTTACAGTGAAATCTGCCTTGCCTTTTCCATACACTGGAACCTCAGCTGCTGCTATAGCTTCTTTGCTGGCAAAGCCAGTGACGTTCTGTACAATTTTGCTGGTTTTTGTAGGTGCTGTAGCGGGCTTGATGGTATCTTGTGAAGCAGGAGCCGTTGCGGTGCCATTGCCACAAGCGTATAATAATACTGTAAAGAGTATTGCTAGGAATTTCATATGTAATTTATTTATAATATAAAGTTACGTCTGAGAAACGATATCATATAGATCTTGGGCTATTTTTTCGGAGTTAAAGTGCTTTAATGCCCTAACTCTTCCTTTTTCTCCCATGTTATGCGCTTCTTCAGATGATAATTTGAGGAAATCATGCATTCCTCGCGCAAGGTCAGTACTATCTGCAACATTTACAAGATAACCAGTCACCTTGTCCACAATTGTTTGTCTGCAGCCTGCTGTATCAGTTGTAATTATAGGTTTGGCCATTGACATCCCTTCTAGAACGATCCTCGGCATGCCCTCTCTGTAAGAAGGCAGTACGATACAATCTGACTTAGCGATAAATGGTTTGACATCTCTTTGGAAGCCATGATAAATAATATTTTCCCCCTCTATCCAATCCAGCAACTGGTCTTTGCTGACCATCGAAGGATTACTAGCATCTAGTTCGCCTACGATCCAAAACTGGGTATGCGGATTTTTTTTTCTTATCGTTTTGGCGGCTTCCACAAATTCTACGATGCCCTTGTCATACAGTAACCGACCGATAAAGGTAAAAATCGTTTTTTCTTTGACGACGCCATTAGGGTGGGGGGCATAGGTATCTGTATCTACACCACAGCCTTTCACAGCTCTGCCTTTATCTTTTTTTATGATTCCTTCCTCATAGAATAAGGCCATGTCATCTTCATTTTCGAAAATGAATTTGGAATGCATGCGACTGGTCATGCGATACAGACCTGTCGTTATTTTTTTTTTAATACCATTATTGATAAAAGGATAACCGAGTCCAGTGATGACTGCAATAGAATCTATCCCAGAAAGTTTGGCCGCGATACCTCCATAGATATTCGGCTTATGCGTATAGTGGAGAACAATATCAGGTTTGAGTTTTTTATAGATCGTTCTAAGCTCAGAAATAAGCGCCAAATCTTTCCATGGGTTCATACCATCTCTAACAAGATTTTTGAGCGCGATGTGCTTTACTTTGGGGAAGGTCTCTTTGTATGAAATGTATTCATCCAGGGGGGCTATAACGATGACCGTCCACTTTTCATCCAGCAGCTTTTTTATAACATTCAGCCTGAAGTTGTAGATGTTCCAGGTTGTGTTGGCGACTATGGCTATCCTCTTATTCAATCCGTTTTTATAAGAACTTTTTCTGCTCTATACTTTTTCTGAGTTGCTTAATTTCTTGTTCTTGGTTTTTAGGATAGATAAGAAGGACATCTGATTCATCTATGACAATATAATCTTCGAGGTCTTTTACGATGACCAATTTTTCTGCATCAGATCTTATCATGCAATTCTTAGAATTCAGCACTAAGGTATTATCTCCTAGTACTACGGTATCAGATTCATCTTTATCAAGGTGGGCATGCAAAGCATTCCATGTTCCTAGATCACTCCAGCCTATATCAGCAGGTAAGGTATACACATTGTCCGCGTTCTCTAGGATAGCATAATCCACGGAGATGCTAGGTGTGGTAGGGTAGACTTTATCTATGTAGGCCTGCTCTTCAGGTGTATTGTATTTGCTGGTATCCTGACTCAGGATATCATAGATGTCAGTCGCATTCTTTTTGAAACTGCCTAGTATCGTTTTGCTAGACCATACAAAGATGCCAGCATTCCAATAGTAAGATCCGTCATCAAGATAGGCTTGTGCAGTTTCTGCATTGGGTTTTTCTCTGAAGCTGGCCACTTTTTCCAGGCCAGCAGAATTACCTTCTCCTGTGGATTCTATATAGCCATAACCAGTGTCAGGTCTAGTAGGTTGTATCCCGAGGGTGACGATGACTTCTTCTCTACTGGCAAAGTCCAATGCTTTATTAATGAGCTTAAGAAAAATATCTTCTTTCAGTATGACATGGTCAGAAGGCGCGACTACGAAAGTTGCATTAGGATTCATAGCATTCAATCTGAAAGCGGTGTAGGCCACGCAGGGACCAGTATTGTTTCTAGACGGTTCGGTAATAATATTGGATTCTGGAATTTCAGGAATATGCTCTGCTACCAGGTCTTTGTAAACTTTATTAGTCACAACAAGGATGCGCTCTGCTGGAATGATTTGATTAAATCTTTCGTAGGTCATTCTGATAAGAGACTTGCCTAGTCCGAGTATATCTAGAAACTGCTTAGGTAAGGTCTCTCTACTCGCTGGCCAAAACCTCGATCCTACTCCCCCTGCCATTATGGCCACATATGTATTGTTATTATCCATCTCTTTTATTTAGTACCTCAAGGTTAAAAAATTTAAGTCATTCTTGCTTTGTCATTAGGTAATCTGTTTGCGTTAAGCTTTGGGGTTGATATACTCCATGGATTTAGAAAATAGTTTGCCTGATAATTTTAGGAGATTCGTATTCATGCCATGGGCCTTGCAGGCTTGGACGATTTCTTTATTCAGTGTCAGACGTTTGCTCAGACTGCCATTACTGATGCCGCCAGGGCGCATGGTCACGAGGCAGTGGGGTAGATATTTATAACGTAATCTTGCTTTGTATAGGTGCTTAATGAGTAACTCGTAATCAGCACAGATCTTATAATCTAACTCAAAGTAACCATGTAGATCATAGTTTTTCTTAGCGGTATAGTAGGTGGGATGATTGGGCATATAGCCCTTGGCAAATTTTTCAGGTGTCCAGCCTTTAGAAGCGCAGTATCTGATAATCTTAGTTTCATCTGCTGGAGAGATATATTTTACATCTGCAAAAACAGCTTCGGTGTCTGCACTCTCTAGTGCCTCTACAACGGTAGAAATGGCTTCATCATAGCTGAAAAAATCATCAGAATTCAGGATCCCCACATATTTTCCAGTGCACATTTTTATGCCTTTATTCAGGCCATCATACATCCCCTTGTCTCTTTCAGAGATGCACTGTGCGACATGAGGAAACTCCCGGACAAGTTCTACTGTGTTATCTGAGGATAGACCATCTACTATAATATGCTCTATATTTCCATAATCCTGCTGTGCGACCGATTGCAAAGTGTCTTTGATAGTGGCAGCACTGTTATAAGTGACAGTGATTATAGAAACCTTAGGTATGTCTTGTAACATGTTTTTCTAAAAGCAAATTATGGGCTTTGCGCATGGCCTTTTCAGGATGGGCAAAACAAAGCTAAGCTAAATTCATATTAAAAAATTATCAATATGTCTTTTCTTAATCAATTAACAACAATACCTTAGCCTTCTGATGAAGAGAAAGACCGTATTGATCGGCTTAAATGAAATTAATTTTGAGTTTCTGGATTATTATATCAGCCAGGGAGAACTCAAACATTTCAAAAAATTATTTGAAGGCTCTCAGAGGGTAGAAACGATTTCTGAATCTGAGTACCATCTCCTAGAGCCATGGATACAATGGGTGACTATCCATACGGGAAAGAACTATGCCGAGCACCAAGTCTTCCGTCTAGGGGATATAGTCGAGCATCCTGAGCTGGGACAACTCTTCGAAGAGCTAGAAGACCAAGGATATACTGTAGGCGCGATCTCTCCTTTCAATGCACTCAATAAAATGACCAAGCCTGCCTTCTTCGTGCCCGACCCATGGACTCAGACAAAGGTGAGCGGAACAGATTTTGTAAAAAAACTCTATAAGGCCATCCACCAAGCGGTCAATGACAATGCGAAAGAAAAAATTTCTATAGGTTCTGTTTTTACTTTAGCTGTGGCCTTTTTGTTCTATGTACCTATCACTAGTTGGGGAGGCTATTTTAAGAATATCCTTCAGCGAAAATTGCCTGGAACGAAAGCGATGATTTTAGATAATCTACTCGCAGATGTGTTCATCAAATTATGGAAGAAAAGCAAACCTGATTTTGCTAATCTATTTTTGAATTCTGGCGCCCATATTCAGCACCATTATCTTTTTAATTCTGCAGCTTATCAGGGTAGCTTAGAAAATCCAGAATGGTATTGTCCCAAAGATTATGATCCATTCCTCAAAGTATTGAGAATATACGATCGCATAATAGAGCGGGTAGAGCAGCTCGGAAAAATAAATCTTATTGTAGCTACGGGTTTACATCAGGAGCCGCATGAACATCTGACCTACTACTGGAGACTAGATGATCACAAAGCTTTTCTCAAGGAAATAGGAATCAAGGATTATAAGAATGTCTTACCTCGAATGTCTCGAGATTTTCTCATAGAATTTCATGATGAGCAATCAGCACAGGCTGCTGCCCGACTTATGAGTAGCCTGAGTTGCCAGTCAGATGAGGAACCTATCTTTGACGTAGATAACAGAGGTACAAGTCTATTTATAGAACTTGTATATCCTAATCAGCTCACAGATGTACATACCCTAAAATCTTCTCTGAGTAATCTGCAGGTGCAGAATTTTAAGAGCTATGTCAGCTTTGTAGCCATTAAGAATGGAGAGCATAACGGCATAGGCTATCTGGCGAGTAACAGACCACTGGTCTGCCCTGCTCAGATACCACTTACCGAAGTAAAGGAACTCATTATGAATACTGTTAGCCAAAGCTGATATTCTCCTCTATTCCATTTCTGATTACATCAAGAATGCTTAGCTTTATTTCTTCTATATGAATAAAGCCACTACAGATCAGATTAATAGATATACACAGTCTCTAGAAGGGAGTACTATGTTCAATGTATCCGTTGATTGTGTCATCTTTGGCTATGACCAGAGCCATCTTAAGGTGCTGCTGGTAGAAAGTGATATGCCACAGTTTAAAGGCAAGCTTTCCCTGGTAGGTGACCTGCTTTCGGAGGGAGAAACCCTGAGGGTAGCAGCAAAGAGAATTTTATACAATACTACCCATCTGAAAGATGTATATCTAGAACAGGTGGAGGCTTTTAGTGCCATAGGGCGACATCCTTATGGCAGAGTCATCACACTGGCTTATTACTCCTTGCTCATGATTTCTGAGAACGAAATAGAAGATGCGAAGAATAAAAAATTAAGATGGGTCCCTGTAGGAGAAATCGATGAGATGGCTTTTGACCATAAAGAGATCTTGGATACCTGCTATAATACCTTGAAGAAGAAACTAAGAGAATGCCCTATAGGCTTTAATTTACTTCCTAATAAATTTTCTCTCAATCAGCTGCAGAGCCTCTACGAAACGGTCCTAGGTATAACACTGGACAAAAGAAACTTCAGAAGAAAACTTAATAGCCTAGACTTGCTCATAGACCTCAATGAAAGCCAAGATGATGTCAAGCATCGTCCCGCTAAGCTCTACCGCTTTGATCAAGAGAAATATGAGCAGAGCATAGAAACGGGCAGCCTAGTCTTTGAGATCTAAGTATAGGATCCTTATTTCAACCACTCCCTAAACTCAGCCACTATATCTCGACCTGGCTTATCTGAGAGGTAGACAAACTGCCCCGACTTGTCTATAATATGATAATCTGGAACCTTGCTCACTTTGTAGGAGGCTTTGACAGCATTGAGATCAGCGGCATGGCCATTAGTACCATTTATATAACTGAACTTGTCTAAGGCAGCAGCCCACTTGTCTTTATCCTTATCTAGTGAAATGTTGAGTAGCACCACACCTTCTGCTTCTAGTTGTGTTCTGAGTCCGTGATACTTTTGGAAGTTCTTTTTGCAGGGCCCACACCAGCTCGCCCAAAAAGACAAGTAGACAACCTTGCCTTCTAAATCTGAAAGTGCAGTCGTAGCACCATCGCTAGTAGAAAACACAAAATCAGGGGCCACATCTTGCGCCTTTAGGTCTTGGCCAAGAAAAATAACAACAAGGACTATCAGTATGCTTTTCACTCTATTTCTTACATTATAATTACAGGAAGGGTTCCATTTCTAAAGCAAAGATTTGGAATATTTCTAAGATGTTGTTACTTGCAGCATATGAAAAAAGTTCTGGTTACTAACTATGTACATCCACATCTTATAACCGGCCTGGGCGAACTGGGCTATGAGGTTGTCTATGATGAGCACTTTGATCCTGCTGAGCTGAATACTCTATTGCCAGAGCTCTCAGGTATCATTATAAACACTAAGATCAAGATGACCGCTGAGCGCATCAGGCTCGGCAATAAACTGGAGTTTATAGGTAGACTGGGTAGCGGTCTAGATATTATAGACCTACCACAGGCAGAGGCAAGTGGGGTCGCCGTGTACAATTCTCCAGAAGGCAACAGGAATGCTGTGGCTGAGCATGCTCTGGGGATGCTACTGTGTCTGGCGAATAATATAAGACGAGGAGATAATGAGGTGAGGCAAAAGCTGTGGAAGAGAGAGGCTAATAGGGGTTTTGAGCTGGACGGCAAAACTATTGGATTGGTTGGGTTTGGAAACACAGGACAGGCTTTTGCGAGCAAACTGTCATCATGGGCACTACGCCTGATATATAATGACCCCTATCTATTGGATGTACCAGAGTATTTATCCAATATTACAAGTACAAACATTAATCAACTAAGGACAGACGCTGATATCATAAGCATCCATGTGCAATTGACTGAAGAGACAAGAGGCATGATCAATTATGATTTTTTGAAAAAATGTAAAAAAGGCGTCATTCTTATCAATACTTCAAGGGGTGCTGTAGTCGATACCACAGGACTGATACGTGCCCTAGAAGAGCATCACTTGGCAGGAGCTTGTCTAGATGTCTTCGAAAACGAAAAACCACATTCCTTCTCTTTTGAAGAAAATCAACTGTTTGAAAGGCTGTATTCGATGGATCAGGTTGTCCTGACACCGCATGTAGCAGGGTGGACACATGAGTCCTTATATAAGATTGCAGCAGTGCTATTAGACAAGATAAAAGGTCAATATTGAAGCCATAATGTCCATGTTAAGACTTCGAATTGATTTAATTATGTGAGAATTTAAATAATTATTAACATTGTGGGCTTTGCCAATGCGAGCTACTAATTAATTGAAAATCAAAAGCTAAGGAATGAAAAAACATATTACTCTTTTCATTTTGTGTATGTTCCTGTCCACCATAATATTAGGGCAGACGCAGCTACAAGGAAAAGTATCAGAAGAGGCCACTGGAGAGCCTGTTTTATTCGGTACTGTAGCGCTCATAAAAGACGGCGTTCCTATTACAGGAACCGACACGGATTTTGATGGGAAGTACTACTTCTCAGATCTAGATCCTGGTACTTATGACGTAGAGGTTAGATACCTCGGTCTTCAGACCCAAAGAATAGAAGGCGTTATCGTAAAAGAAGGTAAAGTAACACCTCTCAATTTCTTAATGAAAGAAGAAGGGGTCATGGTCGATGTCATAGAAGTCGTCGGTTATAAGGTGCCGCTGATAGAGATGGATAATACCACCTCTGGTAATACCCTGACCTCAGAAGCCATAGAAGCACTCCCCACCAAAGCGATTTCCTCCATCGCCGCGACTACCGCTGGTGTCTCAGTGGATCAGGATGGTGATATATCTATAAGGGGATCTAGAGATGATGCAACTTTCTACTACATAGATGGTATCAGAGTAAGTGCAGATAATGCAGCTAACATGGTACCACAGGCAGAGATAGAGCAGTTACAAGTTATCACAGGAGGTATAGAAGCAAAATATGGTGATGTTATCGGTGGTGTAATTTCTATTACATCCAAAGGCCCTTCTGCTAAGTATAGCGGAGGTATAGAATTGGAAACAAGTGAATTCCTTGATGCCTACGGTTACAACCTTGTCAATGCTAACCTGAGTGGTCCTATCCTCAAAAAAACCATGGATGATGGTTCTGAGAAATCCATCTTAGGATTTAGACTTTTTGGACAATACAGAAATGTAGAAGATGATGATCCTTCAGCCATAGGAGTTTACAGAGCACCAAGAGAACTAATAGAACAGCTAGAGCAAGAGCCTATCAAGTATATTGATGGCTCACCTTTCCCTGCACCTCAGTTCTTGACAGCGGAAGATATAGGAGATCCTATCAAGGCAAGACCAAACGAAGCAGATAGAGATTATAACTTTAGCGCTAAGCTAGATGCGAGATTAAGTGACAACATGGACGTCACCTTATCTGGTTCTTATTACGATTCTAAAAACCAGTTTTCGCAAGGAACCACTGGTTCTAGAGCCATAGACATGTTTAACTGGACTAATAATCCTTTTGCCCTACGTTCAGGTTACAGAGGAAGTTTTAGGTTCAGACATAAGCTAGGAAGACAAGGTGTAGATGAAGATGCTGAAAAGTCTTCGCTTATTAGAAACGCTACTTACACCTTACAGTTTGGGTATGAAAGAGGTCAAACCTCCCAAGAAGATGCACAGCATGGGTCTAATCTATTTAACTATGGATACTATGGGAAGAGAGATGTGACCTACGAAAGATTTTCAAGTGAGATCACTGACCCTAACTGGGGTGGCGATACTGTCTTTGTACAAACCCCAACAGGTCTCAGACCTTTTGCTTTCCAAGGGGTTGCAGAAGTGCAGGGAGAATTTACACCAGATGCTAACATTAACACTGCACTGAGTTTGCCAGATTATAATGACAGAAATGGATTTAGAAACCAGGTACAAAGTAATGTCTTTGAGATGTTTGAGAATGTGGGAAGAGTTTATAACCTCTCACGAAAAACAGAAGAAGATAGATACACCATAAATGTAAACTCTGGTTTTGATTTATTTCCTGGTCAGTCAGAATCAGGTAAGCACAGTATCCAGTTTGGTTTCATGTATGAGCAGAGGGTACTTAGAAGATGGGAAATAAGCCCAATCAGTATCTGGGAAACTATGAGAGCTAATGCCAACAGACATATACAAAATGGTGTAAACACAGATATATCCTTAGGGATTTTTATGGACCCAGTCTCAGGTCAAATGATTAATGAGTGGGCGCCTAACAACCAAGCAGACGAATTCCCAGATAACAAGTTCTTCAGATCTCTTAGAGAATTAACTGGTGATGAATTGACTGATTTTGTTAATGTAGATGCGATAGATCCTAGTGAGTTCAGTTTAGATATGTTCTCTCCAGGAGAGCTCAATGGTAATAATGCTATAGGATTAAATTATTATGGATATGACTACTTAGGTAATAAGTTACCTACGACGACTTCTTTTGATGATTTCTTTACTGGTGTAGATGGAGATGGCAGAAGAACTTTTAATGTAGCGCCGTTTAACCCTAACTACATTGCTGGTTATATTCAAGATAAGTTCACTTTCAAAGACATCATATTCAGACTAGGGGTTAGACTAGATTACTATGATGCTAATACTAAAGTTCTGAAAGATCCTTATGCTTTCTCAGATATAAAAACAGCGGACCAGTTCTTTAACGATAACCCTGAGTTAACACGTCCTGGAAGTATAGAGGATGATTATAAAGTCTACGTTAATGATGATGGCAGTAGTGATGTAGTAGGATATAGAAGAGGAGATGTGTGGTATGAACCTAATGGTACAGTTACTGACCCTATATTATTATTTGGTCAAGGTGGCTTAGTATTCCCTTCTTACGTGGAAGAAGATGACCAGAAGAGAAATCCTCAATATTATGAGCGCACTGAAGATGGTGCAGTAGAAAGATTTGATCCTAATTCTGCTTTTGATGATTATGATCCGCAGCTGAATGTTATGCCAAGATTGGCATTTTCATTTCCTATTTCTGAAGATGCAGGTTTCTTTGCGCACTATGATGTGTTAGTTCAAAGACCAAATCCACTATCAGTTACAGGAACACCATTACAGTATTATTTCTTTGAGGATGCAGGGAGATTCAGTAGCTCAGGTAATCCGGCAGAAAATCCTGACCTAAGACCAGAGAAGACAGTAGATTACGAAGTAGGTTTCCAGCAAAAGATTTCTAATTCTTCTGCAATAAAAGTTTCAGCTTATTATAAGGAGCTGAGAGATATGATCCAGAGAAGAACCTATGCTTTTATACCTACGGTAGGAAACTATGAGACTTATTCTAACCTAGATTTTGGAACAATCAAAGGGTTCACTTTTGCTTATGACCTTAGAAGGACTAGTAACTTCCAGTTGAACGCTAACTATGCTCTACAATTTGCTAATGGTACAGGCTCTGGAAGAAACTCAGCACAAGGTCTGAATGCCAATAGAAACATCAGAACCTTACTTCCTTTATCTTATGATGAAAGACATAGTCTGACCCTTATTGCAGATTATAGATATGGTTCAGGTAATGCCTATGATGGTCCTAGAATAGGAGGCCTAGATATCTTATCTAATTTTGGCGCTAACCTACTGATCAATGCGATCTCAGGAAGACCTTACTCTACTTTTGATGCTGTAGAGAATGTATTAGTCAATACCACTACACAGGCCATCAATGAAACAAGATTGCCTTGGGTCTTTAGAATGGATCTTCAGTTAGACAAGAATTTCGCTTTGAAATTGTCTGAAGAAGCCACTAGAAAAATCAACTTTAATGTCTATTTGAGAGTCCAAAACTTGTTTGACCTAGATAATATCGTAGGTGTCTACGAAGTCACGCAGTCTCCTGATGATTCTGGCTGGCTCAATAATGGGCTAGGAATAGGCGCACAGAATGATGCTATAAGTAATGGATTTACAGCAGATAATTACACCTCATCATATGCCTGGAGAATATTGGACCCTAACAATTATGCTAGACCAAGACAGATCTTCTTAGGCACAATAATCAACTTCTAGAACATTAGAACATTTTTAATTAAGAGGTAAAAAATGAAAATGAAAAATTTAAAACAGTACATACTTTTCTTATTGTGTCTGAGTTTTACAGTCTCTCTTTCTGCGAGAGAACCAGACAAAGAGTCTAAGCCGCAAGGTACTTCACTCAATACAAGGATAGACCTAAGAACGGATTGTGTCCAGTCTACAGAATCCACGGATTTGCAAATTAATAATGTCAGAGCAAGACTATGGGTCGGTGGTGACATTTGGTGGAATAGATCTCAAGGTCGATATATCGTACCAAAACCAGCTACTGGGTCAGGTATAGATGAAGTATCTTCTTTGTACGCTGGTGGTGTATGGTTAGGTGGTTTTGACCCAAGTGGTAACCTTAAGCTAGCAGGATCTACTTATCCTAACAATGGAGACCCTGATTTTTATCCAGGACCTCTAGATGATGATACAGGACTGACCAGTGCCGATGTTTGTCAGCAATGGGATCAGTTTTTCAAAGTTTTAGGCACTGACATCAAAAAGGCGATCAGAGATTATGATACTGCAAAAGAAGCAGGGCTAGAATATCAGCTAGAGGCAATTCCAGACAGTGTATTGTACTGGCCTGGGCAAGGGAATGTCTACTTTGAGCAAGAATATGGCTTTGAACTACCTAATACCACAGCTGGTCTAGGTGCTTTCTGGGATGAAAATGAAAATGAGGTTTATGACCCAGAAAATGGAGACTTCCCTATTATAGATATTAGAGGTTGTGAGCCGGATACTAGATTAGAAGCCAAAGAACTTATCCCAGATGAAATGTTATTCTGGATATATAATGACGCAGGAAATACGCATTTCGAAACATTCGGTAATGCGATAAATATGGAAGTGCAAGTTCAGGGCTTTGCTTATGCAACTAATGATGAAATAAATGATATGACCTTCTTGCGATATAAACTTATCAATAGAGCAAAAGAGGATATCAGACAAACTTATTTTGCCATGTGGGTGGACCCTGATTTGGGTTGTGACTCAGATGATTTTATAGGTTGTGATGTAGATAGAAGTTTAGCATACACTTATAATGTAGATGAAATAGATGGCGATGGTAACACTGCTGACTGTGGTGGTACGCCGACCTATGGATCGACAGTGCCTATTATAGGTACAGATTACTTTAGAGGCCCTATTGCACCTAAGGTTATCGTTTGTGATTCGTCAGCTGACATGCATATTGTGACAGTTGCTGATAGATTTAGCAAACTAGATTCTATCTGTGGCAATCCACCGTTAGAAGTAGGAGATACGATATACATACGTGATCCAGACTTAGCAGCTGGAGAGAAGGGTGACTTCGGTTTCGAATTAGGGATGTCATCATTCATCTACCACAATAGAGAAGGTGGAGATGCTGCACAAAGAGATCCTCAAAACGCAGAGCAATACTATTCTTACCTAGAAGGAAGGTGGCTAGACCAGTCACCTCTTACCGTAGGTGGTGATGGATTTAATCCCGGAAGTACTGACTTTACCAGATATGCTTTCCCTGATGAACCTAATGATCCTAATGGATGGTCTATGTGTACAGGAGAAGATGGAGGTCCACTTTTTGCAGGTGATAGAAGAACGATACAAGCCTCAGGTCCTTTCTTACTACAGCCTGGCGCTGTAAATGAGCTAATTATAGGAGCAGTATGGGTGCCAGATGTCAATTATCCATGTCCTGATATCAGAAAGTTGACAGCAGCTGATGATATAGCTCAGAACTTGTTTGATAACTGTTTTGATATTGTAGATGGTCCAGATGCACCGACAGTATGTCCGGTAGCTCTAGATCAAGAAATTATTTTGGTACTACATAATGACGAGATAGAATCTAATAATAGAAACTACAGCTATATGGAGACTGATGTCTTTTCACCTATGTTTCTTGATCCAGAAGACAGACTGTATGTTTTTGAAGGTTATAAGATTTTCCAATTGGCTGGACCTAATGTTTCTCCTCAGGAATTAGATGATATAGACAAAGCAAGAATAGTAGCACAGGTAGATGTCAACAATGGTATAACAGAAATATATAACTGGACCAGTTCCAGCGATCCTAATGCATCAGTGACTGGTAACACAGATTTTATCTGGACGCCGGAGCTCATGGTGTCCGGTCGTGATGCTGGAATCCAAAACACCTTCAGACTGACAAGAGATATATTTGCTGCTGGAGATTCTAGACTGATCAACCATAAGAAGTACTATTACATGGCACTTGCCTATGCACATAATGAGTTCGAAAAATTCAACCCTAATAATTCCACGCTTTCACAAGCAAGACCTTATCTAGAAGGTAGAGGAAATGTAAGAACCTACACAGTAACACCAAGGCCGATAGTCTACGAAGGACTGAATGCACAATATGGTGATGGTGTGAAAATTACTAGAATAAGAGGTGTCGGAGTAGGAGGCAATATCATAGACATGGATGACGATATGCATGATCTTATTCTGAGTGGAGATTTTCCAGACGAAGGAGGGAACAATAGCCAGATCAGATACAAAGAAGGTGCAGGACCGATAGATGTAAAAGTCTATAATCCTCTAGAAGTAAGAGATGGAAAGTTCCAGTTAGAAATATTAGGTGACCACGACAGCGGACCACTGTGTGCACTAGAAGATAATACTCGATGGAGACTGACTAATCTAGATGATGGTACTGTATTCGAATCAGATACTGATATCAATACGATCAACGAACAGCTTGTTCCTGAGTATGGCATATCTCTCAATATACTTCAGGCCAATACTGCAGGCACGGCACTTGATAATAACAATGGTGCCCTTGCGGCTACTATAGAATATGAGGGTGATGATGCGATCAGATGGTATGAAGCCTTACAAGATGAAGCTCCTAATCTACCTCAGTTGGGTGCAATAGGAAGAGAAATCTATGACTTCATGTTAACTGATGAGCCGGATATAGATCCTCAAGCAGCCGCTACTGATCCATTAGGTAGATTTACTAATCTAGGTGATGGTTACTGGTATCCATTTATGTTGTGTTCTTCAGCTCAAAAAGATTTTGATGTGCCTTATATCACTCCAGCATGGAATGAGAGCGGAGCAAACCAAGAAGAGATAAGACCGATAGGACAACGTAATGTAATTGTCAATATAGGAAATGTAGACATCGTGATGACTTCTGATAAGGATAAGTGGTCTAGGTGTATGGTAGTGGAAACAGGAAGTGAGTTTTATATCTCTGACCAACCATTACAAATGCTAGGAATTAAAGACTTACCATCAGTAGATAAAAATGGTAACGCTGACAATGTAGGAGACAGAAATGACCCTAATTCCTCTAACTATATAGAAGACCTTTATGACGGTATTTCTGGAGACGTAGGAAAGACAGGATATAGTTGGTTCCCTGGTTATGCTATCGATGTGGAAACAGGAAAAAGACTGAACCTATTCTTTGGTGAAAATGGAGCCTTTAACTCTAGTTACTCTAGAGCAAGAAATGTAGAGAGTCTAGATTCTATTTTCAATGATGTAGGAAATTTTGTAAGAATAGATACAACTTATAATGAGACGCCTTTACGTTTTGCTATCGGTAATGATATGTTGTATAATCCTACGGATGATTTTTTAAGTTCTACAATTAATAATGATCTATCAGAAGTTGTTCAGAATACTTTCCTAGGCGGGCAACACTTTATCTATGTGACCAGAGAGGAATATGATGGATGTAGTGCTTTTGGCAATGAATTAGCCACCGCTGCAATCCCATTCTTTGCAAAACGAGATATCTACAAATCTATTACCTGGTGTTCTATGAGTTACTTAGCTCAAGGATCATCTATTCTCAGTTATGAAGAAGGAATTGTTCCTTCAGATGTCACTATTAAGTTGAGAGTTAACAAACCTTATAACAAGGAAACTCAGTTTGATCTTAGTTTTTCTGCTAACAATTGTGACATAGTTGATGGAGAATTGGGCGGATTACCTGTCTATGAGTTTGAGATACAAGGCAAAGAGTCTGTAGATCTTACGCAGGATGAATATGAAGGTGCTCTTGCCAATGTAAATGTTTCTCCTAACCCTTACTACGCATATTCTGCTTATGAGTTGGATCAATTTACTAAGACAGTCAAGATCACCAATCTTCCAGATAGAGCCATTGTAACAATCTACTCACTAGATGGAAAATTCATCAAGCAATTCAATAGAGATGAAAGGACTATAAAGAGAGATGGAGCTAATCCAGGTGTTATCAATTCTCAAACCACCTCAGCCATAGAATGGGATCTTGAAAATATTGCAGGTATCCCTGTAGCGAGTGGTGTCTATCTGATACATGTAGATGCACCGGATCTTGGAGAGCAGAGAACACTAAAATGGTTTGGTGTTAATAGGAAATTTGATCCATCAGGATTATAAGAAACTTGATGAATCTAAAAAAAACGAATTATGAAACTTTTATATAAATATTCAATTGTAGTTTTTGTAATGCTCGCTTCCCTCAGTGTAGTGTCTGCAGGAAACCCTGATAGGCAGGGTGAGGCTGGAGCAGCAGAACTATTGCTTAATCCATGGGCTAAGAGCGCAGGCTTGCATTCTTTGAATACCTCTACTATTACGGGTATAGAAGCTATGCGACTTAACATAGCAGGTCTTTCTAGATTATCTGGTAAAGAACTAGTTATTGCTAATACTAGATTGTATTCTGGTTCTGATGTTAATCTCAATGCTTTTGGCTTTGGTAACAAGTTAGGCACTAATGGCGCCTTTGGTGTAACCATTGTGGCGACTGATTTTGGAGATATTCCTATTACTACAACGAATTCTCCAGATGGTACTGGAGGTGTATTTTCGCCATCGTTTTTCAATATTGGCTTAGGGTATTCCTACATGTATGATAATAAAATTTCTGTAGGCTTACTCGTAAGAGGCGTATCAGAATCATTGTCTAACGTAAGTGCTTTTGGGTTTGCCATCGATGCTGGTGTACAATATGTTGCTGGGGAGAAAGATAATTTCAGATTAGGCATATCACTCAGAAATGTAGGTTCAGCAATGAGCTTTAATGGTGAGGGTCTTTCTTTCAAAACAACAACAACTGAAGGAGTAGAGCTTACAGTTTCTCAGAGATCAGAGAAATTTGAGATGCCATCATTATTGAACATCGGTCTTAGTTATGACTTTTTCTTTGGAAGAAAGATAGATGCTGAAGGCAATGCGTTAGATCAAAATGTTGTGCTTAGAGCAGTAGCTAACTTTACATCTAATGCCTTTTCTAGGGATCAGATAGGTGTAGGGCTAGAGGCAATGTTTGGTAGAATGTTCACCCTAAGAGCTGCTTACAAGCAAGCAATAGGTACTGTAGCTACTGACCAAGATAACCTCTATACTGGCTTAGCGGGTGGTGCTTCTGTGGAGTTACCATTTAACCAAGCAGGGAGTAAGAGAATAGGAATAGATTATGCTTATAGAGCCACTGATCCATTTAAGGGAACACATAATTTTTCTGTAAGACTAATATTCTAATAGAGCTATGACTCTAGAATGAGGGAACTATTTGAATAAAATAGTACTTTTAATGATAAATAAGAGACGTTTCTACCTTTGGTAGAAGCGTTTTCTGTTTAATAACACCTTAATTTTTTGCAATATAAAATCTTACAACTATGGCATATAATTATATGACCAAGGAGGGATATGACAAGCTGAAAGCGGAGTTACAAGAGCTAAAGAGTAAAGGAAGATCAGAGGCTGCCAAAGCAATCGCAGAAGCAAGAGAAAAAGGCGATCTTTCTGAGAATGCCGAATACGATGCAGCTAAAGATGCTCAAGGAATGCTAGAAGCTAAGATCAGTGAACTGGATAAAATCATGTCAGATGCTAGAATCTTAGATGAGTCTCAGCTAGACACTTCCAAAGTAACTATTCTTTCTACGGTCAGACTCCTCAACAAGAAAGTAAATAAGGAAATCAGCTATACGCTTGTCTCCAAGGCCGAAGCCAACCTCAAAGAAAAAAAGATATCTGTAGACTCTCCGATAGGCCAAGGTCTGCTAGGTAAGAAGGTAGGTGAAGTGGCAGCGATTTCTACTCCAGGCGGGCAGATAGAATTTGAGATTCTAGAAATCTATATAAAGTAATGGCCAGTATCTTCACTAAGATTATCAATGGTGAAATTCCCTCTTACAAGATTGCTGAAGATGCGCACTGTTATGCCTTTCTCGATATCAATCCGCTCATGAAAGGCCATACACTTGTGGTCCCTAAAGAAGAAGTAGATTATCTCTATGACCTCAGTGATGACACTACTGCTAAGCTGCATATCTTCGCTAAAAGGGTTGCGCTAGGCATAGAAAAAGCTATCCCTTGCAAGCGGGTGGGGGTTATGGTTATAGGAACTGAAGTGCCCCATGCTCATCTGCATCTCCTGCCTTTCGAGCAAGAAAGTCAGTTTGATATTACCAGACCTAAGCTAAAATTAGGAAGCGAGGAGATGGCAAGCATTGCCGCAAAGATCTCATCTTTTATTGCAGCAGGATAAGCCTTAGTAGGATTTTATACGGTTAGGATTTTCTTTGAGAAATTTCTTCCAGTTGGTCGTTTTAGTTGCTTTCATACTACCATGTGAGAGTTGGTGATAATGGCATAGCGCCGTGGCTAAGGCATCAGTTGCATCCAGATAATGTTCTGTCACCTTAAACTCTAACATGCTTTTCAGCATGGCTGCCACTTGCTCTTTAGAAGAGTTACCACTACCAGTTATAGATAGTTTGATCTTTTTGGGGGAGTATTCTATGATATCTAAGCCCATCGTCATAGCCGCCGCCATGGAGACACCTTGTGCTCTGCCTAGCTTGAGCATAGACTGCACATTTTTTCCAAAGAATGGCGACTCTATAGCCATATGGGTAGGCAGGTAAGTCTCTATGATTTCTTGCAGTTGTAGAAAGATTTCCTTGAGCTTGGTTTGGTGATCTCCATACTTGCCGAGTTTTAAGACACCTAGGTCTTGTACAACAGGTTTTTTTCCCTGGATATCTAAAATGGCATAGCCTAGAATATTTGTACCGGGATCTACCCCTATGATTTTTGTTGCTTTGATATGCTTAGCTTTGAGAGTTCAAATTAAGGATAATAGTAATATGATATTTAATTATTTGGTTGAGTTTGCAACCATCTTAATATAATAGCTCCATTGCAAGCAACTAAAAATTTTGTCTTCTCCATTTTTAAGGTTTTGCTGGTCATTGCCTTGCTGGGAAGTATCATTAATTTTCTTTTTGTAGAAAGAGATTTCACCTCTCTCATAAGGAAGGTCAGGCTGGACTATTCTCTAAAGGGATGGATCTGTTTAGTACTAGCTATCCTTATGGTCATTCCTAACTGGCTGATAGAAGCCTATAAGTGGAAGATAGGGATGGACTCCTATGCAGTCATAAGTCTCAAGGATAGTTTCGTATCTGTAATGAGCGGAATTACTTTAGGACTCATGACACCTGCCAGAGTAGGGGAATATGCGGGGAGAATGATTAAGGTGAGTAAGGAGCGCTATGGCCAGACTATTGTAGCTACTTTTCTATCTAGCCTATCTCAGTTACTAGTGACTTTGATGATAGGGGGCTTGAGTTTTGCTCTGGTGTTTAGGCAGTTTGATTTTGAAGGTCTGAGTTATGAACTGATCATGTACTTGGCGACAACTGTCTTCGCTATTCTGCTCTTGTCGTTTCTGAATCTATCCAAGGTGATTTCTTTAGTGACGAAGATAGAGTGGGTAGCAAGCAAGATGGAAGGACTAGTGGGTATAGAATTCAGATGGCAAGTACAACTCGAGATGATGATGTTGGCAGCATTAAGATTCCTTGTCTATTCGTTCCAGTATATATTGATCCTAAGATTTTGTGGAGTGGACGCATTGTGGTGGCTATTGTTTTGCCACATTAGTATGATCTTTTTTTTACAATCTTTATTACCCTTGCCTCCAGTCGCATCTTTTTTCGCTAGGACAGGAGTTGCACTGATCATTTTATCTAACCTTGAGATCAATGAAGTCGTTAATGTTTTGTCATCTATGGTCATATGGGTAATTAACTTGAGCATACCTGCGTTAGTGGGATTATATTTTATTCTCATTAGAAAAACGGAAAGTGTCTAAATCGAGTTTTGCATTTCTACTACTCCCAGCGTTGTGGCTTTGTTCCTTGTGTACCTTGCAGTCGCAAGAAGTAGACTGGGAAAAGTTGCCTTATCAAGACGGTGAAGAAATCATCTATACGGTCTATTATAACTGGGGCTTTATATGGCTACCTGCTGGAGAGGTAAAGTTTGAAGTATATGAGCGAGACGATAGATTGGAATTCAGAGCGACGGGACAAACCTTCAGTAGTTATGATAAGGTCTTTAAGGTGAGGGATTACTTTATCAGTGAGGTCGATAAAGGCAGTTTATATCCCTACGCTTTTAAGCGGGACATACACGAAGGCAATTACCTAAGATTTGACAGTATCTCCTTTGATCAGCAGCAGCAGGAACTTGTTGAGTATTTCGGAAAGACAAAAGCAACAGCTAAGGCCTTCCCATTTGAACTGGATAGGCTTGTGCATGATATGGTCTCGGCGATCTATCATCTCCGAACACAGCCAGTGGAGACTTTTACTAAAGGTCATCAGATTCCACTAGATCTCTTTTTTGATAAGGAACTCTTCAGTCTCAACATTAACTGTCTAGGGAAGACAAAGAAGAAGATAAAAGACCTAGGCAAGCTAGATACCTACCACTTACAACCTGAGTTAATCGACGGTTATGTTTTTTCCGAGGGTGATCTGATGGATATCTGGGTTTCTGCTGATGGTAATCGCTTACCTCTGCTGATAGAATCGCCTATCACAGTAGGCTCCGTAAAGGCCGTCCTCTATTCTGCCAAGGGTCTTAAGCATAGCCCTGCTTTCTCGACCCCTTAGGCCTCCCGCATAGGTACATGTACGTCTATCTGAAGAGTGAGCTATCAGATAAGCCAGAGAGAGCAAAATCGCACATTTTGTGCCATCATAAGTTTTGTAATATTTACTATTTTCTTAATAGAAATTCTTTATAATGTATGGATCTAAGAATTAAACAGACGTTTGGTAATAATATGTAATATGATATTTACCTTTTTTATTTAGTTAAGAAATCCTAAATTGTGATTATTAAGTCTCATAAAAGCCAGAATAGCATAGTTGCATTTAAGTTCAGAGTAAGGAATAAGTATTATCTAAGGCTAGGATTTTCGAATGTATTAAACCAACTTACCCCTGAATCGTGACTATGCTTTCTCATTTCTACCCCTCTCCTTTACTATAAGTACAGTCTTTTGGTCTTCTACGCTTTAGGAATGTTTGCTATATATGGATTACCTCAACATTTAATTGTCCTATAACGCCAATCTTCTTTCTATTTCTCTATTTTAGGAGACTAATCGAATTCCAATATAATGAATAGCAATCTTGATAATCAGCCTCAGTTATTTGGGCATCCTATGGGACTGTATGTCCTCTTCTTCACAGAAATGTGGGAGCGGTTTTCTTACTACGGTATGAGAGCCATTCTGGTACTTTATATCACTACTAAAACGATGGATGCAAACCCCGGTTTGGGTTGGTCCACAGGAGAAGCGTTAAGCCTCTATGGGACTTATACGATGTTAGTATATGTCATGTCTATTCCTGGAGGTCTGATTGCAGATAAACTGATAGGGCAAAAAAAATCAGTTCTATTAGGAGGCTTCATACTTGTGCTCGGGCATAGTATTCTGGCCATAACTCAAGACTGGGCATTTTATACAGGTCTAGGTTTTATCATACTTGGAGTAGGTTTACTTAAGCCTAACATTTCTACTATGGTAGGGGGCCTGTATAAGCAAGGAGACGAAAGAAGAGATAAGGGTTTTACAATTTTTTATATCGGAATCAATGTAGGTGCCTTTTTATCCAGTCTGATTGTGGGCTACGTCGGAGAAAAGGTGGGATGGCATTATGGTTTTGGTCTAGCAGGTATCGGGATGCTGATAGGGATGCTTGTCTTCATGTGGGGACAGAAGTATCTGGTAGGTGTCGGAGACTATATCGGATCAGATGATAATCCTGACAAGGAGCACATGAATAGGCCGCTCACTAAAATTGAAAAAGATAGAATGCTTGTCATGTTTTTATCTTTTCTACTAATCATTGTATTCTGGGGCGCCTTCGAGCAGGCTGGCGGACTTATGAATATTTATGCAGATCAGAAAACGGACAGAATGCTTATGGGCTGGGAAGTCCCAGCATCGTGGTTTCAGTCTGTAAATGCTTTCTTCATCATCACACTAGGAACTGCTGTAGCAGGATTTTGGTACAAGTACAAATTGAAAGGTAAGGAAGGCTCATCGCTTTTTAAGATGGCCATCGGAATAATCATCATGGGTATAGGCTTCTTGTTTATGCGCTTTGCTGCAGAGCAGTATGAAGCAACAGGTTCTTCTGCTATGTACTGGTTAGTATTTGCCTATCTCTTTCATACCATTGGAGAATTATGTGCCTCCCCTGTAGCCCTATCATTTATAACCAAGCTAGCTCCAGTTAAGTATGCCTCCTTTATGATGGGTGCTTACTTTGCTGCAACGGGTCTAGGGAACAAGCTTGCAGGACTTATAGGTCAGAGTGCTGAAGGAGCAGGAGAGAAAGCAGTTTTCACTGGTGTATTCTTTTTTACAATTGCAGTGGGAATAATTGTACTCCTATTACTGAAACCACTTAAGCGATTAACGCATGGAGCAGAGGACTTAGTAGTAGAGGCAGGACATTGATAAAAAACCAATTACAAAACGACTAACGAATATTTATAATGGCAACAAACGGCGTAGAAATAAAACCAGAAGTACTCGGGCATCCCTCCCAGCTCTTCGTACTTTTCTTTACAGAGATGTGGGAAAGATTTTCCTATTATGGCATGCGGGCTCTGCTCGTTATGTTCTTTACTGCTTCTCTCA
Organism: uncultured Saprospiraceae bacterium; assembly: GCA_938002665.1. Taxonomy (GTDB): domain Bacteria; phylum Bacteroidota; class Bacteroidia; order Chitinophagales; family Saprospiraceae; genus RFSX01. The sequence goes on along the minus strand of CALLAE010000003.1, from coordinate 16,151 downwards.
TGGAAGGAGGCTGGGGCTGGCCTAAGGAACATGCTTATGCCATCTTTGGAACCTATACCTCTTTAGTATATCTCTCTACTATCCTAGGCGGATACATGGCGGATAAGAAGATAGGATATCGGATGGCTGTACTGATAGGAGCATTGCTGATGACGATAGGACATGCTTGCATGGCGGTGGAGACTCCTTTCTTCATCTACGCGGGCTTGACGGCTTTAGTTTTCGGTAGTGGCTTCTTTAAACCTAATATGACTTCCATCATTTCTGAAATGTATAAAAACCATTCAGAGAAAAAAGATGGGGCTTACACTATCTTCTACATGGGGGTAAATGCTGGCGCTTTCCTAGGCATATTGCTTTGTGGTTACCTAGGTGAAAAAGTGGGCTGGTCTATAGGTTTTGGTTTGGCTGGAATATTTATGTTATTCGGATTGCTACAATTCTGGTTAGCGCAAGATATTTTCGGAACGATAGGTCTGAAACCAGAGAAAGAAGATCCTAATAAAGTAATAGAAGATGATGGTGCTAAAAGAAATCCTTTTACGACATTAGATAAGATACTCGCAGCCCTTGCAGCAGTGCTAGGCCTTGCCTGGATAATAAATGATCCCGTCTCTAAAATTTCTAATGGTGCTACTAACATAGCAGCCAGCCTAGGAGTAGGTGGTATATCCGGATCCAATGTCCTGATACTGACAGCACTTGCCTGTTTTGTAATCCTATTGGTTACAAGGATACCTAGGTATGATAGAGTGACCCGAGATAGGATGTTATCTGTAATTTTCTTTGCGGTAGTGACGACCTTTTTCTGGGCCTTGTTCGAGCAAGCACCTGGCTCACTCACCATCTTTGCCAAGGAAAACACTAACAGAGTACTAGAAGGTAACTCAGCGATGACTTTCAAGATAGTCAACTCTATGATGACCATTATTCCGCTAGCAATTATTACTTGGGTACTGAGCAAACTGTTTAAGCAGACCTTTGGAAGATTTGCAGCTTCTAATATTGTGTTGGCCATGAGTTTTGTCATCATTTGGGCTATTGCTTTATGGATGCTTTACACGGAGTTTGGAAAAGAAGTAGCGGAGATACCAGCTTCATGGTTCGGTATATTGAACTCCTTATTTATAATAGCTTTTGCACCGCTCTTCTCTAAATGGTGGGAGAGCAAGTATAATCCGAGTGCAAATATGAAGTATGCCATAGGTATGCTCTTACTCGGTTTGGGTATGGCAGTAGTGGCTGTCGGTTCGGCTGGTATAGCACCTGGTGCTACAGCGACAGTGGGGGTTAGCATTTTCTGGTTAGTCTTTGTCTATCTCTTTCATACGCTTGGTGAGCTTTGCGTTTCTCCAGTTGCCTTGTCTTACGTGAGTAAACTAGTGCCGGGTAGAATGATCGCTTTCATGTTTGCGATGTGGTACATAGCTGTAGCGATAGGTATGAAGTTGGCCGGTGTTTTCGGAGAGATGTCAGAAGGCATTGCTGCTGAGCATGGCCTCAGTCATTTCTTCTGGATACTGACTGCTATAGCAATTGGCTTCGCGATATTCTCAGCAGTCTCTGCACCTATAATAAGAAAGCTGATGCACGGTATAAGATAAAAACCAGTACGATAATAAATTACATCGATCACACGGAGGGCTTCCATTTTTGGAGGCCCTTTTTATTAGAAGACTTGGTCTATAGTGAAAGATTTTCCATTAAAACTTACCTGCTCACCAGCACTCTTTCCTAATAGTAGTTGACCTATAGGCGATTGACCTGAAATGGCGTAGTAATAATCCCCCTCATATTCCAACTTACCCAAGCCTACAGAAATAAAATAATTCAGACCAGAACTAAGCACCAAACTACCCATTTTCACCTTTTGAGAAATAGTCAGATCTACATTTTTGAGTTGATGTTCTAGTGCTTTGGTTTTTATGATGACAGCTTTCATTCGCTCTTGCTCTGCTTGTAACATTGCTCTCGATGTTTCGAATTTATCACCAGCACTACTCTTAGTATCTTTCATCATAGACTCTTCTGCCTTTTCCTTGAGAGCAGTAGCAGAATCTATTCTCTTTTGAATTTCTGCCTTACTAAGCTGAAACAAAGCTTCTTTTAACTGGGTGGGTTCCATAGGAAATGAAAGTACAGATAACCGTTATTAAAAAACAAAATAATGTTATGAAGGAGTTATTCTTTCTTCCTCTAGCTTTTCAAATTTTATGGCGAGAGAGGGAGGTGGAATGGCCTTTGGTATTTTAGGTGGAGAGATTTGAAATTTCGTTAAAAACAATGGCATGTTTGAGCCGAAGGCGAGTTTGCGCTTGTTTAGGAATTTCAAAACTTGGAACCGTTAAGAAATACCACCAGCCTTGATTTTTGTTTGCCTTTGTATCAACACAAAGGCAAGAAAATACAATCTCTAATTGTTAATTTAACTACCCAGCATTGGTAGTTCTCCAAAATGCCTACATTATTTACCCCGAAGCTGTAATTTTGATATCTCTGCTAACTGAACATTTACAATGGACTTCAATATCATAGACTCAATACTCTCCTTAAAAGGAACGGTACTGACAGCCCTTTTCTTTTTCTTACTTTTTGTAGCAGCGAGAAAGCTGATGGATCGTCAGACGCGAGGCCATACGGATAGAGGTTTGATAAAATCTATAGTCTTGTTCATGATTGCATTGGTAGGAATAGTCAGTGTGATCTTGGCTTTGCCTATGGACCCTGATCAGAAGGGGCAGGTGACTAGCCTTATAGGTATCGTCTTGTCTGCTGTATTAGGTTTGAGTTCTACGACTTTTATTGGGAATGCTTTAGCGGGTATTGCTTTAAAATTGAGAAGGAGTTTTAAGCCAGGAGATTTTATAACTGTTGATAATGTATTTGGAAGAGTGACTGAGCAAGGTCTTTTTCATACAGAGATACAAACCATAGACAGAGACTTGACGACTTTGCCCAACATGACATTGGCAGGGAATTCGGTTAAGGTGACAAGATCCACGGGTACCTTTATTAGTGTGGAATGTTCCCTCGGGTATGATGTCAATAGGCTAAAAATAGAAGAAGCCCTACTCAATGCCGCAAGAGATTGTGGGCTGGAAGATCCTTTTGTGCATATCATTTCTCTAGGGGATTTTTCTATTGTCTATAGAATCCATGGACTGCTTAAGGATGTAAAATCTATAGTGAGTGCTAAATCCAAGTTAACTGGTTCCGTGATAGACGCCTTGCATAAGGCAGGAATAGAAATCGTCTCCCCTAATTTCATGAATCAAAAACAAGTAGGGGAAACAGTTTTTATTCCTAAGAAATATATTACTAGAGACAAAGAGCTCCTAGAAGACAATAAGCCTGAGGCTGTCATCTTTGATAAAGCTGAGGAGGCTGAAAGCTTAGAAAGGCGAAAGAAACTCTTGGCAGAAGTAGAGCAGAAAATAAAAACTGAAAAGCAACAGCTCAAAGCCGTAAAAGATACCACTGATAAGGAGAAAATAGAAGAGAAAATCAAAAAGACGGAGGAGCTAAAACAAAAGATAGAGCAGAAGATAGATGCTAAAGTGGAAGAGATGGATAAGAAGGGATAGGTTAAAGGATCAGTACATAATTTTTCTTACTTTGAGTAAGTAAAGAATTACAACTTAAACATGGTTTATTATGAAAAGAAATTTTATTTGTTCTCTTATTCTGATTTTAGTTAGTTCTGTTTTTAATCTTTTATCAGCTCAGTGTGCAGATTGCGAAGACTTGAGTTGTTTGAGTTGTGACCCCGCTGTTTTGGCAGGGGGCTTTGCAGGTACCTTGCCTACTTGTGGTTATCCTTGCCCAATCCAGTCTGGCCAACCTAACCCGCTTTGTGGTAATACTGGGTCTGCTCCAAACAATATATTTTGGGTGCCTTTTGTAGCAAGTGCAGAAAATCTTACATTAGAAGTTGAGGTAAATAATTGTAATAATGGTGTTGGACTACAGGGAGGCGTCTACGATCTCTGTTCTGTTGATGACTGTGTCGCAATGAGTGATGGGGTTTGTACTAATAGTGATTTTGAATTGGAGTTAAATGACCTAATTCCAGGGAAAGTATACCATGTATTCATAGATGGCTGTAGTGGCGATGTTTGTGATTTTGTAATTACGATCCCAGAATTAGAAGAATTTCTACTTCCTGATATTGATGCTATTACTGCATTTAGTGAATGCGAGGGTAATCTTACGAATAATCAAAATGATCCAAGTAACCCAAGTAATGCCAGTGTTTCTGGTAATTGCTTTGCTGCAAGTTCTATAACTGTTTGTCCTGGTGCTGAATTAGAATTTTCTTTGATACATCAAGGAAATGGCACAAGTCCATCAGACCATCAGGAAGCATGTGAAAAGTATCTAGATAATTTATACGCAGATTTTAGTTGGACAACCTCATGGGCAGGTAGCTTCACACATAATCCTTTTATAGATGGTGGTGGGGTTTTACCTTCTTTGGTTATGCCTGATACAGAAGGTATTCATACTATTTGTATTGAAAGCATAGAATCGGCTTGCAGTGTGGTGAACGGACCAGTATGTCTTGACATTCACGTTGTATTTCCTGATACAGAAGTTTATAACTATGATGTATGTGTAAGAAAATTAGAGAGCTCTTCAGGTTGGGATCCAGCTGAAGCCAACGATGATCCTAACGGTGATGGCTTAGGTTGGTTAGGAGAATCAGTTACTTTAGAAGAGGTAGATTCTTGGCCAGAAAATAGTGCAGGGTATAATTGCATGACCATCACGGCAAATTCGCCTGACTGCAATTGTGTCCTAACTCAAGAATTGTGCATTTTACCTATAGGGAACAGAACAGAAACACCTGTAGATCTTTTCATGTTCAGATCACAGTTTTTGGACTGCGAGCCTATGGATCTTTTGGATTGTGCACAGGAAGCATATGTGTGGACCTGGGACTGGAATCTTCAAGATGAAGAAGTAGAACTAGATACGCTGACTCAATCCATACCATTAAGAATTTCTGGATACAGCTTGGAGTCTGAATCTTGGTCAGGTGATTATTGTGACACCTTAATTTCGGTTTCGGTCTCTATCATTGATCCTCCCATAAAACTGGATACCTTAGGCTGTGGGTCCTTTTCTACCCAGTTTGATTCTTTAGCTTATTACGAAAACAATTCTGTCTATGAAAACTACCCGCCTATATTGGGCGACTCAGTAATTGTAACATACATCAATTGCAATACAGGCCAGCCTATTTCTGGTCAAATGAATGGCATCCTTCAGATACCTCCTAACCTGAGTGACTTTTGTATAGAGATGTCCTTTTGGCATATCGATGGAGCCTGGTGGGATCCCGAAGATCAGATGCATACACATGGGTCAGGAGAAGCGCCGATGATCAGAACACAAGCTATCTATGGGCCTTATGGAAGCTCTGGCTCTCATGCCCCATCTCCTCCTTCTATCATTGGAGCCAGTTCTTTTTGCGGAAGTGATCTAACCAATCATATATTCGAAATTGCTAACCCTGTTGCAGGATCTAATTATTTGTGGAACTCAAATCCATCTTTACCTGGTGTAACTATAACGGATCTTTCTGCACCCGGAGATGGATCCATAGTAAGCATCGATCTTCCAAGTGGATGGAATTCTGGAGACTGTATCACGATAGTTGCGGAGACTGCTTGTGGGGCAAGTAATCCTGCTAGCCTATGTTTCGAAATTCTTGCTGCTCCTTTAGTCCTACTCAATGAACCTTTCGACAACATATGCACTTATGGAGACGGTGACACTGAAGTAACTATATCTGCTGATATGAGCCCCTTAGGAGATTATACCTACACGTGGAATTTTAATGGCGAAGTCACTACTACCACGACTAGTTCTATAACGTATTCGTCTACAGTGCCAGGGTTAGTAAATGTCAGTGTTTCGATAGTGGATAATGTCTCTGGCTGTAGTTCCAATGTTTCATCTTCTAGCTTTGAGGTTCTTGCACCTCTAGCATCGCCTATACTCAGCTGTGCATCAGTTGGGCTTGATTTCGTAGAAGTTTGCTGGTCATCAATTCCAGAAGCCAATGGTTACGAGGCAATTATAGATGGAGTAGCACAGACCTTACCATCTACATTGAACTGTTACATAATAACTAATCTAAGTCTAAACCAAAATGTAGACTTTTCCTTAAGGGCCACTGGACCTGCTCCTTGTTTTAACTCAGCATACGATGTTATTACTTGTACAACCACTAGCTGCCCACCTGCTGATATTGTACAATTAGTATCTGGAGAAGAAGCTTGTGAAAATGATAGCCCTGGCATTTTTGATCTCAACGATTTTTTCCAGTTTTCAAACCCGAATGGCAGTTTGTCCTTTTCGAGCAGTCCTGCAGGTCTTGTTACTGCAGATGGACTTTTTGATACAGATGGGCTAGCAGCAGGTAATTATAATATCTCTGTTACTTATACCTATGACCTAGCATGTCAAACTGTATATAACTTTTCGTTTGTAGTCATACCCGCTTCTGATCCAGGCTGCATGACGGCTATTACAGATAACGATGGTGATGGCTCTCCCGCGGAAGAAGATTGTGATGACAATGATCCGAACAATTATCCAGGCAATAGCGAGACCTGTGACGGTCTGGATAACAACTGCAATGGCCAGATAGATGAAGGCTTGTCCCTAGCTTATTATCAAGATAATGATAATGACGGCTATGGAAATATCAATGAGGTTATCACAGACTGTGCACAGCCTTCTGGCTATGTTACAAACAGCACTGACTGTGATGATAGTAACGCGGCAATCAACCCAGGAGCCATGGATATTCCTAATAATGATATAGATGAGAACTGTGACGGGGTCATAAGGGTGATAGATAATGATGGAGACGGTTTTAATTCTGATGAGGATTGTGATGACAATAATGCCAATGTTTTTCCTGGCAACATAGAAGAATGTGATGACTTAGATAACAATTGCAATGGGCAGGTAGACGAAGGTAGTGTCTTTAGAGATTATTTCTATGACGGCGATGGCGATGGATATGGTACAACCGCATTTGTGGTAAATGACTGCAAAGCACCTAATGGCTATGTCGATAATGGTGATGACTGCAATGATATGGATGCCTCGATCAATCCAGCTGCAGTGGATATTCCTAATAATAATATAGATGAAAACTGTGATGGCGTACTGGGAATAGTAGACAATGACAATGATGGTGTCAGTTCTGATGAAGACTGCGATGATAATGACCCTAATAATTTTCCTGGAAATACAGAGATTTGCGATGGCCTAGATAATAACTGTGATGGTCAGGCAGATGAGAATCTCACTTTCCTAGATTACTACTTAGATGCTGATGGAGATGGTTACGGAACACAGAGTGATATCATAAATGCTTGTGCAAGCCCACAAGGCTATGTAGCTGATGGCTCAGATTGTGATGATAGCAATGCTTCCATATTTCCTGGCAGCGAGGAACTGTGTGATGGTATAGATAATAACTGTGATCAGCAAGTAGATGAAGGGCTGCCTATAGATATATATTACCTAGACGGCGATGGTGATGGATATGGCGATGCTACTAATTTTGTAAATGACTGCAGACAGCCTGATGGCTATGTCACAGATAAGACTGACTGTAATGACAATACAGCTGCCATAAATCCAGGTGCTGAGGAAATTGCTGGAAATGGAATAGATGAAGATTGTGATGGAGCAGATGAGCCTTCATCAGTTTTTGATCTTAATGGATATAGGATAGAACTTTATCCTAATCCAGTATATGACTTTTTGTACTTGGAAACAGAACTCAGAGGGCTGAGCTATAGCTTATATTCTATTAATGGAGAGACTATTTCCTCTGGCTTGGTGCAGGATGAAAGAGTAGACCTGTCTGGTCTTGGAGCTGGGGTCTATCTGATCAAGCTTTCCCAGAACAATGACGGCACAGGTATTTTTCAGAAAATAAGCAAGCTGTAGCATTATGGTCTTTCCTTACGAGTTATAGTTTAAGGAGGGTCACTCAGGCTATGCGAATAGAGCTAATGACATTCAACATGTTATACTTGAAGAATTTGAACTAAAAAGTCCTCAATAGAGTTCTGAAAAAGCATAAATTTGCATCACAATTTCGAAAAATGAGTACAAATACGGATTCTAGAAAGAAATATTGGATGATGACTTTTGTTTCCTTGATTGGAACCCTACTTTTCTTGGTTTTCTTGCCAGAATGGTTCTGGGTGATGCTGCCTTTTTTAGGTACTGCCTTTGTTTATGCCATGGATTGGGCATAACTAGCTCACCCTCCAGTAAGGAGCATACAGATATACTTCATTTTGATTCCTGCAACAACCTTGTGGGAATCATTTCGTTTATAGGGATAGAGTACAAGCATTAGTGGATAATTTAGAACGTCTGCTCGACAAGTATCAAGCGTCAGAGCAGACAAAAAGCATTATTTCTGGGCTAAATAGTGATCAGCCTACCCGCTTATTATTAACTGGAATGATAGGCGCTCAGGAGTGCTTTGTCCTATCGGGAATATTTGCCTCAGCCCCACAGTCCCATGTTTTTATAGCCACCGATAAGGAAGAAGCTGCCTACGTCCAGAATACCCTAGATCAGATAACGACCAAGCAGTCGATTTTTATCTTCCCAGACTCTTTCAGAAGACCCGGCATCTTTGAAGAAATAGACAATAATAATGTACTCATCAGAACTGAGTCCATTAATAAGATTGCGGCTAAGTACCATAAGAACGATATTCTCGTCACCTACCCAGAAGCCCTCTTTGAGAAAGTAGTAGACCCCGTCCACCTAGAATCACAAAAAATAAAAATCGCCAAAGGCGAGAACCTAGATATAGATACCATTATCGAGTTTCTGATAGAGTATGGCTTTGAGAGAACCGACTTTGTATATGAGCCAGGACAGTTTTCCATCAGAGGGGGTATCGTAGATATTTTTTCCTTTGGTAATGAATGGCCCTACAGAGTAGAATTGTTTGATGAAGAGGTCGAAAGCATCCGATTATTCAATCCCACAACACAGCTCTCACTCAAGAACATAGAAAGAGTCGCTATCATCCCTAATATCAGCAACCAATTCTCTCAAGAAGATAAAGTCTCTATTTTCAAGACCCTCCCCAAAGACACCTGCATCTGGATCAAGGATGTAGATATGCTGCTTGAGAAATTGACGATCTGTAAAGACAAAGCTGCCGTCTATGCCGAGCAAGTCAAATACTCAGATGACGAGACCCTTAAAAAAGTTCTCGATGACCGCGCTTTTATCTATCCGGAAAACCTCATCGCTGAACTCAATGACCACGACATTATTTTGCTCAAGCCTGGCGCAACCAAACTGAAAATAGATAAAGAAATAAAATTCAGCGCCACTCCACAACCGACCTTCAATAAAAACATCAAACTCCTAATAGAAGACCTGAGCAAAAATGATGCTGATGGAATAGAAACTTTTATCCTGACTGAAAACAATAAACAAATAGAAAGATTCTATAACATCTTCGAAGACTTAGGTGCTGATATAAATTTCCACCCCATCACCAAAGCCATCCACTCTGGCTACATAGACAAAGACCTCAATGTTGCCCTCTATACTGACCATCAAATCTTTGAGCGGTTCCATAGATACAAGCTTAAGAAAGGCTTTACCAAAGAAGCCGCAATGAATCTACGGATGCTCAAAGAGCTCAAGCCCGGCGATTTTGTAACCCATATAGATCATGGGATAGGCCGCTACAGTGGCTTAGAAAAACTCAATATCAATGGTAAAGAACAAGAGTCTGTAAGGCTGATCTATTCCAATAATGATGTACTCTATGTCGGTATAAATTCCCTGCACAAGATCTCTCGCTACGTCGGTAAAGAAGGCACCCCGCCTAAGCTGAGTAAGATAGGTGGAGAAGCGTGGAAGAACCTGAGACGTAAGACCAAGAAAAAAATTAAGGACATCGCTCATGAACTCATCAAATTATATGCTCAGCGAAAAGCCTCCAAAGGATTTGCCTTTCCAGAAGATGGGCACTTGCAAAATGAGCTAGAGGCTTCCTTCATCTATGAGGATACGCCTGACCAATATGAGACGACGATAGCTGTCAAAGAAGACATGCAGAAAGCCCACCCGATGGATAGGCTCGTCTGTGGTGATGTAGGTTTCGGTAAGACTGAGATAGCAGTCCGTGCAGCTTTCAAAGCCATTCTAGGAGGTAAGCAGGTGGCCATTCTTGTTCCCACCACCATCCTTGCACTGCAACATTATAAAACCTTCAAAGCTCGACTAGAAAAATTCAGTGTCGACGTTGATTACGTCAATCGATTCAGAACAACCAAAGAAAAAACAGCTATCTATAAAAGGCTAGAAGCAGGGCAGCTAGATCTTATTATAGGTACCCATGCTATGCTCAACAAAAAAGTCAAGTTCAAAGACCTAGGCTTACTTGTAATAGATGAGGAGCAAAAATTTGGTGTCGCTGCAAAAGAAAAATTGAGAAATTTCAAAGTCAATGTTGATACCCTGACACTGACCGCAACGCCTATACCCCGTACACTTCAGTTTTCATTGATGGCCGCTCGCGACCTTTCTGTCATGCGTACTGCTCCACCTAATAGGCAACCCATTCATACGGAAAGAAGGGTCTTCAATGATCAACTGATCAAGGAATCCATCTATTACGAGTACATGAGAGGTGGACAGGTTTTCTTTGTCCACAATAGGGTCAAGACACTGCCAGATATCACGGTCATGATTAAGAAACTATGTCCTGATCTAGAGGTGGCAATGGCCCACGGGCAGATGGATTCTAAGGTGCTGGAGAAAACACTATTGGAATTTATAGAAGGACAATACGACGTGCTGGTTTGTACTAATATTATAGAGACGGGTCTGGATATCCCCAATGCCAATACCATCATTATAAATAATGCACAGAATTTTGGCCTGAGTGATCTACATCAGTTGAGAGGGCGAGTAGGAAGATCTAATAAGAAAGCCTATTGCTATCTCTTTGCGCCACCGGTTTCTACCTTGACGACAGATGCACGTAAGCGACTGAGAACCTTAGAGGAATTTTCTGACCTAGGGAGTGGTTTCCATATTGCGATGAAGGATCTGGATATCAGAGGGGCTGGAAATCTACTGGGAGGAGAGCAGAGTGGTTTTATAGCAGACATCGGTTATGAGACTTATCAGAAGATTCTTGAGGAGGCGATGCATGAGCTCAAGGATAATGAGTATAAGGACCTCTTCAAAGATGAGAAGGAAGAAAACAAAACCTGGGTCTACGATGTAGAGGTAGATGCTGACGTAGAGATGCTTATACCAGATGACTATGTCAATGTCATCCAAGAGCGACTCAATATCTACAATGAGATGGGTAAGATAGATAAGGAGGAAGAGCTGAATGCCATGCGCAGGAAGCTCAAAGATAAATTTGGTCCCATCCCTTTTCAGGTAGAGGAATTATTTAATGGTATCCGCCTGAGATGGATATGTAAGCTATTGGGGATAGAGCGCCTGTCCTTAAAGAATAGAAAGCTGCGTTGTTATTTTATTCAGAATCCTCAGTCTTCTTTTTTCGAGACGCCTCTATTTAACAATCTTTTGAAGTATATTTCCACTGAGGGACATGAGCATGGTCTCTCTTTGAAACAATCCAATAAGTTCTTGATTCTTATTAAAGACCAAGTGAATAATTTGAAAGCATGTAGAAAAATATTAGAGAACCTCTTAGAAGACCTAGGGCACTAGCATGGATCCGTTTACTAATGAACAGATAGATGTATCACAATTACCAAAGGTAGAGACACTTGTGTATCAGCCCCTAGAAGATCGCTACCGTACGGTTCTTATCATATCTAGAGTCATATTTACCCTCATAGTAACTGCCCTCTTGACCTTTGGAACACTGGTCCAATTCGAAGAAAAAATACCACAGAAAGTAATCTATGGGTTATGGATTTTCTTTTTCCTCTACACCATCTGGGGCTTTGTGAAAACGGTAATGGGCTTTCAGCATAAGAGCTATGCGCTCAGAGAAAAGGATCTTATCTACAGATCAGGTTGGTTATGGAAGGATATGACAACAGCCCCTTTTAATAGAGTGCAGCATGTGAGTATAGATCAGGGGCCTATAGAACGAAAGTTCAATTTAGCAAAGCTGAAAATCTACACAGCTGGCGGAAAGGCGAGTGACATGAGCATACCCGGGCTAAGTCCTGTCACGGCCAATGAGCTAAAGGAGTTTATCGTCAAGAAAACAATGCAAGTCACTGAGCTACCTCATGCACAAATAGCTGATGATGAAGAGCAGTAATGGAGCATACGATTTTACAATTCCGAGGAGACAGTCCTACGCAGCTATTTTACTGATAGCTTATAAGCTCTACAAAGTATTGTTACGACAATTGCTTCCCTTTCTACTCATATTTTTATTTGGTGGTTCTCTAGGGAAAAAAGACAGTCTGATGTATTATGTCATCGGTATTGCCATACTCGGGTTTATCTATAGCGTCGTATCTTTTTTTAAATATTATTTCTTTTTCCGCGATGATAAACTCATTGTCCAGAAAGGTGTTTTTAAGCGGTCCGTCATAGAAATTCCTTTCGACAGGATACAATCTATCAACTTTGAGCAGAATCTCATCCATCGCATCTTCAATGTCGTAAAGCTAAATATGGATACGGCTGGTAGTGCAGGAAGTGAACTACAGATCAATGCCCTAGACCATACACTAGCTTCGGCTATCAGCGAGCATATACTGAAACACAAAAGTGAAAATGCAGTAGCTACAGAAGAGGGCCAGCCAATCACAGAGAGTAAAAAGCAAGTTATTTTCAGATTACCCATAGCACAATTACTTAAGGTCGGCATTACAGAAAATCATCTCAGGTCTGGTGGCATCATCATATTCTTCTTAATATGGATCTGGGAGAATCTGAAGGATATAGGAATGGACGTCATGGAGAAAATGGAGGAGTATGCACCCCTCGCAGAAGCCATCTCTACCAGCTTAGTTATCATAGCTAGCTTGGTCATTCTGTTTATGATAGTCTCTTTTATCATTTCTCTGGTTAGGACGGTACTGAAGTATTATGGCTTACAGATGTTCAGGATAGGGGATGGCTTTGTGATAGAGTCAGGCTTATTCAATAAGAGAGAGCATGCTGCTAAGGATCATAAAATACAACTAGTCAGGTGGACGCAGAACTTATTGCAGAAGTGGTCCAGCATCTATGAGTTGAGAATGAAGCAAGCATCTTCTATGGAAGTCAGTGATAAGAAATCTATACAGGTTGCGGGCTTGGAGTGGGAGGATATAAAGATGACAGAAGCCTATCTATTTAAGGAACAGCACCGAGAGTTATCAGCAATGAATCTTCATAGTGTAGATCCTTATTATAGATTTAGACGCTTATATTACTGGTCGGTTATCTTTCTGCCACTAGCAGGCTTGCTGGTTTATCTAGGCGAAAATAAATTTGCCATAGCTGCTTTTGCTTGGTTTTGTTTTGGGGTAGTGACTACGTTGCTTAGTTACAATAAGAAACGCTATGGCATCTCAGAAAATCTCTTGTTACTAAAGGGCGGCACTTTTGGACACAGTGCGACAATGTTGCAATTATTCAAACTTCAGAATCTTATGATAGAGAGTACGCCTTTTCAGAGAAGAAGAGATCTAGCAAGTCTGACTTTGTTTACGGCCTCAGGGCAAGTTACGATTCCTGATATAGCTTATGATAAATGTCTACTTATGAAAAACTATCTTTTGTACAAGATCGAGAGTAATAGTGAGTCGTGGATGTGATCTTTAGGACCTCTTTAGGGGGCATAAAAAAACCCCGATGATTAAAAATCGTCGGGGCGATAGAATATTTAAGGGTGTTAAAGTCAAGACAAATATATTTCTATTATTGTGGTTGATGTAGTTCTTTGTGGGTTTTCTGCAAGCTACCTTACAGAATATTGTTGGAATTGCTAAATATTTATTGAAATCATGAAAATATTCGTCGTTCTCTTTCTTTTATATGCTGGATATAGACTCATAGCGCCCAAAAAAGAAGTACATATAGAGGATAATCGTACACAGAACCTCTCAGATGACAACTACATTGATTATGAAGAGGTAGAGTAATCGCCTAAATTATTAAGTGGTCATAATCAATATGTAAAACAGCTTACACTTTCTATCAGCTACATAACCCAAATTTGGAAACAACAAAGACTATTCTAAATCAGACACAAGATTACCTCACAGCCACTAAGCCAGCAGGAATGTTATGTCAGCAATCCAAGAAAGGAGAAAGATCTCTAGAGCTCAACTTAAAAAAAGCGGGGCATAGGGGCTTGCACTTACTGACACGGCTAGATAGGCCAGTGAGCGGGCTGGTCTTTTTTTCTAAGAGGTCTGAGTTCAATAAGCACTACCAGGCCTTACAAGGAAGGGATGCGGTAGAGAAAGAATATATTGCCATAGTAGAAGGCCAAGTGCCTGATGACATGATGGGACTGAAGAAGCTGAGTCACTTCCATGTTCATGATAAGAAAAATCTCAAGGCTAGAATCTCTGATGAGCAGACAGCTAATTTCAGACCTATAAGCCTGGAGTATGAGGTCATAGAAAACTTGGATAATTACACCGTCTTGAAAGTGATCTTGCGGAGAGGCAGATTTCACCAGATCCGCGCGCAGCTCGCCCACCTAGGCTACCCTGTCAAAGGAGATGTCAAGTATGGCGCTAGAAGAGGAAACAAAAATAGAAGCATACATTTGCATTCCTATAGGCTGAGATTTAAAAACATGGCTGGCGACAAAAGAAATTTTGAAGCCCCACTCCCAGAAGGAGATAGCCTATGGGAAGTGGTCAATAATCTGCTAATTAAAAGACAATAGATATGGATAATAAAGAGCAAAAGCATACGGACGTCAATACCCTTGGAGAATTTGGTCTAATAGAAAGACTGACCTCCGATGTCGGTACACATCATGACACCACTGTAAAGGGCATAGGTGATGACGCTGCGGTGCTCAAGTATGGATCTGAGCATCTAGTTGTCTCCACCGATCTATTGGTAGAAGGTATTCATTTTGATCTGATCTATTCTCCGCTCAAGCATTTAGGCTACAAAGCGATAGTGGTCAATCTATCTGACATCTACGCCATGAATGCTACCCCCCAGCAAGTCACTGTCAGTGTTGCTATCTCCAGCAAGTATTCTATAGAAGCGATGGAGGAACTGTATGCAGGTATCAAGGAGGCCTGTAGAAGATATGATGTGGACCTAGTGGGCGGCGATACGACCTCCTCACCCAAAGGCATGACTATCAGCGTAACGGCTATCGGGAAAGTAGACAAAGACAAAATAACCTATAGGTCAGGAGCCAAAAAAGGAGACATAGTCTGTGTAAGTGGCGACCTAGGTTCAGCTTACCTAGGCTTGCAAATCTTAGAAAGAGAAAAGCAACTCTATCTTTCTAATCCTGGCATCCAACCCGACTTAGAAGATCAGCAATATGTACTAGAACGTCAGCTAAAACCAGAAGCCCGTAAGGACATGATTGCCTATTTCGAAAAAGATAAGCTCGTTCCTACAGCTATGATGGATATCTCAGATGGCCTCGCCTCTGATCTGATGCATATCTGCAAAGCCTCAGATGTCGGCGCCTATCTAGAAGAGGCTAAAATCCCCATCAACCAACAAGCTCAAATGCTTGCCATCAAATTCCAATTAGATCCTATCACCACTGCTCTCAATGGAGGCGAAGACTACGAGCTCTTATTTACCATAGATGAAAAGGACTTAGAAAAGATAAGATATATGCCCAGCACCTATATCATAGGAGAGATTACTGATAAAGAAGATGGTATCAAGTTGCATACCTCCGGCGGTAATATCCACCCTCTGAAAGCGCAAGGATGGACACATTTTAGTGAATGAATTTAGTAATTAGTGGATTAGTAACTAGTGATTAGTTAGTGTCTGTCCGTCCCTGATATAAGTTGACCGTTTTACCTAACTATTAACAGATGAAAAAGGTAAAACGATTAAGGATAAAACGATACTTTTCAGAGGAATTCAAGAAAGCGAGAATAGCCGAATACGAATCTGGGGAATTCACAGTTTTGGAACTGAGT
>CALLAE010000002.1 GCA_938002665.1 uncultured Saprospiraceae bacterium | reverse complement strand
GCTCCTATATCCGCCCATGTTAATGTCGGGTAGTTAAAAATAGAGGAGTACTTCGCTTTACCACATAGTAGCTGCTCTGTCATCTCATCTCTAGATATCCCTAGGGTCTCAGCTGCACTATATAAATACAAGCCATGTCCAGCTTCATCCTGTACTTTGGCGAGTAAGCCAAGTTTTCTTTTGAGAGATGGTGCTCGAGTTATCCAATTACCTTCTGGTAGCATCCCTACAATCTCAGAGTGAGCATGCTGAGAAATCTGACGTATATGCGTCTTACGATACTTCTCTGGCATCCAATCCTTTGGTTCTATCTTTTCGCCAGCATCAATGCGGGCTTGGAAGCGAGATTCTAATTTTTGTATATCCATTTGGTTTTTTTAGATAATCACTATTTGAACTGATTACGTATCGGCTACTTTGGAGCTTTAAGATGTAGTTTAGCATGACGTTATGACCCAATGACCTAAAGCACCTAATAACTCTGTTCTATAAAACTAACGATTGTTAGTTTTATAAACAAGCACAGAGCCACAGAGTTCAACTCACTGTATCTCTAAATGATATTTCATCTACATTATCAGACATCTGAAGTACTATTTTCCACTCTATTGACCAATTTATTATACATTTCTATATCTTACCTTAATCTTTGCTGACAGAAATGCGGTCATGAATTTCTTTCAAAAAATGTACAGGAATGGACTGGATGAGAGTCAAAATACTCTCTCCGAAATGCGTACCTCTATCACCAATCTCATTATACTTTTTACTGCCCCCTATGTACTATGCTACCTACCCATCTTTTACAAACTAGAACACTATTATGTTGTTGTATTCAATTTAAGCTTGTGTTTTCTTCTATTTTTTTCTTACTACCTGAACTATCTAAAAAAGAATAGCTTAGCCACTAAGCTCGTTTTCCTGACCAGTATTCTACTTATAATTACTCCCATAATATCCTATGGTAGAGATACTGAACTACAAGCCCTGTACCCCATAATGATGGTCTTTGTATTTGTACTATTTGACAAAACATCAGAGCAAATCTTATTCTCGACATTAATCCTAATTGGATTTATAGGCTCCTTTTATATTCTAGACATCCAGGAGCCTCTTATACAAAAAAGGGTTTTCAAATATGACTACTACCTCAATATGGGCTTCGCCATTTTCTCTTGTGGCTTTCTAGCCTATATCATGATGAAAACATTAAATAGCTATAACAAACAGCAAGATGAGGCTTATAGTAAGCTTGCTGATCAAAATCGGATTATCAAAAAGCAAAATGAAGAAATGGAACTCTTCACAATGATGGCTTCCCATGATCTGAAAACACCTGCAAGAACTATGGTAAGTTTTCTAGGACTACTAAATAGGTCAGGCGAAATAAAAAGTCCTGAGTCTCAAGAATATTTGGATATGGCAATGTCTGGAGCCAGCCAACTCAATAATCTTATCTCAGGAATTTCTGATTTTAAAAACATCGCGGTACAAAGGTCAGATATTACTTATGAGAATACTGAAAACATCCTGGAGAAAGTTATAAAAAGCTTGGACTTAGCTAAAGATGCATCTGTATCAATACAATGGCAAGATCTTCATAATATAAACATTGCGAGTACTGAACTACATCACGTTTTTCAAAACCTGATACAGAATGCTATTAAGTACAATAAGAGTCACCAGAAAATTATCAAGATAGAATCTAGATTGAGTGATAGAGAAATCATATTTACCATAAGTGACAATGGCATCGGTATCGAACAGACTTATCTAAACTATGTATTTGACCCTTTCAAAAAATTACATTCTTCTACTGAATTTGATAGTACTGGACTTGGTCTCGCAATTTGTAAAAAGATAATCAATAGTTACAAAGCCAGTATTCGAGCTGAATCAAAAGGAATAGGAATGGGCACTCAGATTATCATACACTTTCCTCTGGAACTGCTAAGAACATAGAGAGAATGCCTCTGATTACTGGTCAAAATCTACAACCACCTTCTCTGTCGTCGGCAACGCTTGGCAGGTGAGAATATAGTTGTTATCGAGTTCGTCCTGCTCTAGACCATAGGTAACCCCCATAGTGACTTCGCCTTCCACAAGCTTAGCACGACAAGTGCAGCAAACACCACCTTTACAGGCATAAGGCAGGTCTGCAGAATTATTTAGCGCAGCGTCCAAGATATTATCACCTCCCATCGCCAGCTCAAACTCCATAGACTTCCCACCCTCTATCAAGGTTACGGTACACGTCTTACCGCTCAACTTCTTTTCGTCTTCCTTACTCAACTTAGGCTTGTCCGATGAGGTGCCAAATAACTCAAAGTGAATCTTTTCTTCTCCAACCTTTTGCTCTAAAAGATAGTCTCTAACTAGGAATATCATAGCTTCTGGACCGCAGATAAAATAATCATCTATCTTATCAGTATCACAGATACCACTAAAGATCGCTGCCATCTTTTTCTTATCCATGCGCCCATTAAATAACTCTACTGCTCTATTCTGCTTTGTCAAGAAGTGAAAAATCTCAAACCGTTCCATAAACTGATTTTTCAATGCTTCCAACTCTTCCTTTAAAATAATAGAAGAAACAGTCTGATTGATATAGAACAACTTAAAGGTTGCATGTGGCTCAGCCGTAAGATGGGTTTTTATGATGGAGTACATAGGTGTTATCCCACTACCCGCAGCAAAGCAGACATAGTTTTTATCGGCCTGCTCCTCCACATCCACATAAAACTTACCACTAGGTGCTAAGGATTCTAGTACATCGCCTTCCTTCAGCTGCTCATTTGCAAAAGTAGAAAAGAGGCCCAGAGGCACTGCCTTAATCCCTACTCTCAGTTCTTTGTCTAGGGGTGATGAGCACAGAGAGTATGAGCGCTGCACTGGCTCACCATTTATGATGGCCTTTAGGGTAAGATATTGGCCTTGTTTATACTGGAAAATTTCTTCTAATTCCTGGGGTAAATCGAAACTAACCAGGACACAATCCTTAGTTGTTTTCTCAATTTTCTTTACTTGGAGTTTGTAGAATGTAGCCATCTAAGTTTAAAACTAACAATTGTTAGTTTAAAGAACAAGCAAGAATCCATCTTTGAAACAAAGTAATCTACATCAAGGGCCTATGACCAGCTATGGATCAACGACTTATGCCATATAGCAGCGCCTGTATCAGTTCCATCTTTAGAACTTCCACATCTTTATCTTTATACTTGGAATACCAGGAATACAACCACCTCAGGGTGGATAAAATAGAAAATACAGCAATATCAGGATCCAACTTCTCCAACTGGCCCTCCTTAATGGCTATATCCAGCACTGCTCTAAACTCCTTTTCGTAGGCATCTCTCAACTTTAGATACGCCTTCAGTGCTGGCTCCTCTAGATGCACCCACTCATTAGGCAAAAGTGAGATGGCATCCGTGTGAGACACCGTGATATCTACATGTAAGCTTATCAGCGCCTCCATTCTTTTAAGGCTGGGCATTTCTTCTGCCTTAATGGCCTCCATCCCTTCTGTAAAGAGTTGTGCGATCTCTAAAAGCAGTTCTTTTAGGATGAGCTGCTTAGAAGATATATGATTATAAAGACTGGCTGCCTCCACACCTACTTCCCTGGCAATATCTCGCATGGTAGTGGCGGCATAGCCTTTCTTTCGAAAAAGACCTGCTGCATGGAGCAATATTTCCTCTTTTCTAGTAATAACAATATTTCTTTCCGCAAAAGAAAGATAATTATATCACTTACGGGTAGAATGAGGACTTCTCCCTAAGGCAGAATACCTCAATAGTTAATTATGATTACAAAGACAGCTGAATCCCTGTCTGCAATGAATAGCGGGAATTAGATGAATGCTAAAGTAAATTAAGAATGGAATGTTTTATATTTGTGCTCTTTTGGTTCCATAGCTCAGTTGGTTAGAGCATCTGACTCATAATCAGAGGGTCCAAGGTTCGAGCCCTTGTGGAACCACCCAAAACTTGTGAGTCCTTATAATTGATTTTATTATGGGGGCTCATTTTTTTTA
>CALLAE010000001.1 GCA_938002665.1 uncultured Saprospiraceae bacterium | reverse complement strand
AAATACACAGGGCTCGTGCGGATAGCACATGGAGCACAAGCTAATAGATACTTCTGAGTAAGCTAAAGACTAAATTTACAAAAATACCATTTCCCAAATCTTTATACTTGAATCATTTCCGCAAGCATCACACTTTTTTTTTAACTCGTCGAATAAGTAGATGTTATTCGAAACAACCTCACTGTTTTATAAATCTAGATTGAAATACTTTATTATGCTCACCTATGACAGTAATAAAGTATAATCCTGATGATAATTCACTTATGTCAATACCTGAATCTAGATTAAGAATCGAATTAGACAACACAAGCTGCCCTTTAGTATTGCTGATCCTGACTATAGAAGTTAATGGTTTGGACTCATCCCAGTTCATATAAATTCGATCAGATGCTGGAACTGGATATACTCTAAAATCATTTACTTCAGGTAAATTTTCATTTGAAACTGGTTTAGAAGCCACATAAAATAAATCAATGAAAAGTTCAGGTTTGTAAATTATATCGGGCCTTAAATTCACAACCACCATTTTTGTGATCAGATGATTTTGTTCATATAGGTCAAATCTTTTGTCACTACTTCGGAAGTTCCTAGAAAACCGTACTTGATCTGCCACTATTGTTGAGTCATGCCAGTATTGTGTTTTAAAATAATCTATATGAGGATTGCCCAGAGAAGAGACAGACTCTATGATGCTATTAAGGCTTCCGTAGTCGTAATATGAGTATTTATAGATGTTCTCTCTAGTAAAAATACTGTCAGAATAGCTTGTATTAATTATCCTCTTGTCTATTTTACCATTTGGTAAGTAGACATAAGTTTCCAATAAAAGAGGCCTTCTTAATGAATCGGGCCCATTGTAAACTTCCATTGTTTCAAGTCTCTCTTGGCTATCATAGCCATAGACGATACTATCCCTACCTACCCATTCAAACTGAGGTAGTCTCAATTGGTGAGATACACTACTTTGTAGTCGGCCTGACAAATCATAGTTGTAGTCTACAGTACTTTTTAAAAGAATAGTGTCATATCCCCATCCAGTAGTTCTTGAAGAATAGTCGACCTTATCAAGATTAGAAAGACTATCATAATAATATTGAGTCGCTAAGTACCTTGCATCACTACCAGATGAATCAATGTAAGCATATTCAATATTTAAAATTTGCTTATCCTCATTATAATTATAGTGTAAACCATATGGAGAAATCCGATTTTCCCAGTTACCATATAATCCATCCCATCGTTCACTTTGTAGGTGTATCAGGTTGTTATCTGCGTTATATAATCTGGTGCTAAATGAACCTGGATTTAGATTTTGACCGTCAATAGACCACGTATGAGCGACATCAAGACTGTCATAAAAATAGTCAAATCCCGCAGTACTACGTCTGGTTTCAATACTTCCTAACGAGCTGGTTTTGTTAGTCGAATAAGAGCTATCTAGCTGGACCAAATAACTATTTCTTTTACCGATTACTTCCCCCATATTGGAAGCTTTCTTTTGTCCAGATACCCACTTATGTATGTCGTAGGCCGTTCGATGATCAGGTAAAGAATCTATATAATTAAAACCATCAAAAGCCATGTGATGTATATATTCTTCTTGCCCAGAGGTGTAAAATGAGCAGAATAATACAAGTGTGGAGATAAAGAATTTTGGAAATCCTGGCATTTAAAATCTATGTTTAGACGTTGGCTATGTTTGTGAAATTATGCTAAATTTAGGTAAATCAGAACCCAACGGCTGTTTTAACTATTTAAGGGCAAAAATCAGTAACAAATTGCTTCTGTATACCCTTACCCTATGAGCAGAGAATCACTTCCCATTGGAAGCGGTATCTATAGTAATATCAGATCCCTACGGGAAAGCAGTCTTCTCTGAAAAACCAACAGATAAAAAAGGAAGCCTTGATCTAAGTAGTCTCAGTCCAGGCAGCTATGTTTTTCATTGCACTATCGGAACTGAAGTCTATTCCACTTTATTAGTAGTACAGTAAACCTAAAAATCTTAACAGATTAATTTTCAATCTACCTTTTTCCTTTTGAAATAATAATTCAAGAAATGCAGCTACCTAAAAGCACTTCCCTTCCTACCGCACAATAGTCACACTACCCTTCTCACTGACTGTCTTACAATTTTCTATCTCTACTTCTAGATAGTAAGCATACACATCCGCAGGCATCTCGCTGCCCCTGAAAGTTCCATCCCACCCCTCTGGGTCCTCATTGTCATAAACCAGTTGCCCCCATCTATCATAAATCTGAAAGACAGTACTCGTCACTACCGCCTCGTATTTTTCTGGCACCACCATACGGAAAAGATCATTGCGACCATCACCGTTAGGAGAAAAAACATTAGCGAAATCATAGAAATCATTTTCTCCAGTCACCTCTACTTCTTTGGTCATTACTGACTGGCATTGGGAATTACTATCTGTTGCGATCAAGGTGACCATCACTCTTTCATCTTGCTCATACACATGCTGAGGATGCTGATCTTGACTCTGTGTGCCATCACCTAAATCCCAAACAAAATTATTGGCACCTCTAGAATAGTTGGCAAAACCGACTAGGCCTTTACAATGATCATAGCCTTCATCCACTTCAAAATCAGCTATCACTTCATTTATATTTAACGCCTTCGTTATGATGACTTCGCAGCCAGACTCCCCTGACCTCAAAATTAAATCTATCTCAGTCTGCTCCCCGGGTGGCTTAAAAGCGTAAGCATGGCTGAGACTAGAGAGCTCATGCACCAGTAACCCGTCACCCAAGTCCCAACTTATAGAAGTGACGTCTACAGGGTCTATCAGTTGCAAGTTGATTTCTTCGCCAAGACAGATATTATCTTTATCTAATGAAAAGTCCCCCTGTGGCCCTATCAGCTCAAAGGAAATATCTTTGACATCTTCACAGCCCCAGACAGACCTAGCAGTAAGGGTAGCAGCGAAAATTCCGCGCTCATAAGAGATAGCAGGATTTAGTAAATCTGAAGTTGAGCCATTGCCGAAATCCCACTCGTAAGTTGTCTCCCCATCTATAACAGATGTGTTTTCAAACTCCACAGTATGGGGATAACAAATGGTAGCCATCCCATCTACTGAGGTGGAAAAATTGGCTTGTGGTCTACGCAGTACTTCGAGATTAGCTTGCAAGGTATCATAGCATTGTGTACCGGCTTCTTGTATGACCAAGCTAATCAACTGTACACCAGACTCTGCAAAGGTTACTTCGTTCTGACGCGAGCTACTCATACCACCACTACTAAAATCCCAATTGTATATCAGCTGCCTACCCTCTTCTCTAAAGTCATCGGCCGATATTTTTATAACATCTCCCTGACAGACACCATTGTTCTGAATATCTATCTCCGAAAATGGCACATAGACTCGCGTCGCTTTTACCAAAGAATCTACGCAGCCTATCGCATCCTCCGTCCTTAAGGTTACAAAAAGAGAATCATTGCGGATATCAGCTTCTGTAAAAGTATAACTTGGGTCAGCCTCAGCACTGCCAAAACTCCATTCCCACGAAATAATAGTGGTATCGCTCTCAGTCAACTTACTAAAGACCGTCGTATGCGGCAGGCAAATAGAAGTATCCAATGGGAAATCTATTTCTGTACCAAACACTTCTATATCATAACTGCTAGAATCAGAGCAACCATTAACATCTGTTACAGCCAAAACAACTTGTTGCTTTCCAGGTAAAAAAGTATGTTCTAAAATATCTTTTTGGGAGGACTGAGGACGCTGACCCTCAAACTCCCAGTGGTAGTGACTACTGCAACTTTCTGCCGAACTCGTAGAACTAGATGCGTCTAACTGATAAGCAATATTATCACAGAGTAGGCTGTCCATCATAAACTCACTGAGAGGTGCTGTAACATAGATATAGGCTGTATCAAAATGAGAATTGCAAACTTGCTCATTAGGGATGGCCTCTAATATGACTTCGTGAACACCTACATCGGGAAACGCATAACTGAAAGCTTTGTCCGTATTGATCACTTTATCTTTATACCACCACTTTAAGGATTTTTCATTCAGGCTATTACTGTAGAAATCAACAGTGTAACTATCCTCACAAAATTTTTCATAGCCTATCTCTGCACGAGCCCCTTCGACACGAAAGACACCTATAGAGTCGCGACCTAATTCAAAGCCTTTGGTTTCATAGATTAACTCTACTGGATTGGTGCCAGGATACAAGAAAGTATGCGCACCCGTTCTATTCATCCAGCAATGATTAAGCCTACCTTCATCTGCTTCGACATGGACATTTTCACTGCCATCTGCAAAAGCAATATACTGCAGAGTCTGTCCTACACATAGAGCTGAAGAACCATCGAGATAATTGTATTCAGAATCACCAAACTCACATTCATATGCTTCGTGATCAATATCGTCGTCATCGTCTTTTATCCGCCCAAGTACTGTGATGACTGTTCCTTTGGAAAGATCTGAACAACCACTAGACGTTGTCACCTTAGACTGCACATAATATTCGCCTGGCTCTTCAAAGGTGTGGGAAACATACTGGTCCTCGTCTACTATCGTACCATCTCCAAAATTCCATTGCCATCCTATTATTGGTTCTGATGATTCGCTTTCATCTCTAAACCCGATAGTCAATGGGGCTAAGCCGATGACAGAATCAGGCACAAAAAATGCTTCTGGCAACTGGATACTAAGTGTATCACTATAGCTATCCTTACAACCAGACTCTGAAATCATTTCCAAACTAAACACATAATCTTTTCTTTCATTGACAAAGAATGAGTCTCTTTCTGGCAAGGGTATGACATGATGAAAGACTGGACCAAGAGTATCCATAGAATTATTCCATACATACGAGCCTGTTACTGGATTATCTGCCGCCATTGTTATAGTAAGCGAATCACCACATAAGGAATCATAAGCTAAAGAAAAGACGGCTAGATTATCAGAAACCAAAATTGTGAAGGTGGTATCAGCAGAACAATTAGATAAACTGGAAGTATACATCACTGTCTTCAGACCAGGAGTTGTATAAACTACTGCCGGCTTTCGGGAGGAAGAAGTAGGTGGATCAGCATCAGCTCCAAAATCCCAACTATGGATTCTCCCAGTAGAGTTGTTTTCTAACTGGATAGGTAGTTCCAGACAGACAGTATCTTCCATGACCAAATCCAATACAGGTTGTCCCAATCTTACAGACCGTTGCTTGATATCTTCGCAGCCACCCGGTGCCGTCATAGTTAGTCTTATTGTATGACTCCCCTCCTCGTCTATTATAATCTCTCCTATGTCATATCCCGAATAAACTGCCGACCCTACTTGCCACTCATAAGTATAGCCCGGCAAGTCTTCCGAGAGATTAGTAACTAAAAATGTCTCAGGTATGTTACAGGAAGAAGTTTTGTCTACCTTAAAGTTTGCTTCGTGCTCGTCTATCGTGATGTACTCATTTTTTATTATGGTTTTATCACATTCAGAAAAATTAGTCCTGATTTCTAGTGAGACATCATAGACTCCTAGTTCTGTATACTCATAAGATGGTGCCGAGCTGGTAGCACTAGCTCCATCACCAAAGGTCCACAGATATCCCGTCACATTTACCTCAGAAGATTTTGTGATGAGAGCTTGGAAATTGATAGTACTAGGCTTACAACCTGTAGTCGCGTCTGAACTGATATCAACAATTAGATCTGGATAGACAGAAATATTAACTGAGCCTAAGAGTGCGGAGGCAGTATCATCTTTGTACAACTTTATTATATAGCTACCAGCC
Source organism: uncultured Saprospiraceae bacterium (assembly GCA_938002665.1). Classification (GTDB taxonomy): domain Bacteria; phylum Bacteroidota; class Bacteroidia; order Chitinophagales; family Saprospiraceae; genus RFSX01. The sequence goes on along the minus strand of CALLAE010000001.1, from coordinate 8,888 downwards.
TTCGTAAAGATATGCTCTGGCGCTGCCTTGTCAGAACTGGTACCATCACCAAAATCCCAAAAATACGTAGCACTTGCTGGAGCAGAAAAAACCACTGTGAGTGGTATGCAACCTTCTGTCTTATCTGCCATCTGGGAGAAGAACACTTGTGGTAATAGCAAAAGAATCAAAACGAAAAATGTAGACTTATTCATTGCAAAATTATTTCATCATTGATAAAACGAACTACTTAATATTTGATATGAGAGGAGTTGTGATAGTTATCTACCATTCGCAAAAATTGCTCTCTTGTAAAAGCACACTTGCAGTTGTAAGGTGACATCATATTAGTGGTCTTGGGATTGAAGAAATGACCCTGATTATCTTTCTCTAGCCATATGAAGTCACAGCCACTGGCATACTTTTCTTTGGTAGGATCAGGAACTGGAATCCATGTGCCTGAGCTATCTCGCTTTGCACCATAGGGATCAGCCGGTGTATCGCAGATGCGATCGCCTGCCGTTGCACAATTAGAACCATCTGCCAGTTCTTCTGCAAGACTATAGTTAGTCGGTAGTAATCCCATCAGGCTACCCAAATGATGTGCAATCTGCTGGGCAGGATTATCACCACACTTAAGCTCCACAAATATCCGTGCACGATCCCTAGAATTGAGACCATCATAATAGCTAAAGCCGCAGTCATGCCCATTCACTTCGTTTACTATAAAAAGAGTAATCCTCCTTGGATAGTGATAGACAACTCCCATTTCCTCTATTCTGGTATCTGAGTACAATCTATTGTAAGAATAATTCTCTAGTGCCTCAAAACTGCAACTGCTCAAGCTAACACAGATAGGGGCAAAATATTCTGATGCTGTCGCTAGCATCTCATCTACTTCTGTAGCTGTCTTTAAGGGTTGCCTGGTTGCAGAGTCCACTGTCATGATAACTCTTACATTGAAATTTTTGTCAAGGCAAGGTAGGCTCTTACTGACGTCATCCACAGGCAGACCTTGAGCACAATACTGCTCCATCGCTACATACTGCAAACTGATGACTAGTAGACATAGGTATCTTAGTTTCATAATGAGATCATTAATAAAGAAAAAATATTATGGCTGAATTTTTCGACCTAGAGTCGAGGGCAGAGTTCTATAACTTTATGTTTGACTCTGGGATGAATTATAAATATTTTGGAAAAACCCAACTCTAAGGCTCCTGTCGTGCCATTATAATTTCGAGCAGAAGATAGTGTCATATCATAGGTCAGCTGAACCGTATAATTATTGAACATCGCTCCTACTCCTAAGAAGCCCGCATCCCTCAACCTATATCCTAATCTATAGCTAAGAATCATGTTTTTCTTTTCATTGAATCGATGTCTAATTCCTAATATGCCCATCAGGTTTGTAACTGGACCATAGCGCTGATAGACAAAGCTGGGGTTAAGAATTATTTTCTTACTGGATCTATACATCCACTGACCATACACATTGTATCTGAGTGGCAACCTATTTTCGTAATTGCTCGAAGCAGAGACAAAAGCAGTCTGAGTGAGATGACCTATACCGAAGCCTCCTTCGAATTTCAATTTCTTATTGAATCTTTTTTTGAGGTAAGCACCTGCATTGACACCTGAGAAAGAGGCCGCCGAATTATCTATTAGATGCTGATCTTGACTGACGGTGGCTAGTCCTCTTAGCTGATCTTCAAAGCGGGCAGCAGAGGGATTATTTATTGTACGGTTGGCATAAGAATACTGTACACCGACACCGACAATCGTATTCATTTTTCTATCTAAGGCACGATGATAAGACAAACCTATTCTGGTAGAAATCTGCTGCTGACTGAGATCTCCCGCTTCTGTTTTGCTGACTTGAGTACCTATCCCTATCCACTGATTATCAGGTAAGCCTAAAGCCAATGGGCTATCTACAAATAGACTGGTAGTCAAATATGGATCGTTTATAAAAGCTCTGTATTGTTCTCTATAATTACCCCCCACTCTAAGAGAGCCTTGATAAGCGCCGGCAAGAGCTGGGGATAGACTGAGTGGTGCTGTACTGTAATCAGAAAAATGAATCAGCTGTGCACTGACTGAACCCAAAGAGAGCAGAGCAAGTGTCAGGCAATATGTGATGATTCTGATCATAGTAGAAATTACTGTCTATGCTAGCTTAATTTCTACAAAGGGGAAAAGGTTATTTTTTCCTTAAAGATATTTTGACTTGGGACGGAATTTTTATTGATCAAATTGCGCTAGAAACTATCTAAAAAAACAAGTTCAACTTGCTAGTGCATAAGCTATCTATGGTATAAGCAAGTCTATCGCTAGCTCCATACTCTCTACCTGTTCTGCCCTAACTGTTTTCTCAGTACTAAGACTAGTATAGTCTCCAGAAGACGGAAAACCACTACCATCCAAATCCGAAAAAACAGTTACAAAATAATTATCAGGATGCAAGTAGCTAGTGATATAACTATCCTCATCTGAGCCTATATCTATAGTACGTATGACTGCATTATCTACATTACTAAAATTGACTGCTCCGTTAGCACTTACTAAGCTTTCTTTGGAAATATACAAAAGTAGTCTTTGGTCTTCTGTCTGCTGATTCCTTGATAAAGTTATCTCAAGATCACTTAAGTGCCCATGTGCTTCCTTTGGAAAAGGATCAGCCTGTTCCTCTAGATACAGAGCAGAATCAGGATCAATAAGATTGTCAAAAGATTCTCCGAAATCTACTTCAGAAACAGCTTGTGGAAAATCAAACAAAGAAGTAGCTGTAGAAGCATAGCTTGGATTTCTATTAGATCCAGCAAAGCCCATATGAGAGATCGGCTCATCTAGTGAGCCACTGTTATCCTTATATGCATCTATGTAGATAGAATCACCAGTAAAGATAAACTCCAGATAAGATCTATCTACCCCACCCACTGCATCTACTAAGCGGTAGTAGCTATTAGCTTGATTATTCTCCACCTTATCTAAGACAAAATAAGTGGCTCTATACTGGTTACCTAGCCAGCCGCCGTTTCTCGCCATTATTTGCTGACGACCCTCATAGTCGGCAACAAAGACAGAGGTGATAATATTCTGATTAGTGCCTCCCTCATAGATCGAGTGGGAATGCGAAGGAGAGATAGGCCTAAAATCAAAAGCAAACCAATCGTAGTTACCGAAAGCGGTTTCGTTAGTTCCTATCCAGTGACCATTGAGATCCTCTAAAAGCTCAAAGCCGATTATAGAACTATCCATTGGATTCTCTTCTTCACATGACACCAGCAAAAAAGCCATCAAAGTCAGATAGATTAGATTTCTTTTCATTTTATTATTACTTCCTGTACTTATCATTCATACCCTCCCCTCTGAGAATCATAGGAATTATTTTCTCTATGCGTCTCTGCTTAGTGGCTTGTTGCTTAGCACCGGCTATATAATTCTTAAAATCATTCTGATTACTAGTTGTAAATTTTGCAAAAGCAGTTGCCACTTCCTTGCTACCATCCAATAGCTCTTTCAATTCAGGTGGAAGGAGAATCTTTTTTCGTTCCGCTTTGACCACCTTGCCAGCTTTTTGATTGGCGATAGCTTCTTTGACATAGGCATTCACAATGCTTTTCTTTATTTCTTTCTTGTTGGTGAAATTGAGATGACGCATCGCCTTGGTCTTTCCCTCTTGAGCATTTCGCAAAAGCTTGTAGGGGTCAGAAAGAAAGCAACCTTGGTAAAACCACAATCCAAAGAATTTTTTAAATCCTGTTATGCCAACCACATTCTTATTATCCAAAGTGTAGACGGGCATACCCCATTTTAGCGTTTCTTTTAGTTCTGTTTTCAACACTAGCTCTCTGAGAATGATAAGTTCATTACTCCACAAGGGATGATTCTTAATATAGTCCTCCGCAGATTTCGCTTTTTCCATTTTTAACTTAGATAGTTTTGGTTAGTGATATCTATATGATGGTTTTCGTGTCCAGCTATCATAAAAGCCAAGGCCAAGACAGACACCTCATTATTGCTCGCTATACCCTTCCTCCTAAAATGCTCAGGGCTAAAGTTTTCAAACATGGCCAAGGTCGCAGTTCTTACTGATCTGAATTCTGCCAATAGAGATTCTGCAGTTCTATCGGCGACCTCATAATAGGGGACATAATCATCCTGCTCAAAACCTTGCAAAGGTGCCTTATCATTTCTGCTTATCCTCAATGCTCTGTATGCAAATATCCTTTCTGTGTCCATGATATGTATAAGAACTTCCTTCAGATTCCACTTTCCAGGAGCATAGCTGTGAAGCCACTGCGCCTCCGTAAGTCTTTCAAACTGCTCATAAGAATGATGGGCCCTAAGGGTACTCAAGATATCATCACCCTCTACCTTGGATACGTAGGTTTCAAAATAAGGCGAATAATCACCGACTGCTGGTCTTCCTTTCATAACTTTACTCTACTTTCAAGATGAATATCTACATTTTATATATTAATACCAACAGTTAATCCATCGCTCAGCCTACTCTCGATATAATTCTTCCTCTCTACAATCCTAAAGGGACTTGGGATACTGATATAATCAGGCAGTTTACAGAACTAAAAGAGAGACTAGCTGAAAGTTTCGCGATGCAACTAATCATCGTAAACGATGGCAGTACTTTAGACCTTAGGCAAGGATTTAGTAAAATAAAGACAGCTATCCCTCAGTTTCAACATGTATCATACAAGCAGAATAGGGGCAAAGGCTATGCACTAAGACAAGGCGTAAAAGCCAGTGAATCTGAGTTCCTCATTTATACAGACCATGATTTTCCATACACCTATGGCAGCATGGGTGAGATTGCAGATCTTATGATAAATGATCAGTTGCCTGTAGTTATAGGACATAGAGACGAGGACTATTATAAAGATTTACCCTGGATAAGAGTAAAGGTGTCTCATTATCTCAAAACCATCAACAGGTTTTTACTAGGGCTCAATACAGATGATACGCAATGTGGTCTAAAGGGTTTTCGAAAAGAAATAAAACCGATTTTTCTAAAAACTAAAACCCAGCGATTTCTAATCGATATAGAATTTTTAAAATTACTCAAACAAGCAGAGGTGCCAGTGCAAGTATTAGATGTCAAGAGTCGAGCTAATGTGGAGATGTCTACCTTGGGTTTTCGGACTATACTATCAGAACTATTTTCTTACTTAAAAATCTTGTGGAACCTCTAAGCCTATATAAAACTGTCAGCTAGCTGTCACAGTTAACAGGATAATCCCAATGGGGCAGATACCATACAGCTAGTCAAGGCAAATCTAAAAATGCCAAATTATATACAGTTAGCCATTATAGAAATCATCAAAGAGCCTCTTTTAGAATAAGTTACATATTAGAAACTTTTCTCAATACAAAAATGGGCCTTGCTTGGTTTAGTTCTTGATACCAAAGAAAGTACAGAAGCACCTTTTTATAATTAGATAATGCTCAAATGAAAACTTCACTAACCATCATCATAATACTGACCTACAGTCTAGGAGTCTCCGGTCAATCAACAGAAAACTCTAGTTCAGAAAATTCACTAGGTCATACTTTTCAGAAATTCAAAGAGCAAATCCAAAACAATTACGAAAAGGCCTTTAACTTCTCAGGATCACAAGTTACTTACGGGTCTTCTCTCGTAGTCAATCCCAATAAGGATATCAATAAAATAGAAATAGCACTAAATGACCCTGAGGGTTCTACCATCAAAGAAGTTGTTATAACAACACATTTTGGGAATGTGATGAAAACTTATGATATCGCTAACAAGTCTTCTATAGTCTTGGATGTATCTAGCTTACTCAGCGGGCAGACTTATCTGATAGTGGCTACCAGTAATGATGGGGGCTCATTCATAGAGAGATTTATGAAAGCCTAATTCCTTTTACAGAACTAGGCTTTACATTCTATTCTCTAATCTATCATTTCTACTTTCATAGTAATATCAGTATTGGGTCGGCTAGTATCATGCTTGCCTGTAGGCATTGCACAGATGAGATCTATAATATCTAGTCCTTCTATAACTTCTCCAAAGATGGTATAAGACATATCTAAATGTGCTGCACCCCCTTGCGCTTTGTAATAGGCCTTAGCAATATCATCAAACTTAAAGTTTTCAGTTTCCATACCCGTGAGCTGAGCATCAGTATGATTATAACCATCTACGATAAAAAACTGACAGCCGCTAGATCTTTTTTCTGGATTGACACCATCAGGTGTTCTTGCTGCGGCTAGAGCTCCTTTTTTATGGAAGTAATGTCTTCTTATCTCAGCTGGCAGCGTAGGGCATCTATCAGAACCTAGATGTTGTTCTGGCGTAGCCCCTATAGAATTAGGATCTCCACCTTGCATCATAAATCCCGCAATCACTCTATGAAACAGCGTACCATCATACCAACCATTCTTTACATTCTTGATAAAATTATCTCTGTGCTGAGGCGTATCATTATGTAGCTGCACTATAATATCTCCAAAGACGGTTGTGATTTTTGCTTTGTGTATCTTTTCATTCGACTTTTGAGCAGAGGCATCATTTAGGCTACACAAGGAGAGGATCATAAATAGATAGAGAGGTAGTTTCATTTTGAACATATATTTTTATTAGTAATAATAGCATTCTCGGAATTGCTCAAGGTGCAAATAAAAAAACAGAGGACAAGCCAGACAAGCAAAGAAATATTAAAAATTGGTTAAAAAAATAGAGCAACTGATAATCTACAACGATCTCAAAACAATAGCAGCCCATATCAGTTAACTTAGTGAATTAAACAGATTATTATGCAAGCGCTTAGCATCCTAACACTGACTATCCTCCTTTTTCACCAATCCTGTGATGTAAAAGATATCAGCAACAGTGAAACAGCTGACCACACCACAGTAACCAAAAAGCCCAGTAAGGCCGATCAAAAAACCTACCCTGTTGCAGAATACACAAAAAAGAACAAGCTAGAGGGCTATGCTCAGGCAGTATTCGCAGGCGGTTGTTTTTGGTGTACAGAAGCAGCTTTTCATAGAATAAAAGGTGTTCAGGATGTCATTAGCGGATACTCAGGAGGGCACAAAGCTTATCCAACTTATTATGGTGTAGGTGCTGGAAAGACAGGTCATGCAGAAGCTATCATGATATACTATGACCCTAAGCAAATTAATTACGAGACCTTACTCGATGTACTTTTTGTAGCACATGATCCTACCACTCTAAATAAACAAGGTCCAGACATCGGCGAGGCATATCGCTCAGCTATTTACTTTCAGTCAGCAGAAGAACAGCAAATCATAGATGCAAAAATAAAGGCTATCAATAATAGTAATATGTATGATGCCAAAATCGTAACAGAAGTAGCTCCTTATAAAGAATTCTGGGTTGCTGAAGAGTACCATCAAAACTTCTATGAGCTCAACCCTAATCACGGTTATGTCGCTAAAGTCTCTAGACCTAAAGTCAAAAAAGTAGTGAAAGCTTTTCCTGACTTGATCAAGTTAGAGCAGAGATAGAGCAAAAAAGCAGCTAGGGGAAACACCTAATTGTCATTTTCAATAGCCTGATTAATAGCAACTTATAAATATCAAATTATTTTTTTCGATACATTTTGCCACATTATTGGCTTCAGAATCGTTTAGTACATAATAGTTATCCCCATTTTCTGACTATTAAAAAATTATAATCCATGAAAAAGTTAATGTCATTGGCTTTACTAGCCTTCCTTACCTTCAATAGTCAATCAGTACTTGCACAAACTGTCCTTCTAGTAAATGGAAAGGCAACACAAGTCACTATTACAGGAGATCAAATCCAGTCTATAGTTCAACACAAAATAGAGGACTATATGAAATCTTTTGGTCAAGCACCTTCAGACAATTTCTTGAAGGCAGATATAAGATTAGATAATACAAATAAATACTTGCCTACTTCTGCTGCTCAGGCTTCATTAGGCATATTACAAGAAGATATAACTGTTCTCAGTTCTGACAGACCTTATCGGGACCTCAAAGAAGAGTAGTTAGTTTTTTTATGTAAGTTGATTCGTTAGTTAGATTCAGGCTATTGACACAATAGCTGACACTGTTTAGTGATCATGAAACTTTGAAGACCCAGGTATCCTAATATTCAGTAGTAGTTGGTTTTTTTTACATTCCTAGGTAGTCGAGTGACATGATCACTTTTTTTATTTCTTAAGGGTTCTCTCTTCTCTAAGACCCCTTGTCTTGTCGACCTTGTGGAGACAACTTCATCATAATACTGGGTGAGATTACATGCTAATTAATTAAAGTTTTCTCCGTTCCGCTATGCTCCCAGTCGAAAAGACAAACGAGATTGATGACAGATAGTCGAGGAGTCTGAGGCTGTTTTTTTGTTTTTCCATGCTAATGACCCCTTCTAAGACTCCTTGTCTTGTCGACCTTGTGGAGACAACTTCATAATACTGGATGAGATTACATGCTAATTACTTAAAGTTTTCTCCGTTACGTTATGCTCCAGTCGAAAAGACAAAAGGGACTGATGACAGAATAGTCGAGGAGTCTTAGGCTGTATTCTTATTTTTCCATGCTAATGACACCTTCTAAGACCCCTTGTCTTGTCGACCTTGTGGAGACAACTTCAAAGTACAAGACTCCCGCCCATACTCCAGATAAGTTGGAAGTTTTCTCTTCTCTAAAACCCATTGTCTTGTCGACCTTGTGGAGACAACTTCAAAGTACTGGATGAGATTACATACTAATTACTTGAAGTTTTCTCCGTTACGCTATGCTCCAGTCGAAAAGACAAATGGGATTGATTTGTCTTGTCGACCTTGTGGAGACAACTTCATAATACTGGATGAGATTACATACTAATTACTTAAAGTTTTCTCCGTTACGCTATGCTCCAGTCGAAAGGACAAAAGGGA